>CAYHQJ010000059.1:0-11881 GCA_964358595.1 uncultured Gemmatimonadales bacterium
TTTCTGGGACATGTTCTTTCTCCTTTCAATGAGTAGTGGCGAATTGGTTGACCATACAGCAGCAAACTCAGACATATGTATTGACTCAAGTCATTAGCACCTCCTTGCTTGGGATGCCCTGTGGCGACAGCCGCCCAACAGACAAGCGTTAGCTGCGGCGCGGCCGCCCACCCTCGCGCAACAGTCTAGCGTGCCGTGTCGCAGGTCAATGGGAGGAATCCGCGCAATCTGAAGCGCTTCTGTCGCGTTCGACCCGGCGTCCCGCGCCAGACGGCGGTCAGGGGTCAGGATCGGGCAGCGCTGAGTCCCTTCAGCCGGGGCCGCCGCGCCGGCGCTGCAGGCGTTCGAGCGGCCCCGCCAGCATCGCGCCCAGCACCAGCGGCACCCACGGCAGCGCGGGCACCAGCACTCCGGCATTCCAGCCCGCCACGACGACCATCACCCAGCCTGCCGCCGGGAACAGCACGTACGGCACCGCCATCACCACGATGTGAACCCCGCGCGTCCGCTCCGGATCTTGACCGTGCTCCCGCTCGAACTCCTTCGGGCTGAGCGTCGAGTAGACGGCAACGGCCACCACGGCCAGGTAGAGCCCCTGCCAGAGGTAGCCCCAACCGTCATGCCGGTGGCCGGCGGTGAGGAAGAGCAGAAAACACAGCAGGATCGGGAAGCCGAAGTTCGGCGAGCGGTGCAGCGGCGAGGGGCCGACAGCCTCCTCACCATCGACCGGCGGCGGAGTGGCCGGCTCGACGGGCGCAAGCGGAGGCACTGACCCGGGTTCGCCGGCGGCGGCGCGGCGGCGCTGACGCCGTTCCCGCCAGTACAGCACGAACAGCCCGGCGATGAGGGCGAAGCCAAGGAGTCCCTGCACGGAGTCGGACACCAGGACTCAGGATGCAGGCGACACCGCGATGGACGCAAGGCGCCGCGTCGCGTGATGGCTATAGTGTCCAGGCGACCCGCACCCACGTCAAGCCGCGCCCGACAGCTTCACGCGCTTGAGGCGCGCCGTCAGCGCGGCTTCGTGGCGGCCATACGCGATGACGTGTTAGTGGCACGTCACCGATGGTGCGCTCAAGTTGGCTAGGCGGCGGTCCCCTAGGCCGGGACGGCACACCAATTGACAACCTCGCCCGTGGCGTCGCTGCGCGGACTCGGAAGGTAGCCGAGGCGCCGCAGAAAGACTTGTGCGTCCTGGTCGCCAATTCCTAAGGCGCGCATCCGCGGCCTGTGTTGCTCAAACCAGATGCAGTCGATCAGCCTGTTCCTGAGCAACTCCTCGCAGCCCATTAGCGCCCAGGTGTCGGCGCCCTCACAGTCGATCTTGAGAAGAGCGATTCGCTCCCCGCGCTCGAGCGCCTCGTCGATGCGGACAACATCCACGGGGACCGTGGTGCTTGTGCTGGCGGCCACAAGACCTCCCCATCCCATCTGATCGGGCGGGCCCAAGTCGAAGTCCAGCCGGCCGTTCTCTCTGCCGGCTGCAAGGGGAAACAGCTGAATGCGGGGCTCACAGCCGTTCTTGGCGACGTTGTGGCGGAGCAGGCTGACCGTTCGGGGAGATGCCTCAAAGGCCACGCACCTGTTTCGACTGCTCGCGGCCGCCCACAGGAGGCTGAAATACCCGAGATTGGCACCGACATCGATCATGGTGCCGCCGCGCCGTGCCAAGCGCCGCAGCTCCCGGCTGTGGTCAAGCTCCCAGAACCCCGTAAACGCGATGCACCCCGATACGATATCCCCGGGAACCAAGTCCATCGCAACGCCTGGGGCGAACCGTAGCGGCGCGTTCTGAAAGAGGTGCTGCCAGCGTTCGGCGCGCAGGTGATACCACCGCGCCCAGACGGCCGCCTTCAGCCGATCAGGGAGCAGCCGCATCAATACCGGGACATGTCTGGCCATGCGCGCCGCCTAACGCTCCGGATCAGGCGCGGCGGGCGGCTCTCGACCATCGGTGATGGGCGAGCGCGGGAGGCCCGCCTGCCGTCGCCTGCATGCGGTGGTTGGACGGTCCCTCAAAAGCACATTGCTCCTTAGGCTGTGACGTCAACTGCCTCGCACCGCACATGCGTCTTGACCGAGGTGGCGATGAAGCACTGCTCGTGTGCCTCGTGGTGCATGGCTTCATGCTGGGCCGTTGACGGCCGCTTGTCCCCCGCGAACATCACTCTTGGGCGCAACGTGACTTGGGTCATGGCCAGCTTGCCATCGGCATTCTTGGCCATCACTCCTATCGCCTCGTCGCGGTAACTCTCGACCAGAAAGCCCTGCTTGGCAGCAGTGGAGAGAAACCAGAGCATGTGGCAACTGGCCAAGGCCGCGACGAACGCCTCCTCAGGATCGACGGCGGCTGCAACTGAGAGTGGCAGCGGGACAACATGCGGGGAAGCCGAGGCGGGGACCTCGACCCCACCATCGAAATTCCAGCGATGCCCTCGGCTGTATCGGTTGTCTGTGAACACAGCTCCGTTGCGCTCCCACGTGATCACCGCCGTGTACTGGCTCATCTAACCCCTTCGTCCGCCTAACTTGAATTGGACCTGCGGACGGCCCGCCCGCCCCACAGGGCAACACCAACCACATTACTCTCCGCGCCCTAATCCGGTAACCCTGCCGGCCCGTGGTGCCGGCGGATCTGCCCCGTCACCCGGACCCGCTCCAGGTGCCTCTCCAGCGGGCCCCGCGCCGTTCGCGCCAGCACCGTGACGCGGTCCTTCGCACCCTTGGCCCGCCGAATCCTGAACTCCCCCCGCTCGGCCGACGCGTGGAACCGAGATCGCTCAGGACCGTCGGAGCCACCGAAGCCGCCAGCCGCCGCCCCGTTGACCCCGGCTGCCTTTCGTCGTATCTCCCGTGCGCCATGACCACCGACCTCGCCGCCTGGCGCCAGGAGTTCCCCATCCTGGCAACGACCACCTACCTGATCTCGAACTCGCTCGGCGCGATGCCGCGGGGGACCGCCTCCAAGCTCGCCGAGTACGCGAACGTGTGGGCGACGCGCGGCGTGCGCGCATGGGAAGAGGGCTGGTGGGAGATGCCGGTGAGCGTGGGCAACCTGCTCGCTCCGATCATCGGCGCGCCCCAGAACTCGGTCACGATGCACCAGAACGTCACGATCGCCGAGGCGATCGTGCTGTCGTGCTTCGAGCCCAGCGGCAAGCGCAACAAGATCGTGTGCGAGGACGGGAACTTCCCGTCGGTGATGTACTTCTACGCCGAACAGAAGGGGCTGCGCCTCGTCACCGTGCCGGTCGAGCGGCTCGCGGGCGCGATCGACGAGGAGACGCTCCTCGTGCCGACCTCGCACGTGCTGTTCAAGACCAGCTACCTCCAGGAGATCCGGCCGGTAATCGAGCAGGCCCACAAGGTCGGCGCGCACGTCGTGCTCGACTGCTTCCAGTCGGCGGGCGTGGTGCCGGTCAACGTGACGGAACTGGCCGTGGACTTCGCCGTCGGCGGGTGCCTCAAGTGGCTGTGCGGCGGCCCGGGCAACGGCTGGCTCTACGTGCGGCCGGACCTGATGGACCGCCTCGAGCCGCGGCTTACCGGGTGGATGGCGCACGTCGCACCCTTCACGTTCGCGCCGCCGCCGCTCGAGCGCACGACGGGACCGATGCGGTTCCTCAACGGCACGCCGCAGATCCCGAGCCTGTACGCTGCGGTAGAAGGGCTGCGGATCATCAACGAAGTCGGCGTCGCGAACATCCGCCGCCACTCGCGGATGCTCACGGACCGCCTCCTCGAGGGGTTCGTCGAGGCTGGGCTGCCGACCATCACCCCGCGCCACGGAGAGCGGCGCGGCGGCACCGTCGCGGTGAACCCGCCCGACGCCGAGGCGATCTCGCGCGAGCTGCTCGCCCGCGACTTCCTGATCGACTACCGCCCCGACGCCGGGATCCGCATCTCGCCGCACTTCTACAGCACGGTAGACGAGGTGGACACGATCCTGGCCGAAATCGCGGCGCTCGCGCAGCACCGCCCCGCCCTGCGCGTGACCCGCGGCTCGTGAGGATCCTCGACATCTCGCAGCCGGTCGCCCCCGGCATCTGGGTGTGGCCGGGCGATCGCGCGTTCTCCTCGGACCTGACGTGGACGATGGCCGATGGGGCCTCGTGCAACGTGGGCCAGGTCACGATGAGCTGCCACACCGGCACGCACATGGACGCGCCGTTCCACTTCTCGATGTCGGGCGAGACGGCCGACACCATTCCACTCGAGCATTGCATCGGGCCGTGCGAGGTCCTGCCGCTCACCAGACTCGCCACGGCGCAAGCCGAGCGGGTGCTGGTGAAGGCGGTGGGCGGCGCGCCCACGCCGGCGCAGATCGCGGCACTGCCCAACCTCAAGCTGTTCGGGACCGACGGCCCGTCGGTGGACCCGATGGACAGCAAGACGCTCGATGCGCACCACGCTCTGTGGAAGCGCGGCGTCGTGATCCTCGAGGGGCTGGTACTGGAGAACGTGCCCGACGGGCCCTACGAGCTGATCGCCCTGCCGCTCAAGCTCGTGGACATGGATGCCGCGCCGGTGCGCGCCGTGCTGATCCAGCGGTGAGCTAGTTCCTTCGCGGGCCGCGGCCCTGCTCGCGGCCGCGCGTCGTGTCGATCCACAGCGTGTCGGGGATGCCCGGCGGCGGCGCGCCCACCGCGTGGCACGCGTCGCACGGCAGATAGGCGCGGAACAGGTGGTCGCCGTGGGTGAAGCGGCGGCCGGTGACCGTGTCGCGCTCGGCGGCCGCTTCCTCGATTCCATAGTGACACGAGATGCACGTCCCCGCCTGCACGGGCGGGCCGAGCTCCGGCGCGGCCGGCGCCGCCATGCCGGCCGCCGCGTACGCCTGCACGGCCATGCGCAGCGCGTCCCGCATGATCCGATCCGACGCCGGCAGGTTGTGCAGCGGGCCGGCCTCGCGCAGGAACGCGAGCAGCGTCCGCGCCCGCCGCGCCTTCGCGCGCGCGCCGGGGTGCCGGAGCGAGTCACCGCTCGCGCGGAGCGCGGCCTCCACGTAGAGCGACACCCACTGGTCCCGCCGCTGGTAGCCGCGGCGCCAGCGCGCGAGGTACCCGCCCCACTGGTTCCCGTGGCAGCCGGTGCACGCGGCGTCGCTGGCCGTGAGCGACTGGCCGGGACGCACGCCAGGCTGTCCCGGCACGACGTGACACGACCGGCAGGTCACGCCGCCCATGAACATCGGGCTCGGCCGGATCGGCTCGTCCGGCAGGAGGCCGAGGATGAGGCGCTGCTCCTCGGCATGCACGGTCTCGTGGCAGTCCGCGCACTTCGCGGTCGGAATCGTGTCCTCGGGGATCGGCCTGCGGTGGCGGCTCGCATGGCAGTCGCCGCAGTTCAGGTCCACCGACGTGCTCATCGCGACGATGCGGTGCCGCACCGGCGCGTGGCACGCGAGGCAGCCGTAGCCCGGGTGCCGCGCGTGCAGGCTGTCCACGGTCGTGCTTCGCCGCGCCGCATCGGCGGTCGCCCGCGTCGTGGCCGTGTCGCGCGCGGCGACGAGGCGCCGTGGCCGCAGCGAATCGAGCACGGCGAGAAGCGGCCGGGTGAGCGTTGTGTCGCGGTGGCACTCGGCGCAACGGCGCGACGCCGCCTCCGGGGTGCCGTCCACCAGCTGGTAGTGGCAGCGGGTGCAGGGGATGCGCGCGTCGTCGAGCTGCGCGTGGGGGATCGGCACGCCCTGGCTCGTCCTGCGCGTGTGGCGCGGGCTCGCGTGGCAGCTCGAGCAGTTCGGCTGGCGCGGGCTCGCGATGTCGCCGTAGTGGCAGAGCGCGCACGCCGTGGTGTCGGTCACGATCGCCGCGGAGTCGGGCCGGTGGGTGTGGCACGTCGCGCAGGCGACGGAGGCGGCGCCGGCGGCGGTGCCGTGCGCGCGGTGCCGGAACGTCACCATCAGGAGCCGCGCCGAGTCCGGGCCCGCGTCCGGGTGGCAGCCGCGCCGGTCGCACGAGGCGGCGGTGATCTCCGCCCGGCCGGAGTCCGCCTCGGGCCCGCGATGACATCCGACGCACGCGACGTTGCGGTGCGGGTCGCGCGCGTTCTTGCCGAGGCCGCAGCCCGCCGCGGCGAGCGCCACGGCACCGAGGAGGAAGCGCGCGCCGCGCCTCAGCACAGCGACCCCCACAGGATCAGGCCGATGAGCACGACCCCGATGCCGAGGAGCAGCAGCCCGGCGAAGGCACCGAAGGTGTTCATCCACGCGGGCGGCGGCGGCGCCGGCCGGTCGGCCACGGCGCGGACGCTGACCGGCGCGCCCTCCACCTTCGCCGCGATCGCCTCGGCCACCAGCGGGTGCTCCTCCTTCATGTACTCGAGCGACGCGCGTCCCGTGAACATCACCCCGTCGAGCGGCCACTTCTCCGGCCTGAGGTGCACGTTGAAGAAGTGGATCGTGAAGATGAACGCCGTCGCGATCATCGCTTCGTACGAGTGGATGATGATCGCGATGTTGAACAGGAGGCCCGGGAAGAACAGCGCGAAGAACGTCGGGAACCAGAGCATCAGCCCGGTGAACCCGATCGCGCCGACGCCCCACAGCTCGGCGAAGTAGTCGAACTTCTCCATGTAGCTGAAGCGCCCGAACCGCGGGTGCGGTCCCCGTCCGAAGAAGTACTTCATCATCGCGATGACGTCGCGCAGGTCCTGCTTCCGAAACACGATCGAGTTGGCCCCGACGAGGAGGTCCCGCCTCCGCGGGGACCGCGCCAGCACGCCGACCAGGTACACCACGTACATGATGAAGTAGCCGAACATGAACAGGCCGGTGATCCGGTGGATCCGGCCCGCGACCTCGGCCCCGCCCAGCAGGCCCATCAGGCCCGGCGCCCAGGCCGTGCAGCTGAACCGCAGCGGCAGGCCCGTGATGACGAGCAGGAAGAAGGTCACCACGATCATCGCGTGGATGACCCGGAAGATCACGTTGAAGCGCCACACGTAGGGCGGCCCGCCGCGCAGGGCCGAGTCCATCGGGACGCGCTCGCCGTGCGCGACCTGCGCCGCGAGGCGCTTGCGGCGCTGCTGCCAGTTCCGGAAGAACCAGATCGCCGCGTGCGCACCCCAGACCGTGATCGTGCCGAACAGAATCGAGTTCATCGCCAGCCAGACCCAGAACAGCAGCGGGTTCTGGCTGCGGTTGCGCGGGTTGGCGTGCGGCTGGTACCCGGCGAAGTTGGCGCGCGCCTCCGCGTGACACTGCCGGCAGGTCGCGACGACGTTGCCCAGGGCGACCGACGAGGCCGCCTCGCGCTCCGGCAGCACGTGGTGCGGCGTGTGGCAGTTGTGGCACTGCGCCGCCTTGCGCGAGCCGACGCGCGTGGCCTGGCCGTGATAGCTGTCGCGGTACGTCGTGCCGTAGCGCGGGTGGCAGCGCGAGCACGCGTCGGCCACGGCGAGGCGCCACGTCGGATCGTCCCTGCGCCGGATGCCGTGCTCCCCGTGGCAGGCGATGCAGGTCGCCGCGGTGTCCACGCCGAGCGGGAGCGCGCCGCGGGCCTGGGCCTGCGCCGTGCGGCCGTGGATGTCGGTCCAGTACGTCCGCGCGACGCCCGGGTGGCAGCGGCTGCACGCGCGGGCCAGCGCGATGTCGATGCTCTTCGTGGCAGGGTCCGGCACGGGGCGCATGTCGTGCACGCCGTGGCACTGGATGCAGGCCACCGAGTCGGCGTGCACGCCAACCTCCGACGTCTGCACCGCCTGCGCGTGGCAGTTCTCGCAGGCGCGGCGCATCGCGGCCCGCCCCTCGGCCGTGTGCATGAAGCCCGCGGTCGGCGGGTGGTGGCTGCCGTGGCAGTTGACGCAGGTGGCGCGGGCGTCGCTCCCGCCGTAGGGCCCGTGCACGCCGCTGCGCCACAGCGTGTCCTGCGCGATGTGGCACCCGACGCAGGAGACCACCCGCACGGTGTTGGGCAGGTGCGGGAAGCCGCTCGCGCGCACGTGACAGCCGCTGCAGGGGATCGCCGCGTGTTTGTCGCGCGCGAGCGAAGTGCGCGTCACGACGAACGAGTCCGCCACTGCGGCGCCGCCCGCGGCCTGGACGAGGAACTCGCGGTTGCTGTGGCAGCGCTCGCAGGCCTCGGCGCGTTGGGCGCGCGCCGGCGCGGTGGCGAGCGCCGCCACGAGGGTAACGACGCCGGTTACCCGGCCTAGCACATCTGCACCCAGAGGATCATCCCGACGATCACGAGCCCGACGGCCAGGGCGCCGAGCCCGAACACCGCCGCGACGATCGTCATCCACCGCGGCGGCGGCGGGGCCGGCAGGTCGGGCACCGCCCGCCGGCTCACCGGATGCCCCTCGAGGCTCCCGATCGCCTCGGCCGTGAGGGCGTGGTCCTTCGCCAGCTCCTCGAGTCGCAGCCGCCCCGTGAACATCGCGCCGTCCATCGGGAACTTGTCCGGCCGCATGTGCACGTTGAAGAAGTGGATCACGAACATGAACCCCGCGGCCAGCAGCGCCTCCTCGGAATGGAAGATCGCCGCGACGTTGAACGCCCAGCCCGGCAAAACGACCGTGGCGACGCCCGGGAACCAGCGCACCAGCCCCGAGCCGCCGAGCAGCACGATGCCCCAGAAGGCGCCGATGTAGTGGAACTTCTCGTTGTACCCGTAGCGCGCGAACCGCGGGTACGGCGCCCGGTTGAAGAACCACTTCCACATCTGCGCGAAGTCGCGCAGGTCCCGCGGCTGCACGACCATCGAGTCCGGGCCCCAGAACAGCGACTTCTTGTCCTTCGTCCTGAAGAAGATGATGACGAGGTACACGAGGTGCGCGGTGAAGTACGCCACCGTGATCCCGCCCGCTGCGCGGTGGATCAAGCCGGCGACCCTGGCCCCACCCAACAACCCCATCAGCTGCGGCGCCCAGGCCGCGCACGAGAACCGCAACGGCAATCCGGTGATGATCAGCGCGAAGAAGCTCACCACCGACACGCCGTGGATCAGCCGGTGGACGAGCTTGAAGCGCCAGACGTACGGGCCCTCGCCGCGGTCGGCGCTGTCGAGCGCGACGCGCTGCTGCTTGGGCGGCAGGCCCAGCGCCTTGCGGCGGCGCTGCTCCTCCCAGCGCAGCTGGAGCAGCCGTCTCAGCCAGAACACGGTCTGCATGCCGAACACCGCGAACACCGAGAACAGCAGCACGTTCATCAGCAGCCACGCGCCGAAGATCGCCGGCCCCTCGGCCAGCGTGTGCGGCTTCACGTGCGCGTGGTAGGCGACGAACGCGGGGCGCGATGCCGCCTCGTGGCACCGGCCGCAGGTGTGCGCGAGCTGGCCCTGCGACGTGGCCGAGCGCGGGTCGCTGGAAGGGAAGATCCGGTGGGCGCCGTGGCAGTCGTCGCAGCGCGCAGCGCGGTAGTAGCCGATCAGGGTGGCGCGACCGTGGTAGGTGTCGCCGTACGACTCGCGCTCCGGCGTGTGGCACGCCCCGCACAGGTTCACGAGCTGGACTTCGCGCTCCAGCTTGCGCGCGCGCGGCATCCCGTGGCCGCCATGACAGGCGATGCAGGTCGCCGCCGAGTCGCCGCCCAGGGGCCGGCGGCCCATTGCCATCTCGCGCGCGGAGATCCCGTGGATGTCGGTGCGCGCCAGCGTGGCCACCGAGTCGTGACAGGCCGCGCAGCGCTCGGCGATCCCCAGGGGGACACCGTGCGTGGTCGAATCGTGCACCGGCTGGATCATGTGCGCGCCGTGGCACGAGGCGCAGTTCACCCGGTTGCGGTGAACGTCGCCCTCCGGGAGCGGGCGGTCGGTGTGGCAGCTCACGCAGCGCGCGGACAGCTGGCGCAGCCCGGCCGGGCTCTCGAGCTCCGCCGCGCGCACCATGTCGTGGCTGCCGTGGCACGCGACGCAGGACGCCTCGCTCTTGCCGGCGCGACCGCCGTGGGGCCCGGCGCGCCACAGCGAGTCGGCCTGGGCGTGGCACGTGCCACACGGGACCGCGGAGCGCGGCTCATCGGGGTGCGGGAGCGTGCCGGGCAGCGGGTGGCAGCGCACACACGGCACCGCGGCGTGCGCGCTCCCCTCCAGCATCTGCGGCGTGACGTACAGCGAGTCGGGGTTCCAGCCGCGCGGGGCGCTGTGGCGCAGCACCTCGCGGTCGCCGTGGCAGAGCCCGCAGGTGGCGCTCTCGCGGCGCTCCATCTCGCTCACCGCGGCGGACGGGCCCCGGCCGCGCGCGGCGGCGGGGCGCTGCGCACGCACCGGCGTCCCGAGGGCGGCGGCGGCGAGCGCGAGGAGCAGGGCCCCGCGTGTCAGCAAAGAGCGTCCCAGAGGCTGAGACCGACCAGCAACGCGCCGAGCGCGAGGGCCACCATGCCCAGCGCCACGTGCACCCGGCGCATCCAGGTCGGCGGCGGCGGGGCGATACGGTCGCGGACGGCGCGGGCGCTCACCGGCCCGGCCGCCGGGTCGCCGATCGCCTCCGCGAGCAGCGGGTGCTCCTCCTGCATGTAGGCGAAGGTCGCGCGCCCGGTGAACATCACCCCGTCCAGCGGCGCCTTGTTCGGGCGCAGGTGCACATCCACGAAGTGGTACGTGACGATCAGCGCGGCGAGCAGCATCACGTTGTAGGAGTGGATCACCGTCGCGACGTTGAACACGTACCCCGGCAGGAACCGGCCGAACCACTCCGGAAACCAGAGCAACAGCCCCGAGAGCCCGATCACCATCATCCCGAGGAACGCGACGAAGTAGCTGAACCGCTGGCGGTAGCTGTAGCGGCCGAAGCGCGGCTTGGGCGCCCGGCCGACCGACCACTTCAGCATCTGCCAGAACTCGCGGAAGTCCGACCGCTGGAGGAATATGCTGTCGGGACCGGAAATGAAGCGCCGCTTGTCGGGCGCCTTCGCGAACCGGACGGCCAGGTAGAGCGTGAAGATCGCCATGCACGCGAGCACGACGCCTGCCGCCCAGCGATGGATCAACCCCGCCGCCGGCGCACCGCCCCACAGCGCGATCATCGCCGGCGCCCACGCCACGCAGCTGAACCGCAGCGGCAGGCCCGTGAACGCGAGCACGAAGAAGGCGACGGCGACGACGGTGTGCAGCACGCGCTCGAACACGGTGAACCGCCAGATGAACGGCCCGCCGCCGCGCTCCGCGGCGTCGAGCGCGATCCCGCCGTTGAACCAGACGTCCTTGACCTTCACGGCTGCGCCCTCCGCTCGAGCACCGTGCGCCGGGACACCAGCACCGCGTGCGCGATGTAGATGAGCGTCACGACGACCACGAGGATCGTCATCGCCAACCAGAGCGCGTACAGCCCGGGGAAGCGCGCCCGATCGCGCGGGTCGGCGTGCGGGAGGTAGCCGGCGAAGCGCGCGGTCGCCTCGGCGTGGCACTGGCGGCACATCGCCGTGCGCCGCGCCGCGGACACAGAGGACGTGGGGTTGGCGGTCGGGTAGACGCTGTGCGCGGTGTGGCAGTCGGCACACAGCGCCGCCCGCTCGGAGCCGACGCGGGTCGCCTGGCCGTGGTAGCTCTCGCGGAACGTCGCGCCGTAGCGGGGATGGCAGCGGATGCACGCGTCGGCGAAGGCGAAGTGCGCGCGCCGGTCCTGCGGCACCCGGACCGCGTGGCCCCAATGGCAGTCCACGCAGGTGGCCGCCGTGTCCCGCCCGAGCGGGGCCTCGCCCGCGGCCTGCCGCGCGGCCAGTGCGCCGTGCGCATCCTGCCAGTACTCCCGCGCCTCGGCGGCGTGGCACGCCGCACAGGCGCGCGCGATGCCGACCGCGAGGCCGTGGGTGGCCGGGTCCGCCACCGGCCGCATGCCGTGCGCGCCGTGGCACTGGATGCACGCGACGCTGTCCGCGTGCACGTCGCCGGGCGCCGGCGCCATGTCGGCGTGGCAGCGCACGCAGGCGCCGTTCATCGTCGCC
>CAYHQJ010000060.1:0-8560 GCA_964358595.1 uncultured Gemmatimonadales bacterium
CCAGGCGAGCCCCAGGAGCAGCACTCCACCCACCGCCGGCAGCCAGCGCATCGGCGTCGCGATGAACGCCAAGCCCCCCGTCCCCAGCCCGAAGACCACGAGCGGCAGGAAGGTTACCCACGAGCGCGCCCTGCCGGTCAGCGACACCTCGAAGCCGTCGGCCGTGTCGAGCACCTCCAGCTCCCCGCTCGACAGCGGCGCCAGCGACGCGAGCGGATTCCACTCGAAGAACGTCTGCGAGAGCGGCAGGGTGAACTCGAGCTGCCCGGGCGCCACGCGCTGCACCTCCGCGCCCATCGCGCGGAGCCGCTGCTCGTACCAGTGGCAGACCTGGTCCGGTGTGGGACGGAGCCGCGCCGGAAGCGCGACGGTGGCCTCGGCGGAGACGTCCATACGGCCAAGGTGCGGTCGGCACCACCATCGCGCAACTGGAAGGGCTCGCGACGAAGCACGGGGCGGCGGCTCCGGTCCGCCTCAGGCTGCCTCCGTCCCCTCGTTCAGGGTCGTCAGATAACGGTCGTACACGAACAGCCGGTTGCGGCGCTTGTCGGTGAGTTCGCGGGCGATCTTCAGGCCGACGAGCAGCTCCATCGCGGAGGAGGCCGCGGGGAACGATAGCCCGGTAGTGCGACACGCCTCCGCGACGGACGTGATCGGCCGCGCCTTGAGCGCCTCGTGGACCCGCAGCGCCGAGCCCGCGCGCCGCCCCTTCGGCTCAATGCGAGACCGGTCCTCGCGGAACATCTCGGCGAGCCGAGGTAGAGGCTCAGGTAGAGCAGCGGCTCGCGCAGCACACCCGCCTGGCACAGCAGGAAGGTGACCAGCAACCGGCCGACACGCCCGTTGCCGTCGAGGAACGGGTGGATGGTCTCGAACTGCACGTGGGCGAGCCCCGCGCGGACGAGCGCCGGCAGGCCGTCGCCTGCGTGCAGGAACCGCTCGAGCGCCGACATGCACTCGGGCACGCCCGTGTGCGGAGGCGGGACGCTCGCCGCACGCGCCTCATGGCACGAGTCCTTGCCCGACTTCACCTCCCGGCGCTCCGCAGCGAGTGTGCGCCGCTACCGCCACCAGAGGTGATCCAGCTTCAGCCCGACTGCCTGCCACCACCGGCACCGCCAGGAACATCAGATAGAAGCCCAACGGCGTCCTGCCGTGAGCCCACGCGTCGCCGACACACGCTCGCCCCCGCGGCTCCCGGACGCAGCGCCGCTCGACCTGGTCCGCCTCATCCCGCCAGATCCGCACCTCCACGACGCCCTCCTCCTGGGCCTCGGTGTCAATGCGGTGTTCGCCTGTGACCCTCGGCTGGATGACCAACCCGTCGCCGTACAGCGAGCCCAGCTCGCGGGGGTACGGACGGTTCGCGAGTCGCGGGGAGATCCGCACCGAGCCGTCGGCCGGTTCCACACGACACACCCTGGCGGAATCCAGCATCACGAAGACCGGCCCGCCCCCGCGCGCGGCCAGGGTCCCCGAGAAGACCAGATCGCGCCGCTCGGCCGGCTGCCGCCCGGGCCGCTCCGCGACGGGGACCGCGCGACCGGCGTGCCGCGCGAGGGCGCACCCATCGAGGCTGAGCGCCGCCGTCAGAACTACCAGACCGCGGATGAAACAGCGCATCACAATTCGTCCGTCGTGTCGCGACGCTGACAACGTGTGACGCGCACGCCAATCACGCAACTACAAGATCTTATAGTCCTCGGCTCGCAGCGTCGCGGTAGCGGCCCGAGGCGAGCGCCGGCTCCGGCACCCTCAGCCCTGCCGAGGCGCCTCCGTAGGTGGGATGCTGTAGCCCCTCGCGCAACCCGAACACCGCGCGCGCGTCGCCGCCCCGCCCGACGCGGCTACCGCAACCGCCGCAGCTCCCGCTCCGCGGCGATGAACCCGAACGCCGGCCAGCCTCCGGACCCGATCGCGCGCTCGAACCAGGCGCGCGCCTGCGTCGTGTCGCCCCGGACCAGGAACCAGTTGCCGATGCCGTAGCTCAGCGTGGCGACCTGGACGTCCGCGGTGTCGGCCGGGGTGAAGACGGAGTCGGGAGGGATGAGTCCACGGTACAGGCGGAGCCTCCGGGCATACGCGTTGTTCACCGGGAGGGAGTCCGGCCGGCGGTCCAGCATCGCCTGCGCCTCGGCCGCCCGCCCGGCGCGCGAGAGTGCCATCCAGAGCCAGTCGGTGGCGCCGGCCAGCTCCCCGGCGTTCGGCGCGCGTCGCTGCGCGCGGGCGAACGCATCGGCGGCGCCGGCGTAGTCGCCCAGCGCGTACCGCGTCACGCCGAGATGGTAGAGGATCCCGTAGTTGGTGCTGTCGAGGCGGAAGCCGCGCGTGAGGTCGGCGAGTGCGCTGTCGAACTCGCGCACCGAGAGGTAGCGATGCCCGCGCCACCGGTAGAGCATCGCGTCATCCGGTGCGACGGCGAGGCCGCGCGTGAAGGTCCGGATCGCTTCGCGGAACTGCCGAACGGCCGACTGGGCCAGGCCGAGCTCGATGAACCGCGCCACGTTGCCGGGGTCGGCGGCGAGGGCGCGCTCGGCGCGGGCGATCGCGCCGGTGTCGGGCTGTGAGCGGTATTCGACGCCGGCCGGCGAGACGTACTCGATCGACTGGGCGTCGGCGGGCGTGGCCACCCCCGCGGTTAGCGCCGCGAGGGCGGCGGTCGCCGCGATCGCGAGCGGCACGTGGAACGACCGAATGCGTCCGAGCATCGCGCGCCTCGCTATCGGTCCTGGAAGAGGAAGTAGATCGGCTGTTGGACGCGGACCGGAATGGGGCACCCGTTGAGCCGGCCGGGACTGAAGCGTGCGGACAGGATGGAACGCACCGCTTCCTGTGCGAACTCACGGAAAGTGGCCTGCAGCGGCTCGATCGAGCCGGGCTCGACGCGACCCGAGGTGTCCACCACGAACGAGAAGAGAAGCGAGTCGCCGGCGTGCGCGATGACGGCCGCCGGAGGGAAGCGTGGACGGTAGCCGAGGCTCAGCAGACGCGGCCGGGTCTCCACCGCGTCGCCTCTGCCGCTCGTGCGGACGTACGACCCGATGGGCACGTTTTCGGCGGTCTCGTGGCGGCGCGTGCCCACCGCGAGCCACAGGTCGATCGGCTGACCGACCAGCGCCGGGGGCAGCGGTCGCAGCCGCCGGGCGCTGTCGGCGCGGAGGACCGCCCGCTGGATCTCGACGTCCAGGGCGGGCCATCGGGAGCGGTGCTCCACGGCGAGGCCGGCGAGCCGGCCGTCGTTCCGCACTTGGAACCACACGAGCGGCCGTGCGTCGCGGAGGTCGGGCGCCCCGACCGGAGCCAGCGGATAGGCGTACGGCGGCAGCGAGGGCTCGGGAAGCACCGGCAGCGCGGGGAGCGACGCCAGGACGGCGCGCACCTGGGTCACGCGGAACGCGTGGGCGGTCTCCGCCTCGCTGGCCTGTCTCCGCGGGATCCACGCGAAGAGCGTGTCGACCACCGTATCCACCGTCTCGGGTGCCGCGTCCGCGCGGCAGGGTGTCTCGCTCCGCGCCGGGACCTGGCCCACTGCGGCGCCTGCGACGGCGCAGAGGATGGCGACGCACCACGCCGCCGTCAGGACGCCGCAGGCGGCACAGGTGAACGGGGTGCTCACGCTCGCCGCTGTTGGCACAAGGTGGACTCCTAGCGCGAATGAACGGCGTTGACCGCCGCCCACGGCGCACATTGGGGCACGCCGCCCGGCGCTCGCACCGCGGTCGTGTCGGTCCGCGGGAGGGTGTCGGCGACCGCCATCAGCTCGGTGTCGAAGATCAGCGTCGCGCGGGGCGGGATGACCGCCGGGCGCCCCCGCTCCCCATACGCGAGCTGGTAGGGGATGATGAGGCGGCGGCGTGCTCCCACGCGCATCCCCTCGAACCCCGCGTCCCATCCGGCGATGACGCGCCGGTAGCCCTGCGGGAAGCTGATGGGTGGGCGCGGTGCACCCTTGGCGGTCGTGTCGTGCGACGAGTCGAACTTCGTCCCGTCGGTCAGCCAGCCGGTGTAGTGGACGTAGAGGCACGCCGTGGCCCGCGCCGGAGCGCCGGTACCAGGCGGGCCAGGAAGTCGTCCAGCGGGACGCCGTCCGTCCCGACCAGGAGCGACCGCTTCGGCCTCCAGAGCGCGGTGAAGGCGGCGAGCCCGGGGCGTCCCCCGCGCGTGCGGCCGCTCTTCACCTCGATCGCGACAAGCGATGCGCCGGTGCGAATGACGAAGTCCACCTCCCGGTTCTTGTCGCGCCAGTAGAAGAGGTCGCAGCGGCCCGTGGCGGCGGCGTTCGCGAGATGGGCGCCGACGGCCGACTCTACCAGCCGTCCCCAGTGCTCGCGGTCGGCCCGGGCCTCCTCGAGAGAGAGCCCGATCTGGGCGCTCATCAGTGCGGTGTTGAGCACTTGGAGTTTCGGGCTCGACGCCCGGGTCCGCACCGCTTCGCCGGCGTACTTCTGGAGTCCGGTGAGCATCCCCGCTCCCGCCAGCAGGTCGAGGTAGTGCGCCAGCGTGGTGGTGTTGCCGGCATCCTGGAGCTGGCCGACCATCTTCGTGTACGAGAGGACCTGTCCGGAGTAGTGGCAGCCCAGGTCGAGCAGGCGGCGCAGCAGGACGGGCTTCTCCACCCGTGCAAGGAGCAGCACGTCGCGCGAGACCGTGGTCTCCACCAGACTGTCGAGGACGTAGCGCCGCCATCGCTCCGGCTCGCCGATGGAGGGCGCCGCGCCGGGGTAGCCGCCGTAGAAGACGTACTGCTCGACGGAGAGCCCGAACGCCTCGCGCATCTCGGCGAAGGTCCAGTGGGGCAGGCGGATGACCTCGAAGCGGCCGGCCAGGCTCTCCGTGAGGCCGCGCTGGATCAGGGGCGGCGCGGAGCCGAGGAGGACCGCGTGAAGGGGTGTCCCGGCGTGGGTGTCCTCGTCCCAGTACCGCTTCACCGCTTCGGACCAGTCGGGGACCTTCTGGATCTCGTCGAGGACCAGCACCGCGCCGGCGCGGCCCGCGCCGCGCGCCGCGTCGCGGCCGATCTCCCACTGCTGGCCGAGCCACTCGGGGCCGCGGAGCAGCGGTTCGTCGGCGCTGGCGAAGTGGACCCGGCGCTCGGGCTCCAGGGTGCTCGTCACCTGGCGCACCAGCGTGGTCTTGCCGACCTGCCGGGGACCCGCGACGACCTGGATGAGTCGGCGCGGTTCGGCCAGCCTGGCGCGCAGAATGTCGCTATAAGCTCTTGTGAACAATGGCGTTGCTCGTTTACTCAGTGCGTTGAGCAATATCACTCAGCGATGTGAGGCAAGCAAGCAGGCCACCTCGACGAGTTGCGCCCGCCCGCGCCGCGCGACAACCTGTCCCCGCGTGGAGGTCGCCCTCTTCGTCCCCTGCTTCGTGGACCAGCTCCGGCCCCAGGTGGCCCGCGCCTCGCTCGCCCTCCTGGAACGCCTCGGCGTCACGGTGGACGTCCCCCTCGCGCAGACCTGCTTGCGGCCAGCCGATGGCCAACGCCGGCTGCGAGAAGGGCGCCCTCGCCACGTACCGGCACTACGTGCACGTCTTTGCCGCGTACGACTACGTTGTCTCCCCCTCCGGCTCCTGCGTCCATCACGTCCGCCACCACTACGACGCCCTCGAGCAGACCGCTGAGGTGCGCCACGTCCGCGAACGCACCTACGAACTCTGCGACTTCCTCGCGAACGTCCTGCACGCGCCGCCCCTCGGCGCCGCCTTCCCGCACACCGTCGGCCTCCACGTCGGCTGCCACATGCGCCGAGGCCTCCGGCTCGCGCCCGCCTCCGAGATCACCCCGGAGCCCGGCGGCGTGATGCGCGACCTCCTCTCGCAGGTCCGTGGCCTCACCCTCGTCGAGCCCGAGCGCGCCGACGAGTGCTGCGGCTTCGGCGGCACCTTCGCCATCACCGAGGACGCCGTCTCGGCGCGGATGGGGCAGGACCGCGTCGCCGCCCACCAGCGCCTCGGCGTTGAGGTCATCGCCAGCGGCGACGTCTCCTGCCTCCTGCACCTGGAGGGCGTCATCCGGCGTCAGCGACTGCCGATGCGTGTCCTGCATGTCGCTGAGATCCTGGCGGAGGCCGAGCGGTGAGGAGAGTGCGCCTGTGCCCCAGCGTCCCTGCGCTGCGGTCAGGCCCGTTCGCGATCGCCTGGCGCCTCGGGCAGCTGCGCGCTGTGCCAAGCCGCGACAATCCAGACGACCGGACCTTCCGTACGGTAGAAGAAGCGGTACGGCGGGAGGACCAGCTCCCGGTAGGGCAGATCCGGGAACTCGGGGATTCGGCGACCCGAGTTCGGGTAGCGCGCCAGGCGGCGAAGCGACCGCTTGGCGCGCGCCAGGAAGCGGGCGGCGGCTGCGGGGCGGTCGTCGGCGATGTGCGCGATGGCGGCCAGGAACTGCCGCCGCCCCGCCGGCGTGAACCGGACGCGCATCGCTCAGCGGCGCGACAGGATGTCTTCGGCTTCGGCGAGGACGTCCTCCAGATCGCTGCCGCGCCCCGCACGGATCTCCCGCTCGCCCTGGGCGAGCAGCTTCAGAATGGCCCGCTCGCGCTCGCCGCGCTGATAGGCCTCGATGCCGAGGATCACGGCCGCGGCACGGCCGCGCTGAGTGACCACCAACGGCTGCTTCGAACGGCTGACGCGCCGGAGCGTCTTGGCCGTGTCCTGGCGCAGGTCGGAGATGGGGATGATGTCGGGCACAGCTGCCATGGGCGCCTCGATGTTGGAGTACGTCTAACGGTACGTGCAACGATACAACAGCGCAAGCGTCCCGCTGTGACCGTGCCCCTGTGCCCGCATCCTCGTGAGCCACCCCGACCTCGCCCGCCGCTTCCTCGCCGACCAGGCGCGCACCACCTGGCACGATCACGCCGTCTGGTCCTTCCGCGCGAAGCGCGACGTCCAGGCGCACGGCATCCCCGAATGGGAAGCCCTCCGCGACGCCGCCGCCGGCATCAAGGCCCACACGATGAGCCGGCTGGCCGATTACCTCGTCGAATTCGAGCGCAACGCGACGATACACGGCGCCGTCGTGCACTGGGCGCGCGATGCGGCCGAGCACAACCGCATCGTCCTCGGCATCCTGCGCGAGCGCGGCGCCACGCGGCTGGTGAAGAGCAAGTCCATGTTCACGGAGGAGTGCGGCCTCAACCCCTTCCTCGAGGCCCACGGCATCAGCGTCACCGACACCGACCTCGGCGAGCGCATCGTGCAGCTGAGCGGGACGGGGCCGAGCCACATCGTGGCGCCGGCCATCCACCTGAGGCATGAGGAGGTCGGCGACCTCTTCCACCGCCTCCTCGGCACCCCCGAGGGGCTCTCGGACCCGGCCCAGCTCGCCGCGGCGGCGCGGCTCCACCTGCGCGAGCGCTTCCTCGCCTGCGACGCGGCGCTGACGGGCGCGAACTTCGGCGTGGCGGAGACGGGCGGCATCGTCATCGTGACGAACGAGGGGAACGCGGATCTCGGCATCACCCTCGCGCCGCTCCACATCGCCTCGATGGGGATCGAGAAGCTGGTGCCGCGGCTCGAGCACCTCGCCGTCTTCGTGCGGCTCCTCGCGCGCAGCACGACGGGCCAGCCGATCTCCACGTACACCTCGCACGTCCAGGCGCCGCGCCCCGGCGGCGCGCTGCACATCGTCCTCGTGGACAACGGCCGCACCGGCCAGCTCGCGCGGCCGGAGTTCCGCAGGTCGCTCCACTGCATCCGCTGCGGCGCGTGCCTCAACACCTGTCCCGTCTTCCGGCGGAGCGGCGGCTACAGCTACGGCTACGTCCTGCCGGGGCCGATCGGGTCGGTCCTCGCGCCCGGCGCCGACCCGCGCGCGCACCGCGACCTGCCGTTCGCGTCGTCGCTCTGCGGCTCGTGCGGCGACGTCTGCCCGGTGAAGGTGGACCTCCCCGACCAGCTCTACCGCTGGCGCCAGCGCCTCGGCGAGCAGCGGCTGGTCTCGTGGCGGAAGCGCGCGGTGATGCGCGTGATGGGCTGGGTGATGGCGCGGCCGGCGTGGTACGAGAGGGCGGGGAAGCTCGCGCGCTGGGGGCTGCGGCACCTGCCGCGGCCCGTGCTGACCGCGCTCGCACGACCGTGGACCATCGAACGCGAGCTGCCCGAGGCACCGGTCGAGGCGTTCCGCGACTGGTACCGCAAGCACCGCGGGCGGGGGCCGGTGCTGTGAGCGCGCGCGATGCCATCCTCGCGGCGATCCGACGGGCGGCGGTGCCGGCGGCCGAGCTGCCGGACCTACTACAGGTATCGAAGGTCGCGGCCGAGCCACCCCCGGACTTGGTGCGGCATTTCATCGCAGTGCTGAAGGCGGTGGGCGGCAGGGCGGTGGAACTGGCGGGTCCCGAGGCGCTGGCGTCCGCGGTGTCGGAGTTGGCCGCGGTACTGGCGGTGCGGGGAGCCGGGACGGCGGGGGCGGAACTCACGGGGTCTAGCGCGGATGGGGGGGTCCGCGGCCTCGTCTCCTGCGTCCCCGGCCTCGCTATCTCGACGCTCACCATCGGCCCCGACGCCTCGCGCCAGCAACTCGACGCGATCGAGTTGGCCGTCATTCCCG
>CAYHQJ010000060.1:8660-11698 GCA_964358595.1 uncultured Gemmatimonadales bacterium
CCGATCGGCGCTTGCTGCTCCCGTAGCTTGGGCTTGCCAGGCATGCTGACTTGCCTGAGCGCGTCGTTGGGCCGGTGGCGCCGAAATGCGGAATGGTGCGGGCGTGGCGGAATCGGTAGCCGCGCTGTCATGGCAAGGCAGTGGGCGCGAGCCCGTGGGAGTTCGAGTCTCCCCGTCCGCACCCTGGCGTGAGGCATTGACTCGGCCGGTGAGGTGGCACATACTACATCAACTGCCTTGCCATGACAGCGCGGCAGTTGCCGCTACGTCAACGACAAGGGGCCGCTCACCGCGGCCCCTTTCGTTTCGAGCATCCCCGTCCGCTCGATGTTCGCTCGGCTCGGGCCGCCACCGGCGGCAGCCACACGTGCGGTTTCACAACCACCGGCGCCGCCTCCTGTTGGGGTGCACCAGCAACGCCGGCGAGCCGGGCCGCGTGATGCCGCAGACGTACGCCACGGCGCCGATGCAGTTCGTCGCGCCCTAGCGGCCCGTCCCAACCACCGGTTCCCGGACGCGTTTCTCCAACATCCCGGCGAGCACCGCCGCGGCACGCTCCGCGCCGTCCGCCGCGATCGGCGGGAACCTCACCGCCGTCCCGATGTGTGCGCAGATCGCACCCGCCAGCGTTTCGGCGCTCGTCTCCCCGAACTGCATCTTCACGCCCGCGCCGTGCCGCCTCAGCCGCTCGGCGACGTGCAGCTGCTGCTCGAAGTGCTCTTCCAGCGGGAAGTAGAGGAACGGCCGCCGGAGCGCGGTGAGTTCAAGCGTCGTCGTACCGCCACCTTGGACGACGGCGAGGTCGCACGCCGCGAGGTGCTCGTGGAGATGCGGGACGTAGCCGCGCACCTCGACGCCGGCGGGCGCCCGGATCGCAGTGTTAAGTCGCGGCCCGCACACGAGCACGAAGCGCGCGCCCGGCAGGCGCTGCCGGACGAGCGGCGCGGCGTCGGCGCAGAGCTGGAGCAGTGGCGCGCCGACGGTCGTCCCGCCGACGGTGCACACCACGAGAGGCTCGCTCCCGTAGCCGAGGCGCGCGCGGAGCGACGGCCGGTCCGCGTACGCCGCGGCTTCGAATGGCAGCGCGTAGCCGAGGAAGTCCACGACGTCGTATGCCAGCTCGCGCCGGCTCGGCTGGCCCGGGGCCAGCGGCACGTCGGGCACATCCTCCGGTTCGCCGATGAACAGCAGCCGGTCGGCCGGCGAGTGCGGTGACGTGAGGAGCGCCGTCCAGCCGCGGTTCGCGACCCGCACGACGAGCCGTTCGAGCCACCCGCGGGTCATCGCCTCCACCCCGATGAAGTCGGTGATGAGCGCGAACGGCGCCGCCTTGAGGCGCGGGGTGCGGGCGAAGGTGAAGGCGAGCTCGAAGGTCTCGTCGCCGACGATGAGATCGAAGGCGCCGCCGCGCGTGACCGCTTCGACGATGTGGAGGTTGAGCGCCACGTCCCTGCGGAACGCGAAGAGCTGCAGGAGGGCGGCGAGCGAGAGGAGCGTGCGCCGCGGGTTCGCGAGATTCAGCACGAAGCCGTCGCTCGCGATCTCCATGGCGGCCATCCCGGTCGTGAAGCGGGCCGCCTCGGGGAGGAGGGGCTCGCCCGCCTCGGCGAGGACGTCGCGTGCGGCGTCCCCGGCCAGCCACGCGATCGCGACACCGGGAACTTCCTGCCGCAATGCGCGCGCGATGGCGATGTCCCGGTGCACGTGGCCGAGGCCGATGGCGCCGCTGATGTAGAGGACTCGTGGTGGTCTCATCGCGGACCTCGGGTGTGGCGAAGCAGAAAGGGGCCGCACCGCGCGGCCCCTTTCCGTTACTGCCGGTCTCTCCCGGTCGCCGCTGCTACTGCCACTGACCGGAGAGCGCCGACGTCTGCACCGGCCGCTCGATGCGCGCCAGCTGCTTGTACTCGCGCCCGTTGAGCCGGATGGAGATGAGGTAGGTCCCGGGCTCGACCATCGGCCCGGCGCCGCCGGCGGCGCCCAGGCCGCCGAATCCGCCCCCGCCGCCGCCGCCGCCACCCAGGAGGCGCTGCAGCGGGTTGTTGAACTGCCCGGGCTCGCGCGGCTGCGGGTCGCGCATCAGCGCCTGGAGCCCGGCGGGGCCGGGCTGCCGCCCGCCGGACGTGTCCTGCACCGCCGTGCGGAGGCTGTCGCGCAGGAACGCCATCCGGTTGGCGCTCCGGATGCTGTCGCGGACAGCGGCCGGCCCGAGCGGCCGGCGGTTGCCGCGCATGTCCCACGTGAGCCAGCGCAGCGATGACGGCCGCGCGTTGGTGTAGAGGGTGCGGACCGTGTCGCCCCGGACGTCGGTGACGACCACGAGGACCGTGTCGCCCGGCGGACGCGTCGGCCCGCCCATGATGAGCGCCATGAGCCCGCCGCCGCCCCCACCGGGACCGCCGCCGATGCCCGCCTGCTGCATGAACTCCGCGCCCTGCTCGCCGAAGACCGCGGCGAGCGGGTTGGCGCCGGCGGTGTCGGCTCCCGCCGGCCGTGGGCCGCGCGCGATCTGCGGCTCCTCGCCGCGGATGCGGATCGGGATCCGCACGCCGGTCGGCGGGTTCGGCACGCTGAACGGCTTGCTGCCGCGCGAGCCGACGCCGCCGCCCGCGCCACGGCTGTTGTACATCAGCGCGGGCTCGGGGGCGAAGATCGCGACGTCCGCCTGGAGCAGCGAGTCGGTCGCCTGCTCGAGCGGGCCGATTTCCACCGTCCAGATCGAGCGCCCGTGCGTGGCGGCCACCAGCTGCCGGTCGCGCGGGTGGATCTTGAGGTCGTGCACGGGCGCCGGGGGGAGCCCCGCGTTGAACGGACGCCACGACTCGCCGGCGTCGGTCGAGACGTACGCGGTCAGCTCGGTGCCCACGAAGAGGATCTCGCGGCGGCGCGGGTGCTCGCGCACCACGTGCACGTACTCCGTCGCCGGGAGGTTGGCGCTGATGGACCGGAAGGTCCGGCCGAAGTCGTTCGACACGAACACGTACGGCCGGAAGTCGTCGTTGCGGTGCCCGTCGAAGGTGACGTACACCGTCGCGCTG
>CAYHQJ010000061.1:0-8617 GCA_964358595.1 uncultured Gemmatimonadales bacterium
TGGCGCCCGACCTGCCGCAAACGCACGTAGCCATGGGCCTTGCGCACTACAGGGGTCGCCGCGACTACCGGCGGGCGTTGGAGGAGTTTCGCGTCGCGCTGGATGGGCTGCCCAACGACGCCCAGGTCTGGAGGCTGATCGGGTTCGTGCACCGCCGACTGGGGAACTGGGACGAGGTCGTCGCCGCGTTCGAGAAAGCCACGCAGTTCGACCCGCGGGACGCTGATCTGTTCTATGATCTCGGCGGGAACACTTACCGATTCCTGCACCGCTACGCCGAGGCGGTGCGGGCGTACGACCGGGCCTTGAGCCTCGTGCCCGACCTGCACGTCGCTGCCGTCTCCAGCGGATGGACCTATGTTCGCTGGCAGGGGCGATTAGACACGCTGCGGGCGGTACTGAGCCGCCTGCCGAGGGACGCGGAGCTGGGAGAGCTCGGGACGAGGGCCGCTCAGCATGGTCAACTCCTGCTTTGGGAGCGGAATGCCGACAGCCTGTTGCAGGTCCTCGCCATGACGCGCGCCGGCGTGTTCGAGGGACTGCACTTTTTCCTTCCCAGCTCGCTGTACGCCGCTTGGGCGCACCAGCTGCGCGGCGACCGCTCGGCGGCACACGCGGCGTTCGATTCGGCCCGGGCGCTCCTGGACTCCGTGATCAAGGAACTTCCGGACGACTGGCGGGTGCACGGGGCCCGCGGCCTGGTGGTGGCCGGACTGGGCCGTCGTGATGAGGCGCTCCGCGAGGCCCGCTGGCTTCAGCAATCGGTGGTTTACCGCGAGGACGCGATTGCCGGCCCGTGGGTGGCGGAAGTGCGCGCCCAGATCCTCGCGCAGGCCGGCGACGTTGATGCAGCCCTGGACGAGATCGAGCGGTTGCTGGCGCGACCCTCCTGGCTCAGCGTCCACACGCTGCGGCTGGACCCGCTCTGGGACCCGATCCGCGACCACCCGCGGTTCCGGGCGTTGCTGACCAGGTACGCCGGGCGCTGAGCGGCGGGGCTAGGGCGAGGACTCGCGACTGAAGTCGCGGCTCGGCAAAGGACTGTCGCTAAAGCGACGCAAGACGTCGTTGCCGCTTTAGCGGCAGTAGCCGAGCCGCGGCTTTAGCCGTGAGTGACGGGACCTCAAGCTCAGGCGTAGTCGGAAAGCTGCACCACCCGAAGCCCCGGGATCGCCGGGAGCCTTCGGTCGTTGGTGACGAACGCGCCGCAGCGATGGGCCAGCGCGGCGGCCAGTTGCAGCGCGTCGGGCGTACGCACCCCGTATACCGCGCGCAGCTGTGCCGCGGCCCGCAGTTGCCCACGCTCGATCCCGACCAGCATGAGCCCACGGCTGCGAGTAAGTAGTGCCTCGTAGCGCTCGGCGAGGGCGACGTCGCCCGCCCGGTACGGCACGACGAGGACCTCGAGCAGCGTGAGCGCCGAGGTAACGAGGCGGCGCCGCCCGCGCGCCGCGTCCACGAACAGCGGAGCGACCACCGGCACGAAGCGCTCGTGCTCCTCGATAAAGTAGATAAAGGCAACCGTGTCGAGCGCGACCGGCCCGCTACCGAGTGCCGCCGTCAATCCCACGAACGGCGCTCCTCGGCCACTCGGGCCGCCGCGTCCTTCCCGGCCCAGCGGTCTTTGCCGAGCCCACGAAGCTCCAGGATGGAAAGCGGCTCGCCAGCATCCAGCGCCTCGGCCAGGATGTGCGTGACCTCTTGAGCCACCGAGCGGCGCTGGCCCGCCGCGCGCTCCCGGAGCTTTCGATAAATATTGTCGGGCAGGTTCTTGATGTTCAGGGTCGCCATTGGTGGTTCCTCCTAATTGCCTCCATTATGGAGGAACACACAGCAGGCCGCAATCCCACGGACTTGGCAGGCCGCTCGCTCAGGCCGGCGGCCATCCCACCGGCAAGCACCCATAGATCCGCTTACTCCCCTTTCTTGACTTCATTCCACAGCTCGTCCAACACTTCCAGCTCCGCGCGCCCCATCTCGATCCCGCGCTCGACCGCGAGCCGCTCGATCGCGTGGAACCGGTCCACGAACTTCTCCGTCGCCTGCCGCAGCGCCGTGCTTGGATGCACGCCCGCCTTACGCGCGACATTCACCGCCGCGAACAGCACGTCGCCGATCTCCTTGTCCGGGTGCGCGCGCGCCTCGCGCACCTCCTCTTGCAGCTTCTCGAGCGGCCCGGCCACATCGGGCCAGTCGAACCCGACGGCGGCGGCGCGTTCCTGGAACCGGTACGCCTGCTCCAGCTCCGGCAGGCCGGGTGGCAGGCGGCCGAGCACGCTCACCGCCTCGCCGCCGTTCACGGCGGCCTCGCGGCGCCGCTCCTCGGCCTTGTGGCGCTCCCAGTGCGGCTTCTCGCCGCTGTCGTACAGGTGCGGGTGGCGGGCCTTCATCTTCCCGACAAGTCGGCGTGAAACCTCGGCGAGGTCGAACGCGCCGCGCTCCTCGGCGAGCACCAGCTGGAAGGCGCAGTGGAGCAGGATATCGCCCAGCTCCGCCGCGACCTTGGCCTCGTCGCCGTGATCGAGCGCGTCCTCGAACTCCGCGACCTCCTCGCGCAGGTACGGGCGCAGGCTATCGAGGGTGAGCGCCCGGTCGAAGTCGCACCGGCGCCGCAGATCTCTGACCACCGCCAGGATGTCGCCAAACCCAGAATCGCCTTGCATTTAGCCCCCCTCGCGGGTACGCTACACCGGTTGCGACCCGAGAGCAATTCACTGCTCGCCGAGCGGACCTGGATCGAGGTGGATCTCGGCGCGCTGCTGGGCAACGCGCGGACCGTGGCGCAGCGCTCCGGCGCGCGGCTGCTGCCGATGGTCAAGGCGAACGCCTACGGCCTCGGCGCGGTCCGCGTCGCGCGCTCGCTCGAGGCGCTCGAGCCGTGGGGCTTCGGCGTCGCGACGCCCGAGGAGGGAACCGAGCTGCGCGCGGCCGGCATCACGCGGCCCGTGCTCGTCTTCTCGCTGGTGACGGCGGCGCTCGGCACCGCGGCCGAGTACGGACTGACGCCGGTGCTCGACACGATCGAGCAGGTGCGCGCGTGGCGCGCGCTGGCGGCGGACCGGCCGTTCCACGTCCAGGTGGACAGCGGCATGGGGCGCGCCGGCATCTGGTGGGAAGCTTTCGCGTCCCACGCGGACGAGTTGGGCGCCGCGGGCGGGCTCGAGGGCGTCTGCACGCACTTCCACTCCGCGGACGCCGACCCCGCGTCGGTGCGCGAGCAGTGGGCGCGGTTTCAGGCCGCACTGGGAGCGCTGCGGCGGCGACCGGCGCTGGTGCACGCCGCCAACAGCGCCGCGGCGCTGCGGCATCCCGAGACGGCGGCGGACCTCGTGCGGCCGGGGATTTTCCTCTACGGGGGCGATGTCGGCGCGGACGCGCGGCCGCGGCCCGTCGCGACGTGGCGCGCACGCGTCCTCGACGTGAAGTGGCGGGAGGCAGGCGCGACGGTGAGCTACGACGCGACGTACGTCACGCCACGGCGCACGTGCCTGACGACCCTCGCAGCCGGCTACGCGGACGGCTACCCGCGGGCGCTGTCGAGCCGCGGCGACGTGCTGATCGGCGGGCGGCGGCTGCACATCGCGGGATTGGTGACGATGGACATGATCGTCGTCGCGGACCATGAGTGGGCACCGGAGCCGGACGCCGTGGCGACGCTGGTCGGGAGCGACGGCGACGACGAGATCACGCTCGACAGCTTCGCGGCGGCGGCGGACACCATCAGCTACGACGTCCTGACCGGACTGGGACCGCGGGTGCTGCGGGTGTACGGATGAGACGGTTCTTCCTCATCGTGCTGGACGGGCTGGGCTGCGGCGCGGCGCACGACGCCGCGGCTTACGGCGACGCCGGCAGCGATACGCTCGGCAACGTGGCGCGCGCGGTCGGCGGCCTCTCGCTGCCGGTGCTCGAGAGCCTCGGCCTCGGCAACATCCGCCCGATCGAGGGGATGGCGCGCGTGGCGACGCCGCGCGCGGCGCACGGCCTCATGCGGCCCGCGAGCCCGGGGAAGGACAGCACGACCGGCCACTGGGAGATCGCCGGCGTCGTGTTGGAGCGGCCGTTCGCCACCTACCCGCACGGCTTCCCGCGAGAGGTGCTCGAGGAGTTCGCGCGGCGCACGGGGCGCGGCTGGCTCGGCAACAAGGCGGCGTCGGGCACGGCGATCATCGACGAGCTGGGTGCGGCGCACGTCGAGACGGGCGACTGGATCGTGTACACCTCGGCCGACTCGGTCTTTCAGGTCGCGGCGCACGAGGAGAAGGTCCCGCTCGCCGAGCTGTACGAGGCGTGCCGGAAGGCGCGCGAGATGCTCGCTGGCGAGCATGCCGTATCACGGGTGATCGCGCGGCCGTTCGTGGGGGCGCCGGGCGCCTTCCAGCGCGCGAGCCACCATCGCAAGGACTTCTCGATCGAGCCCGTCGGGCGGACCCTGGTGGACGCGCTCGCGGAGCAGGGGATTCCGCGCTTCGGGATCGGCAAGGTGGACGACCTGTTCGCGGCGCGGAACCTCACCAGCACCCACACGCCGACCAATGGCGACGCGTACCGCCTTCTTCGCGATGCGCTGCTCGGAGTAGATTGCGGGCTGGTCTTCGCCAACGTGATCGAGTTCGACCAGTCCTGGGGGCACCGCAACGACGTCGCGGGGTTCCATCAGGGGCTGCGCGAACTCGACGCCGAGCTGGAGGGGCTGCTCGCCCTGGTTCGGCCCGACGACGTGGTCGCGTTCACGGCCGACCACGGGAACGACCCGACGACGCCGTCCAGCGACCACGCGCGCGAGAACGTCCCGCTGCTCGTGTTCGGGCCGAAGCTGCAGCCGGTGGATCTCGGCCAGCGCGCGACGTTCGCGGACCTCGGGCAGACGTGTGCGGAGTGCTTCGGCGTGCCGCCGTTGGCGGCCGGAACCAGCTTTCTCGGGGACGTGATGCGTGAGGCGCCATGAGTGATCGCGACGTGGAGCGACTGATCCGGTCGGCGCGGGAGGCGATGACGCGGGCCTATGCGCCGTATTCGCGGTTTCACGTGGGGGCGGCGCTGGAGACGGAGGACGGCACGGTCGTGACGGGATGCAACGTGGAGAATGCCTCGTACGGCGGGACGATCTGCGCCGAGCGCACGGCGCTGGTGGCGGCAGTGGCGCAGGGCCACCGGCGGTTCCGGCGCATCGCCGTCGCCAGCGACGCCCAGCATCCCGTCGCGCCGTGCGGGCTGTGCCGGCAGGTGCTGGCGGAGTTCGACGGCGAGCTCGAGGTGATCTCCGTCGGCGCGGACGGCGACCGCGCGACGTGGCGGATCGCGGACCTGCTGCCGCACGCGTTCCGCGGCAGCGACCTGCCGGAGGACGCATGAAGCTGGGGCGCGTGATCGGCTCGGTGGTCGCGACGCGGAAGGACCCGTCGCTCGAGGGCACGAAGCTGCTCGTCGTGGAGAACCTGACGATCGATCTCAAACCCGAGGGCGGCTACGTGGTGGCCGTGGACGCGGTGGGCGCGGGCGCCAGCGAGGTCGTGCTCTACGCGTCGGGCTCCTCCGCGCGGCAGACCCCCGTGACGAAAGACCGCCCGGTGGACGCGGTCATCATGGCGATCGTGGACAGCTTCGATGCGCATGGCCGGTACGTCCGTCTGGCGTAGCATGCTCGCGGCCCTGGCCGCGGCGGCGCTGCTCGGGTGCAGGGAGGACATCGCGGCGCCGGGCCAGTGCCCGTCGCTGTGCCCGTCCGCCGACGTCGAGCTGGTGGACACCACGCTCACCGGCGTCGTGGTGAGCGACACCAGCGTGCGCGGCTTCGTCGTGCCACACGAGGCTGCCATCCTCGTGGCCTCGACCCTGGACTCGCTGAAGAGCCTGGTACTGGTGCGGTTCCCGCCGCTGGACACGGTGTTCCGGGTCTCGGGCGACACGACCCCGGTGCGGATCGGCAGCTACGACAGCGTCACGGTCGAGCTGACGATGCGGCAGCGCGACACGGCGGCGAAGGATCTCCGCGTGCTGCTGGTGCGGCTCCCGGCCGGCACCGACACCACGGCCACGTACGCCACGGCGCTGCCGTTCTTCGCCGACTCGCTGATCGTGGACTCGATCGTCGTCGCGGACAGCGTGCTCGCCGCGACGCTCCACCAGAGCTGGGCGGAGAGCGTGGCGGTGGCGCGGCTGCTTCCGCAGGCCGGCGACTCGGGGAAGGTGGCGCTCGGCATCGCGATCCGCGCGGCGAGCCCGACGGCCGTCACCTTCGGCGCGTTGGACCTCTCCGGCGCGCCGCCGCGGATCACGTACTGGGTGCGTGGCGAGGCGCCGAAGGACACGCTGGCGCAGCCGATCACCAGATCGCCCGCGTTCGACACGTTCGTGATGACGCCGGTGCCGGGGGCGCCGCCGGCGGGGGTGCTGCAAGTCGGGAACCTGCCGTCGGCCCGCACGCTGCTGCGCGTGGACATCCCGCGCCGACTGCTCGACTCGACCTCGGTGGTGCGCGGGACGCTGGTCCTCACCCTCACCCGCCCGGCCACGGGCCGGCCTGGCGAGGTATTCGACGTCGAGGCACGCCCCGTAATCCGCGACTTCGGCGGCAAGTCGATCACCGCGTCGGACACGGTCGTGACGGGGCTGGGGCAGGTGACCGTGGGCCAGACCGGCCCGGTCGAGATCGAGATCGGGCGCATCCTCCGCTTCTGGCGGAACCCGGCCGCCGATTCGCTCCCGCGGGCGATCCTCCTGCGCAGCCGGCTCGAGGGCGCTGCCCTCGGCGAGGTGACCTTTGCGGGGCGCACCGCCGGGGTGGCGGCTCCGCTGCTGCAGCTCACCTTCGTGCGTCCCTACGCGTTCGGAGTGCCCTGATGCGGGGGTCCTTGGTCTCGATTCTCCTCGTGGCGGCGGCGGGCGGCGCGGCTTCGCGCGCCGCGGCCGACGACTCCGTGTTCGGGATCCGCGGCCTCGGCATCCTCGGGCGGCCGGTGTCGGCGCGCACCGCCGCCACGGGCGGCGCGTTCGCGGTGTTCGACGCGCAGGCGCTGCTCAACCCCGCCGCGCTCGGGCAGCTCCAGGGCGTCTCGGGGTGGGCGGTGGGCGTACCCTCGCGGCGGCGCGTCGTCGTCGGCGGCGACGCCGCGACGCTGCAGTCCACGCGCTTCCCGCTGTTCGGCTTCGGCACCGTGTTCAGCCGTCGGCTGGTGATCGGCGTCGGCATCGGCGACTACCTCGACCGCACGTGGAGCGTACGGCGCACCGATACGGTCACGCTGCGCGGGACTCCGGTCCCGGTCGAGGACGTGAGTCGCTCGGTCGGCGGCGTGTCGGACCTGCGGCTCGCCGGCGCCTACCGACTCTCGCCGCGGGTCACGCTCGGCGCGGCCGTGCACGCGCTATCCGGCTCGACCCGCCTCACCGTCACGCGGGACTTCGCGCCGGCGATCTATGAGGACTTCAGCGACGTGGCGGTGACCGACTTCACCGGGCTGGGCGTGTCGGTCGGCGTGCTGGCGGCGGTCCGGTCGAACCTGGGCGTCGGGGCGTCGCTGCGCGCCGGCACGAAGCTGAAGGCGAGCAGCTCGGCGGGGCCCCGGGCGCGGGTCAGCCTGCCGCTGGAATTCGCCGCGGGCGCGCGCTACGCCCCCGTGCCGGGCGTGAACCTCGCGGGGACGGTGGCGTACGCGGGGTGGGGGCGGGCCGCGGGCGACCTCGTCGCCGCGGGCGAGGCGCGCTCGCGGGACGTGTGGAGCGTGGGCGCGGGACTCGACGTCGAGCGGCTCGACCTCGGTGTCGTGCGCCTGCCGCTGCGGCTCGGCTACCGGTGGCGCCAGCTCCCGTTCCCGATCGACGGCTTCCGGCTTGGCGAGCACGCGATCGCCGGGGGCTTCGGCTTCACCATGGCGGGCGGCCGGACGTCGGTGGACGTCGGCGTCGAGCGGGGCGCGCGCACGGCGGGCGCCCAGCGGGAGACCTTCACGACCGGCTGGCTCGGCGTGACGGTGCGGCCGTGAACGTTTTCCTCCACACCTTCGGTTGCAAAGCCAACCAGTACGACAGCGAAGTGGTGCGCCAGCGCCTCGAGGACGCGGGGTGCACGATCGTCGCGACGCCCGAAGCGGCGGACGCGGCGGTCGTGAACTCGTGCACCGTGACGCACGTCGGCGAGGGGAAGATGCGCGGCTTCGTGCGGCGCATCGCGCGCCGCCGGCCCGGCCTCCGGACCGTGGTGATGGGGTGCGCCGCCGCGCTGGACGACGGGCGGATCGCCGCACTGCCGTCGGTGAGCTGTGTGGTCGGCGGCGCCGACCCGGAGCGCGTGGCCGTCGCGCTCGGCGTCGGCGGAGCACGGGCGGCGGCGCTGCGCGGCTACCGCGATTCCTCTCGCGCCTGGCTCAAGGTCCAGGACGGTTGCGACGAGCATTGCACCTTCTGCGCGACGACGCTCGCACGCGGCGCCAACGTCTCGCGCGATCCCGAGGCGATCGTCGGGGAGGCGCGGCAGCTCGCCGCGCGGCATGCCGAGCTCGTGCTGACCGGCGTGCACATCGGCAGCTACGGGCGCGACCTCGGGAACGGCTGGACGCTCGCGCGGCTCGCGGCGGCGCTGATCGAGCGCGTGCCAGGCGTGCGGCTGCGCCTCTCG
>CAYHQJ010000061.1:8627-11184 GCA_964358595.1 uncultured Gemmatimonadales bacterium
CACCGAGGTGGACGCGCGGATGGAGTCGCTGATGGCGGAGGCGCCGGACCGACTGGCGCCGCACCTCCACGCGCCGCTCCAGTCGGGCAGCGACCGGATGCTGAAGCGCATGGGCCGGCACTGGTACACCGCGGCCGAGTACCGCCGGCGTGTCGAGCGCCTGGCCGAGCGCGTGCGGCCGTTCGGCCTCGGCGCCGATCTCATCGTCGGGTTCCCGGGGGAGACGGATGCCGACCACCGCGCGACCGTCGCGCTGGTCGAGGCGCTCCCGTTCACCTACCTGCACGTCTTCCCGTACTCGCCGCGCGAAGGGACCGCCGCGCCGCGCCTCGGCGCGCCGCCGCGCCCGGACGTCGTGCGGGAGCGTGGCGCACAGCTGCGCGAAGTCGCGGCGTGCAAGCAGGCATCCCACCGCGCGGCCCGCGCTGGCTCGCGCGCCGATCTCGTGCTCGAGGGTCGCCAGGGCGGCCTGCGGGACGCGCTGAGCGAGGACTACCTGAACGTCCGGGTGCCGGCCGAGGCAGCGTGGGTGCTCGGCCGCGCCCGGGTCGCTGCGCGGCTCGTCCTGGACGGCGGGCGGCTGCGGGCGGAGGCGGCGTGAGCGGCCGGTTGTTCATCGAAACCTACGGCTGCCAGATGAACGTGGCCGACTCGGAGCTCATCGCGGGCGTGCTCCAGCGCGAGGGATACGCCAGTGCCGATCGCCCGGACGACGCCGACGTCATCCTCGTCAACACCTGCGCGGTGCGCGAGCACGCCGAGCAGCGGGTCATCGGCCGGGTCGGGGAGCTGAAGCGCCACAAGCGGCCGGGCGCGGTGCTCGGCGTCGTGGGCTGCATGGCGCAGCGCCTCGGCGAGCGGCTGCTGCGGCAGGCGCCGCACGTGGACTTCGTGGTGGGGCCGGACGGCTACCGCGCGCTGCCGCACCTCGTCCGTCGCGCCCGGTCGGGCGAGCGCGCCGCCGAGACGGCGTTCGTCGCGACGGAGCACTACGAGGACATCGTGCCGGTGCGCCGCACCGCGGCCAGCGCCTGGATCACCGTCCAGCGCGGCTGCGATTACCGGTGCACCTTCTGCATAGTTCCGACCACCCGGGGCCCGGAGCGGAGCCGCAGATTAGCCGACGTCGTGCGCGAGGCGGAGCAGCTGGCCGCCGCCGGCGTGACGGAGGTGACGCTCCTTGGCCAGACGGTCAACTGCTATGACGACGGGGACCATGATTTCGCGGACCTGCTCCGCGCGGTCGGCGCGGTGCCGGGCATCCGCCGCGTGCGGTTTGCGAGCCCGCACCCCAACGACTTCTCGGACCGCGTCATCGCGGCGCTGGCCGAGGTCGAGGCGGTCTGCGAGCACGTGCACCTGCCGGCGCAGAGCGGCAGCTCACCGGTGCTCAGGCGCATGCTGCGGCGCTACACGCGCGAGGACTACCTGGCCGTGGTCGGGCGGCTGCGCGCGGCGGTCCCCGACCTCTGCGTCTCGACCGACCTCATCGTCGGCTTCCCCGGCGAGACGGACGCGGACTTCGCGGAGACGCTGTCGCTGGTGCGTGAGGTCGAGTTCGATGGCGCGTTCACCTTCCGGTTCAGCCCGCGCGAAGGGACGCCCGCCACGCGCCTGCCGGACGCGGTCCCGGACGTGGTGGCGGCCGAGCGGCTCGAGCTGCTCATCGACGCCGTGCGCGCGGTCTCGCGGGCGAGGAGCGCGGCGGTGGTGGGGACGGCGCACGAGGTGTTGGTCGAGCAGGTGGCGCCGCGCGGCAGCCAGCTCCAGGCGCGCACCCGGCACAACCGGGTGGCGCTCCTTGACGGACCGGCCTCGTGGATTGGAACGTACCGGACGGTCCGTCTCACGGGCACGACCGGTGCCACGTTCTCCGCGGTGCCCGCTGGCGTGCCGCTCGCGGTGGCGGGGGTGGGCGCATGAGGAACATCGTCGAAGACGTCGTGAAGCTGATGTATCCGGGCCTGCTGCCGAGCGTGCCGGAGGCGCACGACTGCCCGGTGTGCCGGGAAGACGTGTACGTCTACGCGCTCAACCGGGTGTCGCCCCACTACGTCACGACACTCACGGGCGAGGTGCTCTCGAAGCTCGAGATGCAAGCAGATCAGGGGCGGGCGGACATCGCCATCGCCATCATGGAGGGGCTGCGGGCCGTCGCGGCGGCGCCGCGCTGCGGGCGGAAGGTGGCGACCACCTCGTAGGCGCACCCGGTCGGCGTTGAGATGCCGGCCGTCATCCCGTTCGCTCTCGGGTTCGTGGCCGGCCTCGTCGCCGGCCTTTCCGTTTCCTGGGCCTGGCTGCTCGTCCCGGCGTGGTGCGCCGTTGCCGCGGTGCTGCTGCCCGCCCTGCGGGGCCGCGCCCGGAGCGCGCGGGCCGCCTGGCTCGCCGCGGCGCTCGGCGCGGCCGCGGGCGCGTCGTGGGGTGTCGGGGCCGCGCACCGCTCCGCCGCGGACTGCCGCACGCGCTGGCGCGACGGCCAGCGGCTGGCCCTGCTCGTCGAGCCGCGCGACATGCCGGACTCGATCGCCTACGCACCGTACGCCGTCATTGATCCCGC
>CAYHQJ010000062.1:0-11170 GCA_964358595.1 uncultured Gemmatimonadales bacterium
GACACCTGGTTCGACTCGGGCGCGATGCCGGTCGCGCAGTGGCACTACCCGTTCGCGCACGAGCGCGAGTTCCACGACCACTTCCCGGCCGACTTCATCGCCGAAGGGGTGGACCAGACGCGCGGCTGGTTCTACTCGCTGCTGGCGATCGCCGTGGGCGTGTTCGACCAGGTGGCGTACCGGAACGTCATCGTCAACGAGCTGATCCTCGATGCGACCGGGCAGAAGATGTCGAAGAGCCGCGGCAACGTGGTGGACCCGGTGGCGGCGGTGCAGAAGTCCGGGGCGGACGCGGTGCGGCTCTATCTGCTGCTGTCTAGCCAGGTGTGGCTGCCGAAGCGGTTCGACGAGCGGGCGATCCCCGACGTGGCGGGGAACGTGCTGGAGAAGCTCCGGCACACGTATCACATGTTTCACCTGTACGTCGGCGACTGGACGCCCTCGCCGGAGGATCCCGCGCCGGCGGCCCGGCCGCTCTCGGACCGGTGGCTGCTCGGCCGGCTGGACGAGACCGTGCGCGCGGTGCGCGCCGCGTGGGACGACTACGACGTCACGACGGGCACGCGCGCCATCGTCGCGTTCGTGGTGGACGACCTCTCCAACTGGTGGGTGCGGCTGAACCGGGCGCGGTTCTGGGTGCCGGGCGGCGCGGCGGACCCCGGCGCGCTCGCCACGCTGCACGACGTGCTCACGCTCACCGCGCGGCTGCTGGCGCCGGCCGCACCGTTCCTGGCGGACCTGCTGCACCGGTCGCTCGCGGGGACCTCGGTGCACCTGGCGCCGTTTCCCGAGCCGGGGACGGCCGCCGACGCGACGCTCTCCCGCGCGATGGACGTCGTGCGGCGCCTGGCCTCGCTGGCGCGCAGTGCGCGCGAAACGGTGGCGATCCGGGTGCGCCAGCCGCTGGCGCGGATGCTCGCGGCGGTCCCCGCGGACGTGGACCGGGCGACGTTCGAGGCGCTGGCGCCGCTGCTCATGGGCGAGGTCAACGTCAAGCGCGTCGAGCTGGTGACTTCGGGGACGGACTTGGTTTCCCTGGAGGCCCGGCCTAGCTTTCGTGCCCTCGGAAAACGGTTCGGGAAGACCACCCCCCTGGCGGCGGAGGCGATCAAGGCGCTGCCGAGCGACCAGGTGGCCCGCTTCGAGTCGGGCGAGCGCGTGACGATCGCGGTGCAGGGCGAGACCCACGTCCTGCAGCCCGACGACCTGGTGGTGCACCGGCACTCGCGCGGCGACGTGGTGGTGGAGACCGACGGCGAGGTGTTCGCGGGGATCGATCCCGCGATCACCGACGACTTGCGCCAGGAGGGACTGGCGCGCGAGGTGGTGAGCCGGGTGCAGCGCCTGCGCCGGGACGCGGGCTATCGCGTGAGCGACCGCATCGAGCTGTGGGTGGGCGGCGACGAGCCGGTGCGCAGGGCGGCCGAGCGCCACGCCGAGTACATTGCAGGCGAAACGCTCGCGCTCGCGGTGGCGGTGGCCGGGCCGGTCCCGGCGGCCGATCTGGTGCAGGAGCTGGACCTCGACGGCTTCACGGCGCGCATCGCCGTGCGCCGGGTGGGATAGACAACGGGAACGAGCGGCCGGCGGCGGTACGCCCCGGCGTGCAATGCAAAGGACTGCGCGTGATGAGTCTGACCAAGAAGCAGCTGGGGCACTTCGAGAAGCGGCTCCTCGAGGAGCGCGCCCGGGCGATGAAGGAGCTCGGCCATTACGATGAGAGCTTCAACGCCACCCTCCAGGCGTCGGATGGCGACCTCTCGTCCTACTCGTTCCACATGGCGGACCAGGGCACGGACGCCATGGAGCGCGAGAAGGCGTTCCTGATGGCGTCGAAGGAGGGCAGGTTCCTGTTTCACCTCAACCAGGCGCTCCGCCGGCTCTACACCACGCCGGACAAGTACGGGAAGTGCGAGACCTGCGGCAACGACATCGGCTACGACCGGCTGGACGCGCTCCCCCACGCCCGCCTCTGCATCAGCTGCAAGGAGAAGGAGGAAGATGGTAAGCGGCACTGAGCAGCGCCGGTTTTACGGCGTCGTCTCAGTGGTGCTCGTGCTCGACCTCGCCACGAAGCTGGTCGCCGAGGCGCTGCTGCCGAGGTACGTCGGCGTGCCGGTGGTGGGCGAGGTCTTCCAGCTCCGCCTCGTCTACAACCCCGGCGCCGCGTTCGGCCTCCACCTCGGCGAGTACTCGCGCTGGATCTTCATGGGGCTGTCGCTCGCTGCGCTGTTCGTCCTGGGCTCGATGCTCAAGACCACGCGCAAGGGCGACTGGCTGCGCCTCTACGCGCTCGCGTCCATCTGCGCGGGCGCCGCGGGGAACCTGGTCGACCGCGTGCGGTCGAGCCGCGGTGTGGTGGACTTCTTCGACTTCACCCTCGGTGCCCTCCACTGGCCGACGTTCAACGTCGCGGACACGGCCATCACCTGCGGCGCCGTTGCGCTGGCCCTGTCGCTTTGGGAGGAGGGCAGGCAGCACGAGCTCGCCCCCGCGCCCGAGGTCGTCCCGCCGGCCCAGCCGTAGTCGCCGTGCCCGCGCCGCCGGCCACGCGCTTCTCGGTCGCCGTGCACGGCGCGGAACGTCTCGACCGCTTCCTCGCCGACCAACTCCAGCTCTCCCGCACCGTCGCCGCCCGGCTCATCGCCGAGCGGTGCGTCAGCATCCTTGGCAAGCCGGCCCGCGCGTCGTTCGCGCCGCCGCGCGGCACGGAGATCGCGGTCGTCTTTCCCGCGCCGGCGCCGCGCACCATCGCGCCGGCCGACATCACGCTCGCGATCGTCTACGAGGACGACGCGCTGGCGGTGATCGACAAGCCGGCCGGGCTCGTCGTGCACCCGGCGCCCGGCCACTGGGACGACACGCTCGTCAACGCGCTCGCGATGCGCGGCCTGAAGCTGGGCGGCGGCGCCGCGGGGCGGCCCGGGATCGTGCACCGGCTGGACAAGGACACGTCGGGGCTCCTGGTCGTCGCGAAGACGGAGCACGCGCACCGCAAGCTCGGCGCCGCGCTCGCGGCGCGCCGGATCGAGCGGCGCTACGCGGCGCTGGTCTGGGGCCACCTCGGGCCTGGAGAGCGGCGCATCGAGCAGCCGCTCGGGCGGCACCCGCACGACCGGAAGCGGATGACGGTCCGCGCGGGGCCCGGGAGCCGGCCCGCGGTTACGCGGGTGCGCACGGTGGCGCGCGGGACGACCGCCGACCTCGTGATCGTGGCCCTGGAGAGTGGGCGCACGCACCAGATCCGGGCCCACCTCCAGTTCATCGGACACCCGGTCGTGGGAGATCCGGTCTATGGCGGGCTCGCGCAGCGGCGTTCCGACGCGACACGCGCGGAGGCCGAGGCGCTCGGGCGGGCGACGCCGCGCCAGGCGCTGCACGCCGCATGGCTGCGGCTGCCGCACCCGGTGACCGGCAGCATCCTCGATCTGCGCTCGGAGTGGCCCATGGACCTGGGGCCCGCGCTGGCCACCGCGCTCGGCGACATTGCCGACAGTAAACCCTTGCAGTATCTTGGCTTCTTCGCCTCCGGCGAGTCCCGGTGACCGCCCTCAGACTGCTGTTGTTCCGGTGCGGCGAGCAGGTGTTCGCGGTCGAGGCCGGGACGGTACGCGAGATCATCGCGGCCAGCCCGCCGACGCGCGTGCCGGGTGCCGCGGACGCCGTGCGCGGCCTGATCAACGTGCGGGGGACCCTGGTGACGGTCATCGATGCAGCCGCCGCGATCGGCGTGGCGGTCGCCCAGCGCAGCGCTGGGAGCGTCATCCTGGTCGAGCACGGCGCGCGGCCGGTCGGGCTCCTGGTGGACGAGGTCCTCGACCTCGTCACGCTCGAGCCGGGCGCGCTCGACGAGCGGGCGGCGTTGCCGGGGGTGCGGCCGGACCTGGTGCGGGCCGTCGGCACGGCCGGAGGGCGGTCCTTCGTCCATCTCGCGACCGACGCATTGCTGGAGCCATTGCTGCCGTAGGAGGAAGGTGTGGGCCATCGAGTCCTCGTTTGCGATGATGCGATCTTCATGCGGACGATGATCAGCGACATCCTGACGAGCGCAGGCTACGACGTCGTCGGCGAAGCCGAGACGGGTCTGCAGGCGGTCGATCGCTATCGCGACCTCAAGCCGGACCTTGTCACGATGGACATCGTCATGCCGGACATGGGCGGCATCGACGCCGTGCGGGAGATCGTCAAGCAGGACCCGAACGCGAAGATCCTGATGTGCAGCGCGATGGGTCAGCAGGCGCTCGTCGTCGAGGCGATCCAGGCGGGCGCGAAGGACTTCGTCGTCAAGCCGTTCCAGCCATCGCGCGTGCTCGAAGCGGTGCAGCGCGTCCTCGGGTAGGATGGACGTCCGCCAGTACGCGGATCTCTTTCTCTCCGAGAGCCGCGACCACCTCACCGCGTTCAACCATCTCCTGCTCGAGTGGGAGCGCGATCCCACCGCCCAGGACCCCGTGGGCGGGATCTTTCGCGCCGTGCACACGATCAAGGGGATGGCGGCGACGATGGGGTACCAGGCGGTCGCGGAGCTGGCGCACCGGCTCGAGGACCTGCTCGACCTGGTGCGGCGCGGCGAGCGCGCCGCGAGCCCGGCGCTCTTCGACCTGCTGTTCCGCTCTGCCGACGCGCTCGACAAGGCGGTGCAGGATGCCGTGGCGGGGCGCGAGTCGTCGGCCGGGGCGCTGCTGGCCGAGCTGCAGAAGCACGCCGGCGGCGGGGCGGCGCCGGTCCCCGGCGCTCGGCCGGCGCCGCTTCCCGCCGTCCAGGCCGGGGCCCAGGCACCGGCGTTGGGCCGGGGGCGGGCGGTGCGCGTGACGCTGCGGGCCGACAGCCCGCTCAAAGGGGCGCGCGCGCTGCTAGTGCTCCGCAAGGCCGAGCAGCTGGGCCCGGTCGCGGCGGTCGTGCCGGCGCCGGCGGGCTTCGAGTCGGAGACCTACGACGGCCGGCTCGCCTTCCGCATCCTCACCGACGCCGACGCGGCGCAGATCGAGCAGGCGATCCGCACGGCGGGGGACGTGGACGCGGTGGAAGTGGCGGCGGAGGAGGCGCACGATGTCGTCGTCGAAGCCGCGCGGGCGCGCAGCATCCGCGTGGACCAGCGCCGGCTCGACCAGCTGATGAACCTCATCGGCGAGCTGGCGATCGCGCGGGGGCGGCTCCAGACGCTGACGGCGAAGCAGGACGACCCCGCGCTCGACGAGGTGGCGCTCCACGTCGGCCGGCTGGCGCTCTCGCTCCAGAGCGAGATCATCGCGGCGCGGATGACGCCGGTGTGGCAGGTGTTCGACCGCTTCCCGCGGATGGTGCGCGACCTGGCGCGGCAGATGGGCAAGCAGGTGCGGTTCCGGGTCGAGGGGAAGGAGATCGAGCTCGACCGCGCGATCCTGGACGAGATCGGCGAGCCGCTGGTGCACCTGCTGCGCAACGCGGTGGATCACGGGATCGAGGCGCCGGCCGAGCGCGTGGCGCGGGGGAAGAGCGCCGAAGGGGAGCTGGTGGTGGCGGCGGTGCGCGAGCGCTCCTCGGTGGCGATCCGCGTGAGCGACGACGGGCGCGGGGTGGACCGCTCCCGCGTGCTGGCGCGCGCGAAGCAGATGGACCTGGCGGACGCGGACACGGAGAGCCTGCCCGATGGGGAGCTGTTCCGGTTGCTCACGCGGTCCGGGTTCAGCACGGCGCAGAAGGTGACGGACGTCTCGGGCCGCGGCGTCGGCATCGACGTCGTGGCGACGGCGGCGCGCGCGCTCGGCGGCGCGCTCGAGATCCGCTCGGAGGAGGGGCGGGGGACGACCTTCACCCTCCGGCTGCCGGTCACGCTGGCGATCGTGCGCGCGCTGCTCGCGCGGGTGGGCGCCGAGACCTACGCGCTCCCGCTGACGCACGTGGCCGAGACGATCGACCTGCGGCCCGACGAGATCCAGCGGGTGCAGGGGCGCGAGACGCTGCTGGTGCGCGGCCGGCTGGTGCCGCTGGTGCGGCTGCGGCAGGTGCTCGGCGCGGCAGACTCACCGGTGGCGCTGCGCTTGCCGGTGATCGTGCTCGAGGTCGGCGAGCGGCGCACGGGCGTCGCCGTGGACGCTCTCGCCGGCCAGCAGGAGATCGTGGTCAAGAGCTTCGAGGCGCCCCGCGGCGCGCTGCCCGTCTTCAGCGGGGCGACGATCCTCGGCGACGGCCGTCCGGCGCTGATTCTCGACGCCGCGGGATTGATGTGACGGGAGGGAGTCGAAAGTCGGAAGTTTCTTGAACTTTCAACTTTCAACGCTGTGAGCCGATGGACGACATCCGGGACCTGAAAGAGCTCCAGCTCGACGCCCTGAAAGAGGTCGAGAACATCGGCGCGGGGCACGCGGCGACGGCCCTGTCGCAGATGACGAACCGGCGCATCATGATCAGCGTGCCGAAGATCTCGGTCACGCGGCTCGAGGACGTGGCCGAGCTGCTCGGCGACCCGAGCGAGGTCGTCGCGGCGATCCTGCTGCACATGCTGGGCGACCTTACCGGACGCACGCTGCTGGTCTTCCCGGAGCACGCGGCGAAGCGGCTGTGCGACCTACTGCTGGGGCGGCCGTTCGGCACGACCGAGCAGTTCGGCGCGCTGGAGCAGTCGAGCCTCAAGGAAGCCGGGAACATCCTGTGCGGCGCCTACATGAACGCGCTCAGCGCGTTCATGGGGATGATGCTGCTGCCCTCGGTGCCGAGCCTGGTGATCGACTCGTCGGCGGCGGTGCTGACGTCGGCGTACCTGAACTTCGGCAACGACCGCGATTTCGTGTTCTGCGTGGAGACGCAGTTCATGGTCGCTGTGGAGGACGACACGCTGCGCGGGTACTTCCTCCTCATTCCGGACTTCGCCTCGCTCCGCGCGATCCTGCAGGCCGTCCGGCTCACCTGAGGGGGCCGGCGCGCATGGCGGGAGCGGCGGTCACGGAGCGCGACCTCGGGATCCTGCGGTCGTTCGCGCGCCGCATCGACCCGTCCGACGCCGGCGCGCACAACAACCTCGGTGTCCTCTATTACCGGCGCGGCCTCCCCCAGGAGGCCGTGTTGAGCTTTACCCGCGCGCTCGATCTCGACTCCAAGATGACGGTCGCGCAGCGCAACCTCGAGATCGTCTACCGGACTACCGGCTACTACGACCGCCGGATCGCGGAGCTGCGGGAGCGGCTGCGCCACCGTCCCGACGAGCGCGACGCGCGCTGGGAGCTGGCGCGCGGTTACGCCGCGATCGGGCAGCTCGACGAGGCGGTGCACGAGTTCGCGGCGCTGCTGGCCGATGATTCGCGCGACCTCGGGGCGCTCATCCAGCTGGGGCTCGTCGAGCAGCGGCGGGGCAACCTCGAGGCGGCGCTGGAGTGGTTCTCGCGGGCGCTCGAGCAGGACCCGCAGTCGTCGGTGGTGGAGCTCCACCGCGGCGAGGTGCTCTACAACCGCGGGATGAACCGCGAGGCCTTGCGCGCGCTCGAGCGTGCGGTGGAGCTGAACCCGGACAACGCCGAGGCGCACCACCTGCTGGCGTTCGTCCTCGGCGACCTGGACCGCCACGCCGACGCGCGGCTGGCAAGCAAGCGCGCGGTGGAGCTCAACCCCGCACTGGGCCGGGCCCAGAGCAACCTGTCGCTCGACCAGGCCCCGGGCCCGCGCTCCGGCGCGGCGAGCGCGCTCGAGGGCGCGGCGGCGGCGAGCGCGTCCACGCTCGAGCACTTCGCGCACTACAACCTCGGCCGCGCCTTCCGGCAGAAGGGCTACTACGCCGAGTCGCTGCGCGAGTACCGGCTCGCACTCGAGCGCGGCGAGGACCGGCTGCTGGTGCGCCAGGCGATGGCGGAGGTACACCTCGTCAAGCGCGACCTGTCTGCCGCGCTCGCGCTGTACGACGAGCTGGCCGTCGAGGCGCCGCAGATCGCGCGGGTCTGGAACGAGCGCGGGGTCTGCCTGCACCAGCTCGGCCGGCGCGAGGAGGCGCTCGCGTCGTACCGGCGCGCCATCGAGGCCCAGAGCGACCACCCGCTCGCGCACAACAACATGGGCGTGGTGCTCGCGGCGCTCGGGCACATGGACGAGGCGGTGGACGCCTTCCGCGACGCGCTGCGCCGCAAGGCGGACCTGCTCGAGGCGCGGCTCAACCTGGCGCTGCTGCTCACGCAGCTCCGCCGCTTCCAGCTCGCGCTCGAGGCCTACCGCCAGGCGCTGGACGTCACGCCGGGCTCGAGCGTGGCGTGGAACGGGATCGGGCTCGTGCTGGTGGAGCTGAAGCGCTTCGCGGACGCCAGGAACGCGTTCGCGCGCGCGGTCGAGGCCGACGCGGACAGCGCGGCGGCGCACTACAACCTCAGCTTCACCCTCTCCAATCTCGGCGACTTCGAGGGGGCGTTGCGCGCCGTGCGGCGCGCGCTGGAGTTGGACCCGTACTACGTGGCGCAGAAGTTCCTGCTCGCGATCGAGCTGCAGTACGAGGACGCCTCGCTCACGGTGGTGCCGGACATCTCCGGCGAGCAGCCCTTCGGCGCGGGGGGCGAGACGTTCGTCTTCGACCAGCGGCTCCTCGACCAGCTGTTCACGGAGCTGAAGCCGGCGGCGGCGCCGGCCGAGCGGCACCGGGCGGGCGACGACCCGTTCGCCCTGGCGCGCGACTACCTCACCAAGGCGCTGCTCGAGCACGCCATCGCCGAGGTCTCGCGCGCGATGCAGCGCGGCGCCGACCGCGCCGAGGGCGCGGCGCTGCTGGGCGAGATCTACGCGCGGCGCGGGCTGCACGGGGAGGCGCTGGAGCGGTTCCGCGAGGCGACGCAGGCCGCGCCCGGCCACCGCGCGGCACGCGAGGGAGAGGTCCGCGCGCTCCTGGCCCTGAACCGGGCGGCGGAAGCCCGGCCGCTCGCCGAGACGCTGCTCGCGGCAGACGCCGGCGAGGTGGACGTCGCGCTGCTCGCGGCGCGCGCCCGCAGCGAGACGGGCGATCCGGCCGGCGCGATCGAGGTCCTGCGTCGGGCCGAGCAGCGCGCCCCGGCCCGGGCCGACGTGCGCAAGCTGCTGGGCGACGTGGCGCTCAGGGTCGGCGACGTCGAGGTTGCGCGCGCGGCCTACCGCGCGGCCCTCGACCTCGACCCGGGCTACGCCGAGGTGTGGCTCGGGTACGGGCGGTTGTGCGAGCAGCGCGGCTCGGCGGGCGACGCCGAGGAAGCGTATCGTGCGGCGCTCGAGCACCTGCCATCCTTCGCCGAGGCGGCGCACGCGCTGGCGGCGCTCCTCAACGCGGAGGGACGCGGCGCCGATGCGATGGGTCTGCTGATCGCGACGCTGGAGCACGACCCGTACGACTTCGAGGCGCTGGTGCTGCTGGCCCGCGTGCTGCTCGACGCCAACCGGCCGGCCGACGCGTTCGCCGCCTGCGGGCGGGTGGTCCGGTTCCAGCCGGAGCACGTCGCGGCGCGCTATTTTCTCGGGGTGGCGCTGGCGCGCGAACGGCGCTACCGCGAGGCGGTCCAGCAGTGGGAGCAGTGTATCACCTTGGACCCGTCGGGCCCGCACGCCGCGAAGGCGCGCAGCCACGCGCGCACGGCGCTCGACCTGGTGCACATCTTCGCGGGCAAGGCCGCCTGATGGCGATCGAGGGCCCGCTCAAGGAGCTCGGCCTCCACGACGTCTTCCAGCTCCTCGACCTGAGCCGGAAAACCGGCGTCATGCGCATCACCAGCCAGCTCCGCAACAACGAGGGGATGGTGGCGTTCGACGGCGGGGCGATCGTGTACGCCGAGATCAAGTCGAACCCGCACCGCATCGGCGACATGCTGGTGCGCGCGGGCAAGGTCACCGAAGGCGACCTGGAGCGGGCGCGCGCGATCCAGGAGCGCGAGGGTCCGCATCAGCGGCTCGGCCAGATCCTGGTGAGCATCGGCGCACTCTCCGCGCGCGACCTGGAGCGGCAGGTCGAGTTCCACGTTGCCGAGGTGGTCTTCGAGCTGCTGTCGTGGCAGGAGGGTTTCTTCTCCTTCGCCGAGGGCACCCTGGCCGGCGTGCCGGCGGACGCGATGGTGAAGATCCGCACCGAGTCGCTGCTGATGGAGGGGGCGCGGCGGATCGACGAGTGGTCGCGCATCGAGAGCCACGTCCCGCATCTCGGCGTGATTCCGGGGCTGGCGGCGGTCGAGGACGGCGCGGGCGCGCAGCTCGACCTGCTGCCCGCGGAGTGGGAGGTCCTGGCGGAGGTGGACGGGGAGCGTGACGTGCGGCAGATCGCCGGCCGGCTGGCGCGCTCGGAGTTCGAGGTGGCGCGGACCCTCTTCGGCCTCGTAGCGACGGGGGTGATCGAGTTGTGCGACCCGGGCGCGACGCGGCTGCAGCGCGTCTCGCTGGCGGACGCCGCCGGCGCGCTGCTGGCCACGGCGGAGTTGCGGCTCGAGACCGGGGACATCGCGGCCGCGAAGGAGGCCGCGCTGGCCGCCGCGTCGCTGCGGCCCGGCGAGGTGCGGGTGCACGTGGTGCTCGCCCGCGCCCAGCTGCGCGAGGGGCGCCCGGCCGAGGCGGTCGAGGAGGGGCGGAGAGCGGTGCGGCTCGACCCCGAGTCGCTCGACGCGCACCGGTGGTTCGCGCTGGCGCTGACCGTGGCGGGGCGCTACCGCGAGGCCGCTGAGCAGTACCAGCAGTGGGAGCGGCTCGCCGGGCCTGAGGTAACGGACGAGCAGCGGCAGGAAGTCGGCGCGGCGCTGGAGGCCGCGCGCACCCTCGAACGGCTGCTGGGAGGTGCCCGTGGCTGACGACGTCCGCGCGCTCTCGGCCGCGCTCGCGCGCGACCCGTCGGGCCTCGTGTACGTGGAGCTGGCCGAGGCGCTGCGGCGCCGCGGCCAGGTCGAGGAGGCGCTACGGGTCGTGGCGCACGGGCTGAGCCGCCACCCGCAGCACGCCGACGGGCACGACTGCCTGGCGCGCATCCACGTCGACCGCGGCGACCTCGCCCACGCGATGGCCGCCTGGGCGCACGCGCTCGAGATCGCGCCCGAGCACGTCGGTGCGCTGAAGGGGATCGGCTTCCTCTATTTCCGGCAGGGTGAGCACCGGAAGGCGCTCACGGCGCTCGAGCACGCCATCGCCGCCGCGCCCGACGACGAGTCGGTGCGCCGCGCGCTCCAGACGGTGCGCGGGGCGTCGGGCAGGGCGGCCGAGACCGGGGCGGCCGCGC
>CAYHQJ010000063.1:0-2188 GCA_964358595.1 uncultured Gemmatimonadales bacterium
CGCTGTACGTCGTGGTCGAGGTGCCGAAGCCCCGGGAGACGACGCCGATCGATCCGGTGGCCGCGGCCAATCTCCTGCGGCCGGCCGGCCGCGTGGCGCGGCTCCTCGGCAGCCCGGAGGACCGGCCGTCGCAGCGCGACATGGCCGCCTACGTGGCCGACACGTACAACGAAGGCGGGGTGGCGCTGCTCGAGGCGGGCACCGGCGTGGGGAAGTCGTTCGCGTACCTCGTGCCCGCCATCCTGTGGGCGGTGCAGAACGGCGAGCGCACGGTCGTGTCGACGAACACCATCAACCTCCAGGAGCAGCTCATCGGCATCGACCTGCCGACCCTCGCCCGCGCGCTCGGCACCGCCGATCGGCCGGTGCGTGCCGCACTTCTCAAGGGGTGGCGCAACTACGTCTGCCTGGCGCGGCTCCACCAGGCGATGGGCGCGGTGGGCACGCTGCTCGAGCCGGAGCGACGCGACGAGCTCGAGGCGGTCGCGGCGTGGGCGCGGACCTCGACCGACGGCAGTCTCTCGACGCTTTCCTTCGCCCCGACCGACGACGTGTGGGACGAGGTCGCGGCGGAGTCGGATCTCTGCACCCGGCTCCGCTGCCCGCACTTCAACGAGTGCTTCGTCTTCGCGGCGCGCCGGAGGGCGGCCGACGCCGACATCGTCGTGGTGAACCATCACCTCCTCGCGAGCGACCTCGCCGTGCGCCAGGCCCAGGGGAACTGGGAGGACGCGGCGGTGCTGCCGCCCTACCGGCGCCTCGTGCTCGACGAGGGGCACCACCTGGAGGACACCGCCGCCGAACACCTCGGCAAGCAGGCGACGTCGCGCGGGGTGGAGCGGCTCCTCTCGCGGCTGGAGCGGCAGAACCGCGGCGTCGTGCCGGCGCTGCGGGCCGCGCTGGCCGTGGATGCCGAGGAACGGGTGCGCGAGGACGCGCTCGCCCTGGTGCGGGAGCAGCTCGGGCCCGCGCTCGCCGAAGCACGGCGCGCGGCCGAGCAGATCTTCCGCCTGCTGGAAGCGCACCTCGCCGGCCAGCCCGAGAACGTGGTGCGGCTCACCGACGCGTTCGTCGAGGCGGCGGCGTGGAGCGCGGGCCTGGGCGACGCGCTCACCAACCTCTCCTTCACCTTCGGGCGGCTGCGCGACGCCATCGTCTCGATCGTCGAGCGGGTCGCGCGGGACGACCCCCCGTCCGACCGTCTCGCCCAGCTGCTGGCGGAGCTGCGCGGCATCGCCGGCCGGCTCGAGGGCGCCCGCGACGCGGTGGCCACCGCCCTCAAGCCCCCCGCGGGCGCGCCGCCGATGGTGCGCTGGCTGGAGCGGCGCGGCGGCGCGCACCTCGCGGTGGCGGCGATCCCGCTGGAGCTGGCGCCGCTGCTGAAGCAGGTGCTGTTCGGGCGCGTCGAGACCATCGTGGTCACGAGCGCCACGCTCGCCGTGGGCGGGAGCTTCGACTTCCTCACCGGGCGGCTCGGCATCGACCTCCCGCCGGTGCGGCCCGGCCCGCGCGAGGTGCTGCCCTCGCCGTTCAACTTCCGCGACCAGTGCCTCTTCGCGGTCCCCGACGACGTGCCCGAGCCGCGCGGCGACGCCGAGGGGCACGCCGGAGCGACGGTGGACATCGTGTGCGACGTGGCCCACGCGGCGGACGGCGGGCTCTTCGTCCTCTTCACCAGCCACCGCGCGCTGCGCGCTACCGCGGCGGCGCTGCGGGCCCGCGCGGACGTCACGGGCCGCTGGCCGCTGCTGGTGCAGGGCGAGCAGCCGCGCGACCTTTTGCTCCGGCGCTTCCGGCAGGCGGGATCCGCGATCCTCCTCGGCACCGACTCGTTCTGGGAGGGCGTGGACGTGCCCGGGCTCGCGCTCCGCGCGCTGGTGATCGCGAAGCTGCCGTTCCGCGTGCCGACCGAGCCGATCACGGCGGCGCGGCTCGAGATGATCGAGGCGGCGGGCGGCGACGCGTTCAACGACTACCTGGTGCCGCTGGCGGCGCTCAAGTTGAAGCAGGGTTTCGGGCGGCTGATCCGCTCGCGCACGGACGTCGGGGTCGTGGTGCTGCTCGACCGGCGGGTGCTGAGCAAGCGCTACGGTGCGGCGCTGCTGGCGGGGCTGCCGCCGGCGACGCGGCGCTTCGGGCCGTGGCGCGCGCTGCGGGACGAGATCGGGGAGTTCTTCGCGTTGCACGG
>CAYHQJ010000063.1:2288-10961 GCA_964358595.1 uncultured Gemmatimonadales bacterium
AAGATCGTCTGTGTCGGCCGCAACTACCTCGAGCACGCGAAGGAGCTGGACAACGTGGTGCCCGAGCGGCCGCTCCTCTTCCTCAAGCCGCCGTCGGCGCTGATCGGCGACGGTGAAGCGATCGTGGTGCCCGCCGCGTCAATCCAGGTGGAGCACGAGGGGGAGATCGGCGTAGTGGTCGGCGCTCCGCTCCGCCGGGCCGACGAGCGGACCGCGCGCGCGGCCATCGCCGGCATCACCTGCGTCAACGACGTCACGGCGCGCGACCTCCAGCAGACCGACGGGCAGTGGACCCGCGCCAAGGGCTTCGACACCTTCTGCCCGGCGGGGCCGGTCGTCTGGCGACCGCCGGCGGGCTTCGATCTCGCGACGCTCGAGGTGTGGTGTCGCGTGAACGGCGCGGTGCGCCAGCACGGACGCGCCGCCGAGATGGCGTTCAGCATCCCGGCCCTGCTGGCGTACATCTCGCAGGTGATGACGCTGGAGCCCGGCGACCTCGTCGCCACCGGGACGCCGGCGGGGGTGGGGCCGCTGCGGGCCGGGGACGTGGTCGAGGTGGAGATCCCCGGCGTGGGCGTGTTGCGGAACCCCGTGGCTCCCGAGGCCTAGTACATGGGGCGACGGCGTGCGGTAGATTAAACGGTTGGGTGTGACGAGACCGGACCGGTCCCGATCGGAGGAGCACGGAGCGTGATGCCGCGGATCGCGGAACGGGTGGGGCAGTTGCCGGGGTATCCCCTGGCGCAGATCCCGCAGCGCAAGCGCGAGCTCATCGCGCAGGGGATGGACGTCATCGACCTCGGCGCCGGCGACGACGACGTGCTGCCGCCGGAGGTGGCGGTGCGCGCGCTCGACGAGGCGATGGGCATCTCGGCGATGCATCGCTACGGCTTCCAGCTCGGGCTCCCGGCGTTCCGGCAGGCGGTGGTGCGGTACCACCAGCGCCGCTTCGGTCACGCGTTCGATCCGATGACCGACGTGCTGCCGCTCCTCGGCTCCAAGGAGGGGCTCGCGCACTTCGTGCTCGCCACCTGCAACGCGGGCGACGTCTGCGTGGTGCCGGAGCCCGGGTACCAGTGCTACATCGGCGGAGCGATCGGCGCGCTGGCGGAGGTACACCTCTACCCGCTCACGCCGCGCACCGACTTCCTCGTCGAGTTGGGCGAGCTGCCGCCCGACGTGCTGCGCCGGACGCGGCTCGTCTTCCTCAACTACCCGAACAACCCGACCTCCGCCGTCGCGCCGCGCGACTACCTCGAGCGCACCGTGGCGATCTGCCGCGAGTACGGGATCGCGCTGGCCTACGACAACGCGTACGTGGAGATCACGTACGACGGATACCGGGCGCCGAGCATCTTCGAGATCGCCGGGGCGCGGGAGGTCGCGCTGGAGTTCCACTCGCTCTCGAAGTCGTTCACGCTGACCGGCTGGCGCCTCGGCTGGGCCATCGGCAATGCCGACCTCATCGCCGCGCTGCAGAAGGTCAAGAACTACTACGACACCGGCCCGTTCCTCGCCCTGCAGCACGCGGGCGCCGCGGTGCTGGACCGCGCGGAGGAACTGGTGCGGCCGATCGTGGCCCGCTACCAGGCCCGGCGCGACGTCGCGGCCGCCGCGCTGCGGCGGGCCGGCTTCGACGCCCCCGTGCCCAAGGCCACGCTCTACCACTGGGTGCCGCTCCCTGCCGGCGTGAAGTCGGCGGAGTTCCAGCGGATCGCGATGGAGGAGGAAGGCGTGGTGGTGCTCTCGGGCAGCGCGTTCGGCGCGTCGGCCGAGGGGTTCTTCCGGATCGCGCTCACGGCGCCGGAGGCGCGGCTCGAGGAGGCGATCGGCCGCCTGGGGACGGTGCTTGCGCGCGCCTGAGCCGTTCCGCTTCCCCCGGACGCCGTCCGGATGGTCGCCGCGCTGGCTCGCGGCGTCCATCCTCGCGCACGTGGTGGTGCTGCTGCTCTGGGCGTGGTCGAACGTGCCGCGCGCCGTCCCGCTGCCGGGGAGCGCACCGCTCCTGGTGATGGTCCTGCCGGGCCAGGGTGCGGTGCCCGCACCGGAGCCGCCGCTGCGCTTCCAGGCGCCCGCCCGCGGCCGCGCCGCGCCGCTGGTGCTGGGCCGCGGCATCGCGCCGGTCACCGACTCCGCGCCGGGCGTGCCGCCCGGGGCCGGGGGACGGGACTCGGTGAGCGGGACGGCCCGGGAGCCGCGCGGCGCCCGGACGCTCGCGAGCGCGGTGCCTGGGTACGGCGATGGTCGGCTGTGGGTCCGGCCGATGTACTTGCCGCCCGACGGCGGCCGTCCGATCCGGATGGACTCGGTCGTCGCGGTGCGGATGCTCGCTTTGGCGGATTCGGTGGAGCGCCATCCGTCCGCGGACCCGAACGCCAACCCGTACGTCTCCCGGCCGTGGACCTTCCGGCGCAACGGCAAGACCTACGGCTGGGACGCGGCGGGGCTGCACCTCGGCGACTTCACCATTCCGACGGCGGTGCTGGCGTTCCTGTCCTTGCCGCAGGGCAACGTGGACCTCGCCCGGGCGAACGCCGCGCTGATGGAGATGCGGGCGGACATCATGCGGGCTGCGGCGCGGGCCCAGGCCGAGGACGACTTCAAGCAGGCGGTGCGCGACATCCGCGCGCGGCGCGAGCGCGAGCGGCAGGCGCAGCGGGCGCGGGATGCCGCGCGGGAGCGGTTGACGCCATGAAAGTGATCGACACCGACGAGACGGTACTGATCGTCACCGGGACCGAGATCCCGGCGGAGATGAACGACCGGCCGATCGCCTACCGGCTCAAGGCCGAGATCGACCGGAAGGGCGGGGGACGGGGCTTCCGGCGCGCGGTCGTGGTGTCCGACCACTGGTACGCGCAGAACCGGATCTTCCACCTCTGCCCGACCGTCGCGGTGGGCGGACCGGGCGTGAACGGCGTCGCGGCGGCACTCGTCAGCGACTTGCCGATGCTGATCCAGCGCGACGAGCGCGTCTTCGTGCAGGGCTCCTGGGAGGGCGACGCGAAGCGCGCAAGCCTCTGGGGCGCGGACCGCGCGGCGACCGCGGAGGCGGTGGACGCGTTCATCGCCGAAGGGCTGTGCGAGAAGCTGCTGAAGACGATCTGGAAGAACTGAACGCCGACTGACGACTGGGTGGCTCCGTCAGTGCCAAGGACTCACCGCGCCTGGGCAGCCCTCGTCAGCCTGTCCAGCGCCTGGTCCTTCCCCACCACCACCAGGAGCTCATTCACCGGCTCGCTCACCGTCGCGCCGGTGAGCGCGATGCGGATAGGCTGCATCAACGCGCCGGCCTTCATCCCGTGCGCCTCCGCGAGCTGGCGCAGGCGGGCCTCGAGGCCCTCGGCGCTCCAGTCGGCGACGTCGCGCAGGGACAGGACCGCGAGCTGCAGCGCGGCGCGGTAGCCCGCCGGGTCCTTCGCGATGGCCGCCGCCGCCTTCTCGTCGGGCGTCGCGGGGTCGAGGCCGGCGCGGATGCGGGCCTGGCGCGCCACGTCGAGCAACGTGCGGCTGCGGGGGAGGACGGCGGCCACCGTCGCGAGCGCGGTCGCATGCGGCACGTTGTCCGCGGGCTTGAAGACCTCGCTGACGAGCACCGCTGGTCCCCGGTGCCGCATGTGCTCCCCGTTCATCCACTCCAGCTTCTGCGGGTCGAAGACGGCGGCCTTCCGCTGCACTCCTTCAAGCTTAAAGGAATCCACCAGCTCGGCGGGATCGAAGAACAGCTCCCGGTCTCCGCCCGGGCTCCACCCCAGCAGGGCGAGGAAGTTCACCATCGCCTGCGGGAGGATCCCCTCGTGCTGATAGTCGGCCACCGCGGTGGCGCCGTGGCGCTTGCTGAGCTTCTTGCCGTCGGTGCCGAGGATCATCGGCACGTGGCCGAAGGTCGGGACCGGCACGCCGAAGGCGCGGTACAGCAGGATCTGCTTCGGCGTGTTGGAGATGTGGTCGTCGCCGCGGAAGACGTGCGTGATGCGCATCGCGCTGTCGTCCGAGACCACCGCGAAGTTGTAGACCGGCGTCCGGTCCGCCCGCAGGATGACGAAGTCCTCGAGGTCCTTCCCGTGGAAGGTGATCGGCCCGTGGACGGCGTCGTCCCAGGCGACCTCTTCGTGTGTCACGCGGAAGTAGATGGCGCCCTGGTCGAGGTACGCCTTTCCCGCGTCGAGGAGCCGCTGGGCGTCGTCCTGGTGGCGCTGGAGCGCCTCACCTTGGAACAACGGGCCCTCGTCCCAGCCGAGGCCGAGCCAGGTCATGCCGTCGAGGATGACCTGGGTGAACTCGTCGGTGGAGCGCTGCTTGTCGGTGTCCTCGATGCGGAGGACGAAGGTGGCCTCGCGGTCGGGGCCGCGCCGCCGGGCGTGCTGCACGAACAGCCAGTTGAAGAGCGCGGTGCGGGCGCCCCCGACGTGCAGGCTGCCTGTGGGGGAAGGGGCGAAGCGGACGCGGATCACAGCGGAGTGGGAGGGATTCGAACCCTCGATACAGGTTTTAGCCCGTATGACGGTTTAGCAAACCGTTGCCTTGAGCCTCTCGGCCACCACTCCGGAACGACAGCCGTCAGCCATCAGCCGTCAGGCGTCAGACGTCCGGGGGAGGAATATGGGCGCGAGCTGGCCCGCGGCCAAGTGCTGAGGGCTGACCTGCTGCTCTTGACCGCGGCGTCCGGTCTCCCCCAATTAGGCGCCTTCCACCACGGTGATGACCGCAAGGGTGACCGCTCGTCCGGCCAGTCCCGTCCTTCTACTCCTCGCCGCCGCGCTCGCGCTGGCTGCGCCGAGCCGGGGCTCCGCCCAGGCGCCAGCGCCGCGGCCCGCGGGGCCGGTCTTGCGCGCCCTCGCCATCGGACGCGACAGCGGCGGGATCCGCGGGGACGGGCGCCTCGACGAGCCGGTGTGGCGGGAGGCCGCGGTCGCCACGGGATTCCGCCAGCGCGAGCCGAGCGAGGGCGCGGCGGCCACTGAGGACACCGAGGTCCGGGTCCTGCACGACGGCCGGACGCTCTACGTGGGCGTGGTGTCCCGCGACCGGCAGCCCGACGCGGTGATCGCGCGCATCCTCCAGCGCGACCGCCTGATGGAACAGGACTTCCTCGGCCAGCTCCGCTTCTCCGGCGACGACGCGGTGGCCATCGTCCTCGACCCCTTCCACGACCACCGCAACGGCGCCGTCTTCGCCACGAACCCGCTCGGCGCCGAGTTCGACGCGCTCGTCACGGACGAAGGGCGCGAGGTCAACATCAGTTGGCGCGGCATCTGGTCCGTCGCGGCGCGGCGCACGCCGGAGGGGTGGTCGGCGGAGTTCGCGATCCCCTTCGCGACGCTGCGGTTCGCGGGGACCGGGACCTTCGGGCTCAACGTGTACCGCGTGATCCGGCGGAAGAACGAGGAGACGCTGTGGGCCGGGTGGTCGCGCAGCGGCGGCGGCTTCCTGCGTCTCAGCCAGGCGGGACACCTCGAGGACGTCGCGGCGACGGGGCGGCGCGGCCTCAACGTGGAGGTGAAGCCGTTCGCGGTCGCCGGCGCCACGCGCGAGGTCCCCGACAGCGGCCCGGTGGAGCGCCACACGGCCATCGAGCCGGGCCTCGACGTCAAGTACGAGGTCCGGCCGGGCCTCGTGCTCGACGCCACGCTCAACACCGACTTCGCGCAGATCGAGGTGGATGACGAGCAGGTCAACCTCACGCGCTTCGACCTCTTCCTGCCCGAGAAGCGGGACTTCTTCCTCGAGAACGCGGGCATCTTCGGCTTCGGCGTCCGCTCCGCCTTCGAGCCGCCGGCGTTCTTCCTCTTCTTCTCGCGCCAGATCGGCATCGCCGAGGACGGCGAAGTGCCGGTGATCGGCGGGGCGCGGCTCTCGGGCCGGGCGGGGCGCCAGACCATCGGCGTGCTCGACGTGGTGACGGACGCCGCGTGGGACCAGCAGCGGACGAACTTCGCGGTGCTCCGGGTCAAGCGCGACGTCGGCGGCAACGGGTACGTGGGCGCGATGCTCACCGACCGGCGCAGCGCCGACACGACGAACACCGCCGGGGGGGTCGACTTCTCCTACTGGCCGGGGCGCGCCCTCAACGTGCAGGGGTTCGCCGCGGGCACGGCGACGACGGGTCCGAGCGGTGACGACGTCGCCTACCGGCTGGCGCTCGACTATCAGGTGGACCGCTGGGGCCTCTCGCTCCAGCACTTCGCCGTCGGCCCCGACGCCGATGCGCGGATGGGGTTCATCACCCGCACCGACATCCGGCGTACCGGCGGGTTCGGGCGCCTCACGCCGCGCCCGCCCGCGCTCGGGCTCCGCAAAGTGGACGTCTACTACTCCGCCGACTACGCCACGCGGTTGAACGGCGAGCTGCAGGACTGGAGCGGCGGGGTTGCGGTGGGACCCGAGTGGGAGAGCGGGGAGTCCATCGTGGTCTATCACATCCGCGGCTTCTCTCGGCTCGACGAAGGCTTCGACCTCGCCGACTCCGTGCCGGTAGACCCCGGGGACTATCGCGTGGTCAACACCGGCTGGTTCGGGAGCACGAGTCGGGCGCGGGCCCTGGTGCTGACGACCGAGGGGAGCGTCCAGCGGTTCTACGGCGGCACCGTGGTGAGCATCACCGGCGGGCTGAACCTTGCGGCAGGCTCGCACCTCGGCCTCGGCCTGACCTACACCTACAACGACGCCGACATGCCGAACGGCGCGTTCGTCGCGCAGATCGCCCGGCTGCGCTTCTCGTACGCTTTCACCACCCGGCTCTCCGCCAACGCGCTCCTGCAGTGGAACAGCCTCGACCGGGCGCTCTCGGCCAACGTCCGGGTCAACTTCATCCATCGGCCGGGGAGCGACCTCTTCATCGTCCTCAACGAGGAGCGGGGCAGCGACACCTCCGCGTGGGACCCGCGGTCGCGCGGCCTGCGGGTGAAGCTGACGTACCTCTCGCGGTTCTGAGCGGGCAGCGCGCGGGAGCGGCGCTGCGCTCGATGTTCGCCGACGCGGCCTGCTCGGGACTCGTCGGCGCGGTCGCCGCGCGCTTGCCGGTCGGACGGCACGCACGCCGCCCAGCTTCGCGCGCAGCAACCGCGCCTCCTCGTCCCGCCTGTCGCGGATTCGCTAGAACCTGCCGACCCGCTCGAACCTGAGGTGCAGCACCCGTCCCGCGAACACCTCGAAGCCGTCCACCTGCCCGCGCCGGTCGCGGGTGAAGGTGAGCTGCACGCCGCCGCCCAACGACCGAAAGCCGTCGGCGTCCATCGGCACCAGTGACCGTGTGTCCCCCCCCGGCACTTCGAGGCGAAGCGTGTCGGCGCGCAGCGCGACGGTGTGCGTCACCCCGAGCTCGGGGCTGGTGTAGGCCCCGACGTACGCGCCCAACTGCACTGGCGTCGGGCTCGCAGCCGGCACCTGCACGGCGGTGAAGGGGCCGACGGAATCGGGGCGGGCCAGCGTGCGCGCCCCCTCGCGGCGGAAGGTGGCGACCCGGCCGCCCACCACGAACCGCGCGCTGTCGAGGGCGACCATCCGCTGGCCCTGCCCGAAGCCGGCGTACAGCGCCGAGTCGCGCAGGGCGATGGACATCACTTCGCCCGTCACCGAGTCCCGGTAGAGCCCGGCCCAGCGGAGGAGCAGGTCGGGCGACAGGCGCACGCTGGAGGGGGGTGGTGGCGCGGCGCGGCCAAGGACGGCGCGGGCCGTGGCGCGTGCGAGGGGCGCGGTGTTCGCGTCGGAGCGGTTGCACAGGACCGCCACGGACAGCTGTTCTGCGGGGTAGCGCGCGAGGTGGGTGCGATACCCTGCCGTGGAGCCGCCGTGCCCGATCTCGACCAGCCCTCCGCCGACGTCCGTCGTGGTGAGCCCCAGGCCGTAGCCGGTCGAACGGCCATCGGGGAGGGTGGCGGTCGCGGCGAGCAGCGCGGCCGTGCCCGGCCGGCCGACGCGGTCGGCCGTGAGCGTCTCGTTCCACTGCAGCCAGTCGCCGATCGTGGTCAGCATCCCGCCGCTGCCGTAGACCTGGCTGAATGGCATGTCGAGGACGAACGTGCCGCCCGGAGCGGGGTCGTACGCCTGCGCCCGGCCCGGCACGACGGTGCGGAAGTCGGTGCGCCAGTCGGTGTGCGTCAGTCCGAGGGGCTCGAAGAGCAGGCGGCGGCTCGCGACCGCGAGGGACTCGCCCGACGCTCGCTGGATCACGAGGCCGGATAGGATGTAGCCCATGTTGCTGTACAGCCACTGCGTGCCCGGCGTGAAGTTGAGCCGCCGCTGCCGCGTCGCGAGATCGAGGACGTCGCCGAGCCGGTGCGCGACCACGCCGAGCGGCCGGCCCTGGATGTCGAAGAGCGTCCACTGGTCGCGCAGGCCGCTCGTGTGGCCGAGCATCTGGCGCAGGGTGATCGAGTCGGCCCAGGCCGGCAGCTCGGGGAGGTGGCGGCGCAGGCGGTCGTCGAGCGACAGCTTCCCCTCCTGCGACAGCAGCACCACTGTCGCCGCGACGAACTGCTTCGCGACGGAGCCCGATTCGAAGATCGTCTGCGGCGTGATGGGCCGTCCGGACTCGAGGTCCGCCATCCCGTAGCCGCGCTCCAGGAGCACGGTGCCGTTGCGGCTCACGCCGACGGCGCAGCCGGGACGGTCGGTGCCGTTGAAGCGCGCGAAGACGGAGTCCACGCGGGCGCGGAGGCGCGCGGCGGCGGT
>CAYHQJ010000064.1:0-10954 GCA_964358595.1 uncultured Gemmatimonadales bacterium
GCGCGCTCGATCGCGCGGAACAGCCGCAGGCCAGCCCGAGCGGCGAGACCGGACACGACGACGACTCCGATCAGCACGGCCCAGTACGTGGGCGGGCGGGTGGCGCTCACGGCCGCGATCCCCCTGTCAGTGGTGACCGGGCGGCCGCGGGCCGCCCGCTGGCACCGCCGCCCGCTGGACCGGGCGCAGCAGCTCGTACGCCGCGCGCGCCGCGTCTTCCGCCGTGCGGCGACCCTCTGCCAGGTCGTCCCGCAGCGCCTCGAGCGCACTCACCTGCTCGTCAGTCAGCTCCAACGCGTCCCGCTGCGCCAACAGCGCCGCCGGGCTGAACCGCTCGACGAACGCCGCGGGCTGCGCCTCGTGCATCCCGCCGCGCCCCCCGTGCATCACTCCGCGGCCCAGGATGAGGCCGCCAACGACCATGACGCCCATCATGCCGGCCATCCAGGCGCCCCCCGACGACGCGCGACTCGACGCGCAACCCGTGGGCGACACCAGCAGGAGCGCGAGCGGCACGAGGACCAGCCTCTTCATCACGACGCACCTCCCTTTCCAGGTCCCGATGTGCTTGCGCGGGCGGACGCGCCGGTGTACAGCGCCGGATCGGCCGCGAACCGCGCCTGGCACACCGCAGAGCAGAAGCGGTAGGAAGTTCCCTGGTAGTCGGCCGTGTGCGCGGCGAGCCCCCCCGGCACCTGCATCCCGCACACCGGGTCCGTGACCGCGCGCCCATGCTGGTAGCTCGGGTTGCGCTCGATCTGGAGGTAGGCGTCCACGAACGCCACGATGCGCGCTTCGACCCAGGTTCGGATCGCCGGCTCGTCCGGCGCGGGTAGCGTGATCTCGAGTCGGTCGGTGGCGTCGAACGGCATCAGGACGGGCACGACGTCGCGGTCAGCCACGAGCCAGGCGTGATACCCGTCCTCGTCCCACTGGAGCGCGACGGAGAACTTCGCCGTCGCCGGAAAGCGCGCGGTGTGGGCGAACCGGCAGTGGGTCGCGAAGCCGCGCGGCAGCCTCACGTGCTCGCAGATGGCGTTCTCGAACTGGCCGGCCAGGGTCTCGCACATGGGACGGATGACGTTCCGGTACAGCGGCTCGGCCGCGGCGCTGCTCCGCGCTTCGGCCTCGAGCCGCTCCCGCATGGCCCGCTCCACCGATGCCGCTGCGGCGTCCCGCTCCGCCTGAGCGGCGCGCAGGCGCTCGCGCAAGCGCGCCCCCAGTCCGTCTGCGTGGTCCGTGGTCATCGCACCCTCCTGGGGTCTCGGCGGCGCGGGCGGATCGTCGCCGCGCTCCTGGTGCTGGTGGTCCAGGGCGATCATGCGGCGAACCTGCCGTCAATCGCGCGACGCACGCGTTCCAGGGTTGTGCCCGCGCCGGTCATCTCCGCCGCCAGGACCGCCTCCTGCTGACACACTTCGCACGCGGCGCCGTGGCGGTCCTCGAAACACGCGAGCAACGAGCGATGGCTGAGGGCGAGTTTGCAGTTGCAGTAGCAGTGCAGCCCGTCGAGCACCGCCGGATACGCCCGCGCCGCAGCGTAGCCGGGCCGTGCCGCCGGAACGTCGGGGAGCGCCGAGTCGGGGAGCACGGTGGCGGCCGACACGCCGGGCCGCGGGTGCGGGTGCCGGTACTCGGTCGGCCGCACGCCGACGAGCAGCACACCGACAACCGCGCCCAGCGGAACGAGACCGGCCACCGCCCAGATCGGCGAAGCAGGGAGCCTCCGCATCACGATGGCACCTCCTTGAGCTCCGCCGAGTGGGCGAGCGAGCTGACGGCGTCGCTGCTGGGTGTTCGGATTGCCGGGAGCGCCACCACGAACCGGGCCCCGCCGCCCGCGGCCCGCTCCGCCCAGATCTCGCCCTGGTGCTCGCTGACCACGCCGCGCGCGAGCGCCAAGCCCAGCCCGGCCCCCTCGCCGTCAGGCCTCGTGGTGTAGAAAGGTTCGAACACGGTTTGGAGCTTGTTGTCGGGAATGCCAGGGCCCGTATCCTCGACGCTCACCAGCACTCGCCGGCCTCGCTCCTCGGCCCGGATGGCCACGCGGCGCACGCGCTGGTCACGCACGGCGTGCTCCGCGTTGACCAGCAGGTTCAGGAACACCTGGGTCAGCTCCTGCTCGTCGCCGATGACGGCGGGCAGGCGCGGCGGCACTTCCATCGCGAAGTCGATGCCCTGCGAGCGGGGATCGTAGCGGCGCAGCTCGACAGCCTGCTCGAGCACGCGGCCGATCGCCGTGGGCAGGTGCTGATGCGCCTGGCGGCGCGCAAAGCGCAGCAGGCTCCTCACCGCCCCGCTGGCTCCCAGCGCCTCCGCCAGGATGGTCCGCACCGCGGCTCGGCCCTGCTCCTCGAGCCGGGACGCGTCAATGGAGGCAGCCCTGGAAGCGATGGTCCCGAGGGGGCCGTCGAGCTCGTGGGCCACGCTGACCGCGACGGCGCCCACGCGCGCCAGGCGGTCGTCACGCCGCGCTTGTGTCTTGAGGGCCTGCTCCTCCGTCGTGTCCCTGACGACCACCGAGACGCCCACGGTCGCCCCGCGCTCGACGATGGGGGCGAACGCCAGCGACAGGACGCGCGGCGCCTCGAACTCCGCGCGCACCTGCGCCCGGCACACGACATGGACGCCTCCCAACGCCCGCGCGAGGCCGGACGCCATCTCGGCCTGGTCCAGCGAAGCGAAGAGATCGCCGAAGCGCCGGCCCATCAGCCTGCCCGTGGGAGAACCCAGAATGGTCCTGGCCTGGCCCGACGCGTGGCGGATCACGCCGTCCTGGTCCAGCGACACCAGGGCGAAGGGGAGGGCCTCCAGCACCAGCGCGGTCTCCGCCGCGGCCTGCTGGAGGCGCAGCTGCCTCCGGCGGGCCACCAGCGCGAGCCCCGCGATAACCAGGAGCGTGAGGCCGGTCGTCGCGAGCCACAATCGTCGCGCGCGGCTGCGCGCCTGCCGCACGCCGGCTCGCGCCGCCTGCGCGTCGCGCTCCGCCACGGTGACCACGAAACCGAGGTGCAGGCGGGCGGCTCCCAGCAGCTCACGGTCCCTCGCCACCTGGGCGCGTGCAGCTCCCGGGCGGGCCGGCACGGATGCGAATTCATCGCTCCACGAGCCGATGGCCTCCTCGGCCGAATCCACCCTGGTTCTCAGCTCGGCCGACGCCCCGACCGCGTCGCGCAGCCCCTGCAACGCGTCGTGGATCTGCGCGTGGTCGTGCTGGAGCGCCGCGAGGTGCTCGTGCATGCCGGTCAGCGCGAAGCCGCGCCGGTCGGACTCCAGGTTTGCGACGATGCCCAGCACCACCGCGGCGCGCGACTGGATCCGCAGCGCCGCCTCGATCGCCGCGGGCGCCCGGCCGGCCTCCTCGATGAGGCGCGCCCCGACGGACGCGGCCACCACCAGCACCAGCACGACCGCCACCATCCCGACCACCGGCGCCGGGGCCACCAGGCGCACACCCCGACTGATCGTCACGGCAGCGACACCCGCTGGGCCGCGTCGGGTTCGCTGGCGGTCTCCCACTGCAGCCCCGCCCGCTTCAGCGCCACCATCAGGCTCCTGGCGTTGCTCATAACGGCCTCCCGGAGGTGTCGGCCATCGGGCCCTCGCGCTCGGCTCAGTGACGGTGCGGTGGCGCGGGTGGCGGCCTAGGTGACGCCGGTCGTCGCGGGGCGGCCTCTACCGCCCGGCGTTGCGTCGGGCGCAGCACGCCGCGTGCCGATTGCGCCGCGTCCAGCGGCGTAAGCCGTCCGGCTTGGGCCGAGTCGCGGAGCGCCCCCAGTGCCGCGACCTGCTCCGCCGTCAGCTCGAGCGCGGCGGCCTGTGCCAGCAGTCGCGCGGGCGCGTACCGCTCGTACATCGGCTCAGAGGCGGCGGCGGACCCACTCGGCTCGTAGCTCCCGGTGTGGAGCACCGGCCCGGCGCACGCGGACGCGAAGAGAGCCGTGGCCGCGAGTGCCGCACGACGCACGGTCCGCATGAGCGCCGCGCGTTTCTCCTCGAGACGGCGGTCCATCCGCGGCGCGAACGTGTCCTCGCGATTCATGGGGTGCCTCCTTGGTTGCGCGGCGTCACGGGCGCCGCGGGGGATGATGCCCCTCGTGGCCCGGCTGGCCGCCGCGCGGTGGCATGGTCTGGTGGTGCATCCCCGCGTCGTGCGCAGGGGCGTCCACGAGGCCCCGCTGCCCGGCCGTCAGCACCGCACGCGACTCCAGTGCGGCGCGCAGCATGGCCTCGTGGGCCGTGCCCATCGCCGCATGCATCCCCTCGAAGTGCGCCGCGACCGATGCCGGATCCGGCGCCGCGGCGGCCATCGCCTCGTGCAACTGGCGGCGATGCTGGTCCGCGGCCGCCCGCGCGCTGTCGTGGACGGGCTGGCTGACCGCGGCGATCCCCGCGAGCCGGCTCTCCTGATCGCTGTCGAGACGGAGCGCGGCTTTGCGCTCCAGAAGGCGCCGCGGCGCGTAGGCCATGACCGCGTGGAGCGGCCCCATCATCGAGTCCATCCCCGGCATCATCATCCCCATGCCGCCCTGCACGCCCATCGGACACGGCGCTGAGGGTGTAGGTGTCTGCTGCGCCGGGACGGTGCGGGGCGGCGGGGCCTGGTGGTCGTGCTGCGCGGCGAGCGGCGTGGCGCTCACGGCGGCAAAGAGCAGGGACAGTGCGAAACGGTTCATCGTTCGACTCCTTCGCATCAGGGGTTCACGTCTCTGGCATAGGAGCGCGCGGTTCATGGCTCACTCCCGGTGGAAGACACCGCAGGGGCGCCCCGCAGCTCGGCCCGCCGCCACAGCAGGTAAATCGCGGGGATCACCAGCAGCGTCAGGACGGTCGAGCTGACCATCCCGCCGATCATCGGCGCGGCGATCCGGCGCATCACGGTGCCGCCGGCCCCGCTGCCCCACATGATCGGCAGCAGGCCCGCCATGATGGCCAGCACCGTCATCATCTTGGGGCGCAGCCGCTCGGCGGCGCCCTCGACGATGGCCTCGTGCAGCACGGAGGGCGTCATCGCCCCGCCGCGCCGACGGTGCTCGTAGGCGAGATCCAGGTAGATGAGCATCACCACGCCGGTTTCGGCGGCGACGCCGAACAGCGCGATGAAGCCTACCGCGACGGCGACGCTGAGGTTGTAGCCCAAGGCCCAGAGGAACCAGATGCCGCCGACCAGCGAGAACGGCAGCGCCAGCAGCACGATCGTGAGGTCGCGGACGTTGTTGAAGTTGAGGTACAGCAGCACCACGATGATCAGCAGCGTCAGCGGCACCACGATCTTGAGCTTCGCCACCGCCCGCTCCATGAACTCGTACTGGCCGCTCCAGCGCAGCGTGTAGCCGGGCGGCAGCTCGACCAGCGAGTCCACCGCCGCCCTGGCGTCGCGCACGTAGCCGCCGAGGTCGCGGCCTTCCATGTCCACCTGCACCCACGACGTGAGGAACGCGTCCTCGGTCTTGACCAGCATCGGCGCGTTGACCAGCCGCAGCGTGGCGAGCTGGCTGAGCGGGATCTGCACGGTGCGGCCGCCGGCGGCCATCCCGCCCGCCCCCATTCCCTCGCCGGGCGTCCCGCCGCCGTCAATCTCGGTGGCACCGGCAGCCGAGCCGAGGGAGACGGGGATCAGCACCCGGCGCAGCGCGTCGGGCGAGGAGCGCAGGTCGCGCGGGTAGCGCACGTTCACGCTGAACCGCTGGCGCCCCTCGACCGCCGTCGTCACCTGCATCCCGCCGATCGCCGAGGTGATGGTGCGCTGCACGTCGGCCACGTTGAGCCCGTAGCGCGCCGCCTGCTCGCGATCCACCTCGATGTCGAGGTAGGAACCGGACACGGCACGCTCGGCGAACACGCTGCGCGTGCCGGGCACCATCAGCACCGCGGACTCGATCAGCCGCCCGATGCGCTCGAGCTCGGCCAGATCCGGGCCGAAGATCTTGATCCCGACCGGCGTCCGGATGCCGGTCGCCAGCATGTCGATCCGGCCGCGGATCGGCTGGGTCCAGGCGTTGGTGTAGCCGGTCGTCTTGACCGCCACGTCCATCTCTGCGATCAGCCTTTCCCGCGTCATGCCCTCCCGCCACTGGTGGTGCGGCTTGAGCACGACCGTGGTCTCGATCATGTCGAGCTGCGCGGGATCGGTCGCCGTGTTCGCGCGGCCCACCTTGCCGAACACGCTGGCGACTTCGGGAAACGTCATCAGGATGGAGTCCTGGTACTGCATCGCCTGGCGCGCCGCGGTGATGGACGCCCCCGGGATCGTCGTCGGCATGTAGAGCAGCGTGCCCTCGTCGAGCGGCGGCATGAACTCGGAGCCGAGCCGCGCGGCGGGCCAGATCGTGACCAGCAGCACCACGGCGCACGCGGCGACGGTCTTCCAGGGGTGCCGCATCGCGACGAGCAGGAGCGGACGGTAGAGCCAGAGCAGCCAGCGGTTGACCGGGTTCGCCTGCTCCGGGCGGATCTTCCCGCGGATCAGATACCCCATCGCCACCGGCACCACCGTGATCGCGAGCAGCGCCGAGGCGGCCATCGCAAACGTCTTGGTGAAGGCGAGCGGCTTGAACAGCCGCCCTTCCTGGGCTTCGAGCGTGAAGACGGGCAGGAACGACACCGTGATCACCAGCAGCGAGAAGAACAGCGGCGGCCCCACCTCGCCGGCGGCTTCGCGCACGATCTCCCAGCGGCGCTCGCCGGTCACCTGCCCCGAGCCCCCCGCCCGCTCGAGGTGTTTGTGCATGTTCTCGATCATCACGACCGCGGCATCAATCATCGCGCCGATGGCGATCGCGATCCCGCCCAGGCTCATGATGTCGGCGGAGAGCCCCATCCACCGCATCACGATCAGGCTCATCAGCACGCCGAGCGGCAGGGTGAGGATCGCGACGAAGGCCGAGCGCAGGTGCAGGAGGAACACCACGCACACCGCCGCCACGACGATGGACTCCTCGGTGAGCTTCTCCTTGAGCGTCTCGATGGCCCGCTCGATCAGGTCCGAGCGGTCGTAAACCGGCACGATCCGCACGCCTTCCGGCAGGCCTTGCGCGACCTCGGCGAGGCGCTCCTTCACCCGCTCGATCGTGGTGAGGGCGTTCTCCCCGAAGCGCATGACGACGATCCCGCCCACCGCCTCGCCGCGCCCGTTCCAGTCCGCCGCGCCACGCCGGATGTCGGGGCCGAGCTGCACGTTTGCCACGTCCCGCACCCGGATCGGGGTGCCCGAGCCCGTGGCGCCCACCACGGCAGCTTCGAGATCCTGGATGCCCCGGGAGTAGCCGAGGGCGCGAATCATATACTCACGGCCCGAGACCTCGAGCACGCGCGCGCCCGTCTCGACGTTGCCGCCCCCGACGGCCGCCATCACGCGCGTGATTGGAATCCCGAACGCCTGGAGCCGCACCGGGTCCACCTCGACCTGGTACTGCTTCTCGTAGCCGCCGACGCTCGCGACTTCGGAGACGCCGGGCACCGCCGTCAGCACGTAGCGCAGGTACCAGTCCTGGAGCGCGCGCAGCTCGTAGAGCGAGTGGCGGTCGCTGGTGAGGACGTACTCGTACACCCAGCCGAGCCCGGTGGCGTCGGGGCCGACCACCGGGTCGGCCGTCCGCGGGAGGCGCCCCCTGAGGCCGTTGAGGTACTCGAGGACGCGCGAGCGCGCCCAGTAGAGGTCGGTGCCGTCGTCGAAGATCACGTAAACGAGCGACATCCCGAAGAACGAGAACCCCCGCACGGTCCGCGACCCCGGCACCTTCAGCATCTGCGTGGTGATCGGGTAGGTGACCTGGTCCTCGACGATCTGCGGCGCCTGCTCGGGGTAGTCGGTCTGCACGATCACCTGGACGTCCGTGAGGTCCGGCAGCGCTTCGAGCGGGATGGTGCGCAGCGCCCACAGGCCTGCGCCGCCGATGAACACGACGGCGAGACCGACCAGGAATCGGTTGCGGGTGGACCAGTTGATGATCTGTCGCAGCATGCCGCGGCCCCTAGTGCTGCTGGTGGTTGGGACGAGGTGCCGGCCGCTTGCTGCCGCCGGTGCTCGGGCCCATGTCCATGCCGGCCATCCCGGCCATCGCGGCGCCGAGATTCGACTCGGCGTCGAGCAGGAACGCCGCCGTGGCCACCACGCGCTCACCGGCGCGCAGTCCCGCGCGCACCTCGACCAGCGAATCGGTCTCGGCGCCGAGGGTGACGAGCCGCGGCATGAGCCGGCCCAGCGAGTCCTCGACGAACACAAGCTGCCGGTCGCCGGTGACCAGCGCCGCCTGGCGCGGGATCACCACGCTGCGGATGCCGAGCGGCGCGGTGATGCGCACGGTACCGAACAGCCCGGGTCGCACCCGGTCGCCGGGGTTCGGAAGCTCAATGCGCACGCGCCCGGTGCGCGCCACCGGGTCCACCGTGGGGTACACGTAGGTCACCCGGCCGCGCATCACCTGGCCCGGGTAGGCGTCGAACGACACCTCGGCGCCGAGCCCGAGGCGCACCGCGGTGAGGTCGTTCTCGAACACGTCGGCCTCGAGCCACACCGTGGAGAGGTCGGCGATCTGGAACAGCGGCGCGCCGGCCATGATTGCCTGCCCCTGCACCACGTTCTTCTGGAGCACGACGCCGGTCGTGGGCGCCCGCAGGGTCAGCGTGCGACGCACGCCGCCCGTCCGCTCCAGCTCGGCGATCTGCTCGGCGTCAATGTCCCAGTACTCGAGCCGGCGACGCGACGCCGCCACCAGCGAGTCGGCGTTCTGCGCCGCCTCGGACGACGGCGCCGCGCCGAGGGAGCTGCGCAGGCGCACGGCGAGCAGCAGCTCCTGCTGCGCCGCGACCAGCATCGGGCTGTAGAGGTCGAACAGCGGCTCGCCGCGCCGGACCGCGCGGCCGGTGAAGTCCACGTACAGCCGCTCCACGAAGCCGTCCACTTTGCTGGTGACGGTGCGCGCCGCCGTTTCGGCGGGGATCACCCGCCCCACCAGCCGCACCTCGCGCACCAGCTCGCGACGCTCCGCGGTGGCCATCACGATGCCGAGCCGCGCGCGCTCGGCTGCCGACACCAGCACGCCCCGGCCGGCCGAGTCGCCGGCGGCCGTGTCCGCCATCTCCGGCATGCCGGCCATGCCCGCCGCGGTGTCGGCCGCCTGGTGGCCGGACTCCTGGTCGTTCTCGGCTTCGGCGGCCTCGCGTCTGCACCCCCACGTCGCCGTGAGGAGCAGTAACGCGCCGATCGCAAGTCTCCTGGTCATCGTCGTCTCCCTACCGGTTCGCCGCCGGCGCGGCGAACGGCCGCCCGATCAAGCGGTCAATCTCTGCCACCGCCGTGCCGTACATCGCCTCATAGCGGTGGAGGTCGTGCTGGTACGTGAGCAGCGCCATCTGCGCGTCGAGCGCGGTTGGGAAGTCCACCCTGCCGACGCGATAGGCCGCGATTGCGGCCTCGTAGCTGGCGACGGACTGCGGCACGAGACTGCCCGCGTACAGCGCCACCTGGCGCCGGGCCGTCTCCGCCTCGGCGTAGGCCGTCGCGAGCATGCTGCGCACCGCAAGCCGCATCGCGCGGAGGTCCTCCTCGGAGCCGGTGCGCATGGCGCGCGCCTCGTCCCGCATCCGGAACTGCCGCGAGCGCGCGAACACCGGCACGCTCACGCTGACCATCGCCGAGAGCATGTCGTTGCTCCCGGGACGCTGGCCGTACGAGACGCCGAGTCCGAGGTCCGGGTAGATCATCCGGCGCACCGCGGTTTCGTTGGTCCGCGCGCCGTCGGCCATCGCCCGCGCCTCGGCGATCTCGGGGTTGTGCTGCTCGGCGAGCGCGACGAGCGAATCCAGGAGTGGGAGCGGCGGCGTATCCAGCACCCGCAGCGTCGGGTCGTGGCCCTCGTGTGCGGCGGGCGCGATCAGCACGATCGGCATTTCGCCCGCGCGCCCCAGGACCGCGTTGAGCGCGGACGCCGCGGTGAAGCGCTGGAGCCGCATCTCCTCGATCTCCTGCCGCATGCGCGTGATGGCGACTTGGGAGCGGATGACGTCCGACTGCACCGTGGTGCCTACCGCGTACATCGTCGTCGCGACGTTCGACAGCTCGCGCAGCACCGTCAGCGTGCGATCCATGATCTCGAGCGCGCGGTCGATGTGGTACAGGTCCCAGTAGCGCGACCGGGCCTCGCGCTCGACCTCCAACACCACCGCGTCGCGGCGATACGCCACCCGGGTGCTGTCGAACCGCGCGACGGTGCGGCGCAGGCCGAGCGTCCCGTTGACCGGGAGCATCTGCATGACCGTGACCTGGTTCATGGAGAGCGGATCGCGTGCGGCCGACAGGCTCGGCAGCATGTAGTTCATCGCGCCGAGCGTCAGCGTCGGATCCGGCAGCGCGCCCGCCGGCCGGATGCGTGCGGTGGCGGCGTCGACGCCGGCCGCGGCGCTGGTCACACGCGGGTTGGCCACGCGCGCCACTGCCACGGCGCGGGCGAGATCGAACGTGTCGCCGCGCGCGGATGGACCCTGCGCGGCCAGGGTGACCGGCGCAGCGCAGAGCGCCGCAACGGCGAGAACTATGATGCGAATGTGCATTGCCCCCTCTCGGGCGAATCAGCGAAACACTCGCGCTCCCGGATTGCTCCGGGGCGCACTACGCCTGCGAGAGGTTAGGCTTGCGGGGGAGGAGGAATCGGGGCGGCGTCGAAGCTCGCGGGAGCGCTCGCCGCACCCTGCACAACGAGGTGGAGATACTGCCCGCCGAAGTCGCTCACTACCGCGGTCGGGGAGACCACGGGGCTCGTGAGCGCGCACGGCCCGAGCACGCCGCACAGGCTGCCGGCGTCCTGGGCAGGCGCCACGGCCGGGCCGGTCGTCTTGTGACCCTGGTCGCAAGGCGAGGCAGTCTGCCGGCCGTGCTCGCGGGCGCACGCCCGCGCCTCCGGCACGGCCTGCAACTGGGCCGCCAGCACCGCGAGGACGAAGAGACGCGTCATGA
>CAYHQJ010000065.1:0-2391 GCA_964358595.1 uncultured Gemmatimonadales bacterium
GCGAAGTTCACGCTATTGAGCGTCATCTGTACGCTGACATTCCGACTCGCCGTCAAGTACGTCGTGGTCGAGTCCATGTTCTCGAAGCGCATGCCCTGCACCGTCATGGCGGCCGAGGGACTCGATATCACCAGCGGCACCTTGTTGAAGAATGTGTTGTTGAGCTGAACCGAGTCCACGGTCAGCGTCGTCGCGGCGCCGCCGAGGATCGAGTCCGCCTGACCCAAGCTCGTGTCCGACAAGAGCCCCGCGAACACATTGGTAACCAGGCCGACCCGTTCCCGCGCAGCGCCGGACCGAGCCAGCCGCATATGCCCGAAGCGGGAGTTCGAGACGCCACTCCCTGGGTTTGTGAAGAAGATGTTCTGCTGCGCCGCTCCGTTGAACTCCGTCATGTGACTGCCGCTCGCCTGGAACGCCGTGGCGGCGCCTGCCTGGAGGAAGTGGCCCTGGAGCCGAAGCGTCCCGTTCGTTAGCTGGCCCCCTGTCGCACTACCGCCGAAGACCGCGCTGTCGCGGACGGTGAGGGTTATCCCGCTGGTCGCCATCCGAAGCACGCCGTTGAGCTCCGTCTTCAGCTTCTGTACGCTCGTCGCGCCGTTCTGAAGCACGAACAGACCATTGCGGACGACCAGATCGCCGGTGAGCGTATCATTGGCCCCGAACGCGCTCCACACCACGGAGTCCGTCGTGCCTGACAGATTCACCCGGATGCTCTTCCACGCGATGTAGTTCGAAGTCGGCACGAGCGGGTAGACCCCGCCGGTCGCCCCAATGAACACCATCGTGTCGGGGAAGATCCGCGGGGCGCCGACGGAGGTGCTGTCCACGTGGAACCGCACGGGGTTCACCTCGAGCGTGAGGGGGCGAACCGTCGGGCCATCCAAGCCGCTACCCTGCCAGCGGAAGCCCCCGTTCACGGTCAGCCGTGCCGTGGAGACGCTCACGATCTCCGAGCCGTTCTGCACGTGGAGTGAGTCGTTGACCACGACCTGAGTACCCGACAGCCTGAGCTGCTGCCCCGCACCGGCGGGCTTGTTGACCTCCAAGCGATGGAACAACGACGAGCCCGGAACCGCGAACGACACGGTCTGTGTCGCAGAGCCGTTGAGGCGCGTCCGGTGCGTTCCACTCGGAGCGAATGCGAACGCGTCACCGGATGGCGACGAGAGGTCACCTGCAACCGTCAGGATCCCGGCGGTCATGAAAGTGGCCGATGACCCGCCGGCGAACGTGGCGTTGACGCCGACCCCAACGCTGTCGAGCGCGTTGTTCATCCGCAGGAAGCCGGTGCCCTCGGTGCGCAGGTTGCCGGTCACCGCGACCTTTGCGCCGTTGGGCTGCAGCGAGCCAGAGCTGATCACCAGGTCGTTACCGATCGGGAACGGCGTCGCGGCGATGGAGGCAACCGTGCCGCTCTGCTGCCCGATGCGCAGGCTCTGGTACGTGTAGGTGCCGAAGCCGGGACCGAACCTCGGGATCGACTGGGTGGTCCCGGTCGCGACGAGCGTGTCCACGTTGATGTTGCCCGAGTCCAGTAGCGATCCTGTGTTGCCCGCCCAATCGATGACGAGCGGCGACGCGATGGATGACGAGGTCGACTGACCGAGTATCGAGTCCACCAGAAGCCGCGACAGCGGGGGGCCAGCCACACCCGTCAGGGTGACCGCGTTGAACCCCGCGAACCGCACTGCGCCGGCTCTCACGTTCGTGTTCAGCATGACCTGAGTGCCGGCCGGCTTGGCGATGTCCAGCCGCCGGAAGAAGCTGTTCGTGGTGTTCGCGAAGCTGATACTTTGCGTCCCCGAGCCGTCCAGCACGACCCGCTGCGGTCCGGTGGGCGCGAAGCTTGTGGTGCCCGTCTGCGTGAAGTTGCCGGCCAGCAGGATCACGCCGTTGCTTAGCGTGCCCGCCGCGCCGGCGAAGCTGGCGCTGCCGTTGATGTCGAGCGTGTCCGAAACGTTTGTCATGGTGAGCGCGCCGCCGCCTGACGTGGTGGAGTTCCCACTCGCGGTGACCTTGAACCCATTGAGCGTCAGGTTGCCGGTGCTGGAAACAGCAAGATCCCCGGTCAGCGTGAACCCGCCCGCCAGCATCGCAGCGCCCGAGAACGTCACGTTGGTCTGTAGAGACGCCGGCAGGCTGGGCGTGCCGGTGAACAGCGTGTTCGTCGGGCGCCAGCGGTTGCCGAGAGCGTCCACGAGGTTACCGCCGATCGTGGCGGTCCGGGCGCCGTTCGTGTCCGCCACATTGATCGGGCTGGCCGCGCCGAGGACCACGTTGCCCACCACGACCACGTCAGAGTTGAAGCGCACACCGCCGGCGCTCGCGTTCAGGATCTCCAGGTCCTGGAAGCGGCCCTGGGTGGCCGCGGCGTTGGTGAAGCTGACC
>CAYHQJ010000065.1:2491-10924 GCA_964358595.1 uncultured Gemmatimonadales bacterium
CTCTGCATCACCAGCGTCCCGCTCGTCACGCTCACGCCGCCGGTCACCCGCACCGCGCGACCTGCCAGCGTGAAGGCCCCCGCCGAGACCGTGAGGTTGCCGACGGCCTTGAAGCCCTTGGGCAAGGTGGCCGGGTTACCGGTGAACGTCACGTTGCTGCTGATCGTATCGGGCAGGCTCGGTGTGGCCCCGCTGAAGGTGGTGTTGGGCACCTGCCAGCGGGTGTTGCTGGCATCGGTCAGGTCGGCCCCGACCGTCACCGCGATCGTCCCCGTCGAGCCGGTCACGTTCCCCGCCAGGACCGTCACCGAGCCGTTGGCCGCCGCGTTGCTGCTGAAGACCACCCCCGCCGCATTGGTGATCTCCAGGTCCTGGAAGCGGCCCTGGGTGGCCGCGGCGTTGGTGAAGCTGACCGTCTGGGCGCTGGTGCCGTTCAGGACCGTCTTGTGGGTCCCGCTGGCCGGGAAGTTCAGCGAGCTGCCGCTCACCTGGCTGAAGTTGCCCCCCACCAGCAGCGTGCCCGCCGACAGCCCGCTCACGTTGGAACTGGTGCTGGTGACCGAGAAGCTCCCCGCCACAATGAGGCTGTCGGTGGCACTCTGCATCACCAGCGTCCCGCTCGTCACGCTCACGCCGCCGGTCACCCGCACCGTGCGCCCACCAGGATTGAAGCTCCCTGCCGAGACGGTCAGGCTGCCGGTCACGCGGAGGCTGTCCGAGGCGGTGATCGTACCACTGACGGCGAGGTTTGGGATTGAGCCGGCGACCGTCTTCGCGGTCCCGGACATGGTCACCGTGCCGGTGGTCCCGATGATGCTACCGATGGTGCTGAGATTGCCTGTCACCTCGACAGCGAACGTGCCGATGTCAATGGTGGCACCGGGCTCGGCGAGCAGGTCGCCGACGGACGTCACGTTCGCCGTGAGCACGGGGCCGTTTGGCGCGAACGTGGTGCCCGGAACAAACACGTTGTCGCCGGCTGCCGGCACCCCGCTCGGCGCCCAGTTGGCGACATTGAACCAGTCGGTCGAGATGCCCAGCCAGCGCTTGGTCATGCCCGCGGGGGTCGAGAGTCCAGCAAAGGTCACGAACGTTGGGGATACGCCCGTCGCCTGCGCCTGCACCGCCTCCGTGCCGAACTGTGACCCGACCGTCCACCGTGTGAACGCCAGACCCTGCGCGTTGGTCGATGTTGAGGTGGACGAGAGCGAGCCGCCGCTCACGACCAGCACCCACGTCACGGTGTGCCCGCCGATCGGGTTGCCGAACGCGTCAGTCACCCGTACCACGAGCGAGTCGGAAAGCTGCGTCCCGACGGTGGCGATCTGATTGTTGCCGGAGACGATCCCCATGGTGGCGGCTGCCGCCGGCGTGATGTCGAAGCCGGCGCTGGTGGCCGACGAGGGCCCTGTCGCGGCGGCTACCAGCGTGTAGCCGGTCCCCATCTTGTCCACGCTGAGCCCGCTGAAAGTCGCCACGCCTGCCGCAGCGGACATCGTCGTCGTCCCCGAGAGGGTCCCACCGCCCGGGTTCACGCCGAACGACAGGCTCACACTGCCGCCGAACCCCGTTGCATCGTTGCCGAACGCGTCGCGCGCCGTGACGGCGAGGCCGAAACTCGCTCCCGCTTGCGCGCTAGCCGGGGGTTGTGACGTGAAGGTGAGCGTCGCAGCCGGACCCGGGGTGATGTCGAATGCCGCGCTGGTGAGAGGGGTCAGCCCACCCGAGCTGGCGACCAGCGTGTAGCCGGTGCCGGTTCGGACCATGGTGATGTTCGCGAACGTCGCCACGCCGTTCACCGCGGCCGCTCTTAGGGTGCCCGCCAGCGTGTCGGCGCCCGGGTTGTTCCCGATCGCGAGCGCCACTGTGTCGGTCGCGGTGCTGACGAGGTTGCCGAGCGAGTCCCGTAACGAGACCTGGATGGGCGGTGTGATCGCCTGCCCCGCCGTGGTCGTCAACGGCTGGACCTCGAAGACCAGCTGCGTGGGCTGGGATGGGAGCACGTCGAACGCAACGCTGGTCGCGGAGGTCAGGCCGGTCGCGCTCGCGACCAGCGTGTAGCCCGTGCCCGTACGATCGATGCTGAGGCTGCTGAACGTCGCCACGCCCGCGATGGCCGCGACACTGGCCGTGCCCGACAGCGTCCCTGCGCCGGGGTTGTTCCCGATGGCGATCCGGACTGTGTCGACCGCCGTCAGGATCACGTTTCCAAGCGCGTCGCGCAGCGAGACCTCGATCGCCGGCGCGATGGCCACCCCGGCCACCACCGTGCTCGGCGGCACGTCGAACACCAGCTGCGTCGGCGTGGACGGGATCACGTCGAAGGTGGCGCTCGTCGCCGACGTCAGGCCGGTCGCCGTCGCGACCAGCGTGTAGCCCACGCCCGGCTTGTCAATCGTCAGCCCGCTGAACGTCGCGATGCCGGCCACGGCCGCGACCTTCTTCGTCCCGGACAGCACGCCGCTCGCCGGGTTCGTGCCGATGGCGATCGTGACGCTGTCCGTCGCGCTAGTGATCAGGTTGCCCGCCGCGTCCTCGATGCGGACGGTAACCGCCGGCGTGATGGCGTTGTTGGCAGGCGGGTTCGTCGGCTGCTGGGCGAACGACAGTTTGCTCTTGGCCCCCGCCGCGACCGCGAACGGAGCGCTGGTGGCGCTCGCGAGCCCGGTGGCGCTGGCGACCAGCGTGTAGCCGGTGGAGATAGTGTTGAGCGTCAGGCTGAAGGTCGCGATGCCCGCCACCGCGGCCACGTTCGTGGCGCCGGACAGCGTAGCCGATCCGGGATTCGCGCCGAAGGCGATCGTGACGCTGCCCGTGAAGCTCGTGACCACGTTGCCGAACGCGTCCAGCGCGGCAACAACGACCGGGAACGCCGTGCCGGCGGAGGCGGTCCCCGGCGGCGGCGTCTGGTAGGCGAGCGTCGTCGCGGGTCCCGCGTTCGCCGTGGCGCTAACCGTAGTCGTCGCCGTCGGCACGCCGGCCACGGTGGCCGTGAACGACTGCGCGCCCGACACCGTTCCGAGGGTCCAGCTCACGCTCGCGCGGCCGAGCGTATCGGTCACCGCGCTCGCCGCCGAGAGCGTGCCGCCGCCCGTCGGCGTGCCGAAGGTGACCGTCACGCCCAATACGCCAAGCCCGTCCGAGCCGTTCACCTGCACCGTGACCGGGGTGGCGAGCGCGCCCGCGACGGTCCCTGTCTGAGCGTTGCCCGTCACGACCGCCACCGCGCTCGGCCGCGGCTGGACGCGCAGGCTGTGCAGCGTCGTCTGGTTGGTGAGCAGCTCCGCCTGGATGCGGGCCGTGCCGCGCTGCTGGCCACCGACAACCCGCCCCCGCGTCGGGTCGGGGACGCGGGCGCGGAGCGTGTCGAGCGACGAATAGAGGATCGGCGTGTTCGCGATCGCCTGCCCGGCGGAATCGAACGCCTCGGCGGCGACCGTCACCGTCTCCTGGAAGAAGGCCGCAGGCGGCGCGGTCACGAACCGCACGCCCGCCGCGTTCGAACCGGTGCCTACGTACACCGTCGGAATCTGCGCGGGGGCGCGCGTCAGCACGCCCGGCGCCGCGGTGACCGGCGTCGGCCCGCCGCGGAACACGGTGTCGCCCGCGGCGTTGATCATGGCGAGGGTGAGGCTGAACGTCTCCGAGGTGCCCGCGACCGGCACCTCGAGGTTCACCACGATGCTGTCGGCGTTGGCGGGGAAGTTGACCGTCGTGTCGAGGGCGACCTGATTCGTGCCCGGCCGCAGCAGCCGGATCCGCACCCGGGTGAAATCCACCAGGAGCAGAGCGCGGCTGTCGAAGACCGGCGCGATGGCGAGCTGCCCGCGGCGGTACTCCCCCGGCCCCGTGCTGTCGCCGAAGCAACTGACGAGGAAGAAGGCCGCGGCGAGGCCAACTGTTCGGTGCGCGAACGAACGTGTCAGGCCGACCGTCCCAGCTCGAGTTGAACGCGGGTTATCGTAACAAGCTACGCACCCGGGCCGCGCTCGACCGCGACTCAGGTCACACTTTCCCCATCATGCACCAAACGTGCCGCCGCGTCCAGTCACCCGAGCGAGGCGGCCGCCTGGAGCGCTTCGAGCGCCTTCCTCGCCGCTTCGCGGACCAGCTTGTCGCCGTCGTTGGCGAGCGCCTGGAGCGCCTGCACGGCTTGCGGACCCCCCGCCAGCCGCAGCCCGTCTACCGCCCCGAGCCGCGGGCCCGGGGGCCTCCGGCCGATGAGCCGCCCGCCGGGTTCGACCGCCTTGGTCAGCGCCTGCACGGCATCCGCCGAGCCAATCCGGCCGAGGGCGCGATAGTACTCCTTCTTGACGTCCTCGTTCTCCTCGGCGTCGGCGAGCGCGGCGAGCGGCATCGCGAGGGCGCGCGAGGTCCGTCCCGCGATCGAGCTGGCGATCAGCGCCTTCAGCTCGGGGTTGGCCTCCTTGAGCGCGCGGCGCAGCGGCTCGACCGTCGCGACCGTCCCGATCTTAGCGAGCGCGACCACGGCGGCGCGCTGCACCCGCGCGTCCGCGTGGGTGACGAGCTTGCCGAGCTCCGGCGCCGCCTCCTCGAGTCGCAGCTCGCCCACCAGCTCGGCGACGTTGCGCGCCACGTACCACTGCTGGTGGCCGAGCATGTGGATCACCTGGTCCGTGCCGTGCTCGATCCCGTGGAGCGCCTGCATGTACGCCTTGCGCTCCTTCAGGTTCTCGGCGGTGGCGAGGAGGCCGAGGAGGACCTCCGCGCCGTCGGCCCGCCCGCGCTGCAGGACGGCGGTGGCGATCGGCGCCAAGCGCGGGTCGGGCACGAGCTGGGCGACCAGCGTCAGCGCCTCGCGCGTCAGCATCCGCCGGAGGACGATGCCGTAGCTGTTGCGCGGGCTCCCCTCGGCCGCGCCGGGCTCGAGGCCGATGATCGCCGCGATCGCCTGCACCGCCAGCTCCATCCGGTCGTCGCTCAGCGCCCGCGCGATCTCCTGGGACAGGTCGGTGAGCCGGTCGAGTATCCCCAGCCCGTAGGGATCGCGCGTCACCAGGGCGAGGGCCGCGCCGAGCGGGGTGCCGGCCGGAATACCGTGCGGCGCCTCCCACACGTGCGCTGCGGGCTCGGCGCCGGGCGCGGCCGCGCTCGGCGGCTCCCCGGCCGCCGGCACGGGCGGCTCGGCGCTCACCGACAGCTCGACCGGGATCGCGCCGACGCCCGGCTCGCTCATGTAGGGCTCCGGCGTGGCCTCGTGCAGCGCCTCCCACTCGGCCAGCGCCTCCTGCTCCACGGTCTCCCCGACCTTCTCGCGGACGTCCGGGATGTCCGCCAGCTCGAAGGCCTGGGTCACGCTCGGCGCGCGGCGGCCGCGCTGGTGCTCCTCGGGCTCCGACCACAGCACCGCGATGCTCCTTGCTTCGGCCTCGTGCAGCCGCTTCTTGATGCCGTCGCCGGGGGCGAACGCGTGGGGGTCGACGGCGAGCGCGCGCAGCATCGTGAGCAGATCGCCCGGCGGGCTGCCCCGCACGATCGCGATCTCGGCGATCCCGTGCAGCTGCATCTGGCGGACGAGCGTCTTGACGAACGGGAGGTTGTCCGCCATCGCGACGTCGTCGATAGAGAGGACGCCGTCGTAGCAGCGGACCGTCGCGGCCGCGAGCGAGATGAGCGCGTACACCGCCCGCAGCGAGGCTTTCTGCTGGTCCTTGTTGGGCGGCCGTTCGCGCAGCAGCTCCAGCGTCCGCGCGAAGTTCACCGCGAAGATCTCGTGATTGAACATTCGGTCAGCCCGCCGCGCCGCCCTTTGCCCGGAGCCCCTCGAGCGCCACGCGCACCGCCTCGCGCACGCCCTTGTCGCCGTCCTGCGCCAGCGCCTCGAGCGCGCGCAGCGCCGCCTCGTTCCCCGCGAGCCGCAGTCCCTCGACGGCGGCCACCCGGAACGCGGCCGGCTTGCGGCCGAGCAGCTTCCCGCCGGGCTCGGCGGCCTTCGCGAGCGCCGCGACCGCCTCCGGCGCGCCGATGCGGCCCAGCGCCTTGTAGTACTCGCGGACGAGCTCGGGCTTGCTCTCCGCCTCCGCGACGCCGACGAGGAGCGCGACGAGCGGCTTGGCATCCGCGCCGCCGATGCTCCCGGCGACGAGCGCCCGGATCTCGGGCGTCCCCTCCTCCATCAGGTGGCGCAGCGGCTGCACGGTCGTTGGCGACCCGACGCGCGCCAGCGCGACGATGGCGGTGCGGCGGACGCGCGTATCGTCGTGCTCGGCCAGCCGGGCGAGGTAGGTCACGCCTTCCTCGACCCGCGCCTCGCCGATCAGCTCGGCCACGTTGCGCACGACCTGCCACTCGGGGCGGGTGAGCATGCCGAGCACGCGGTTCAGGCCCCGCGGCATCGCGCGGACGGTCTTCAGGTACGCCATCCGCTCGCTCAGCGTCTGCGCCGTGGCGAGCAGGCCGAGGAGGATCTCGGTCGCCTCGTCGCCGACGCGGCGCAGCACCACGGACGCCCGGTCGGCGCGCCGCGGCTCGAGCACGTAGGGGATGATCTGCATCAGCGCCTCGTGCGGCAGCGTGCGCTTGAGGACGACGGCGTAGCTGTTGCGTGCCGTGCCCACCGGGGCCTTGGCCTCCACGTCGATCATCGCGTTGAGCGCGTCCACCGCCTCGGCGACCCGGTCCTCGCGCAGCGCCTCCTGCACGCAGCGGCCAAGCTGGGTCAGCCGGGTGAGGATGTCGGAGCCGAACGGGTCGCGCAGCACGTTCGCGAGGGCGACGCCGAGCGGCGACGCCGCCTGGAGCGTGGCCGGCTGCGGCAGGCTCGGCTTCGGCGGCGGCGCGGCGGCCGCGGGTGGCGCCACTTCGGCGGTCGGGGGCGCAGGGGCCGCGCGTGGCGCCACCTCGGCGGTCGGTGGCGCAGCGGCCTCGGGTGGCGCCGCCGGCTCCGCGCTCGCTGCTGGCTCCGCGGCGGATGGTGGCTCGGGCGTCGGCTCCTGCTCCGTCACGGCGCCGGCGCCGGAAGCCGCCGGGAAGCCGAGGTCCACCTGCCGCCCGGGCTCGCGCTGCTCGGTGCGCGAGGAGAGGAACTTGTTCCACTCGTCCATGACTGCTTCGTCGAGCGAGGCCTTGGCGAACGCCTGCGAGAAGCTCTCCTGCCGGCGCCGGCCGCCCCCCACGTCGTGGCTCTGCTCCAGGATCACCATCACCCGCGAGGAGCCCGCGTCGCGCAGCCGCTCCTTGAGGCGGCCATGGCCCGCGGCGGCGGCCAGCCCTCGCGTCAGCGCGAGCAGCTCCGGCGCCTCGGCCCCGCGCGCGATCGAAATCTCGAGCACGGCGTGGGCGCGCAGCTGCCCCGCCAGCATCCCCACCACGGGATGCGTCTCGGCCACGATGGTGTCGTCCACCGTGAGGACGCCGTCGTAGAACCGGATTGTGGCCGACGTCGCGCCGGCCATGTCGAGGAGCGCGCGCAGCGCCGCCTTCTGCGGCGCGCCGGGCGCCGGCGAGCGGCGCAGCCACTCGACCGCCCAGGCGAGGGTGGCGGCGTAGCGGTCGTGATCGAACGTGGGCACAGTACTGCGGAAACTACCCCGCCGGACGCGCGGGCGTCCAGTCGGGGACCAGTCAGCCGCCGCGAGTCACTCCTGAGCGGTGTACTTCCACGGAATGGTCGTCCGGACGACCGATCCCTCCCGGCGCGTCCACAGCGAGCCGCCGAGTTCCGTCCTCGTGAGCGAGACGCTGGCTGCAGTGCACAGGGTGTTCACGAGCACCGCGTCGAACATCCAGTTCGATCCGCTCGACATGCTGAGGAAAAGGTTCCCCGCACCACCGGATTGTTTCACCACCTTGACGAAGAACGTCCCCTCCCCCGGACTCGTGATCTGGTAATCCTGCGGCGCCTCGCTGAAGGACGTTGAACCGCCCCAGTTGAGCGAGATCTTGGCGTTGGGAAAGCTCGTCAGCTTGTAGGTCCCCCCGCAGTAGTAGGTGCCGTTCTGCTGGTTCGACACCGTCGCGCCCTGGGGACCGACGAGGCAGGTCGCGCGAATGACATCCTGCCCGGGGACCCCGTACCCGGCGACATAGTTGTCCACTTGGCGACAGAACGCGACCGCCTGCCCCTGCCCGCCCCCGCAGGTCTGAGTCTGGGGGCCGGTGACCTTATCGCCGCCGCAAGCCACCGAGAGGCCGCCCAGCATACTCCCGGTGAGAAGAGTCCGGATGATCCGCTTCATTCGCGCCTCCTTCAGGCTTCCGCACCGCGTCTGCAAGCTCGGTGCTCGTCACGGTTCCGTCAAGTTAGGCTTGGTGTTGCGGGGGACAACAATAGGAATGGCCGGGATGCGGGTCGGACGACTTCGCCAAGGGCACACTGGCACCGGAAACCAAAAGGGGCGCCGCAGCGCCCCGCATGCTAAGTCATTGTACTGTAAGGTGCCCGAGGAGAGACTCGAACTCTCACGCCGTCGC
>CAYHQJ010000066.1:0-10861 GCA_964358595.1 uncultured Gemmatimonadales bacterium
CTCGGCATCGCCGGCCTCGATGGCTCGGTGGATTGGCGCCGCGCCCCGCCCGCGCGGCAACAAGGACGCGTGGCTATTCAAACAACCCAAGCGCGGGGTATCCAGCCCCCCCAGCGGCAGGCTCCAGCCGTAGGCGTCGCGGCAGTTGACCCCCGCGTAGCTCCGGATCTCGATCCCCTGCGGGTTGGTCACCATCCCCTCGATCCGGAGCGGGACACGGAAGAGCCACTCGGGGTTGAAGGTCTCGACCCCCGTGTCCGCGCCGGCGACCTGGAAGCGCTCTTCGATGCGGCCGTCGCCGTTGACGTCGCAGGGGAGGTCGGCCGGGGAGTAGAGCTGGAGCGTCCGGAGGAAGGCGACGACCTTGAAGCGCTCCGGGCTCCTCCGGAACGCCTGCACGGAGTCCTCCGCCTCGCCGCCGTGCGGAGGATCAAGTCCTCGAGCGTCATCGAGAGGCCGTCATGCCCGTAGGGGCCCGTGGAGCCGGCGCCCCAGAGCGGCGCCGTGCGGATCTTCTTCGCGATCGAGCCGTCGAAGGCGGTGATCCAGAACCTCGACCCGACGTCGTTGTGGGCGAGGTCGGTGGCGAAGGTGCCCGGGGCCCCCAGCGCCGCGGCGGAGGCCATCGCCCACACCAGCTCGGGCGGAAACCGCACCCGGCCCCAGACGAGGAACCCGCCGACCGCCACTCCGGCGGCGGCCATCAGCAGGTTCTTGAGGCGGACGAGCTCGGCGGCGCTAGCCGGCCACGACCGCGGCATAGAGCTCTTCGTAGAGCGGCACGACCTTGTCGGTCGCGAACTGCTCCGCGCGTGCGCGCGCGGCGGTGGACCAGGCCCGGTACCGGTCGGGATCGGTGAGCAGCTCCACCGCGCCTTCGGCCATCGCTTCCACGTCGCCGACCGCGCCGAGGAAACCGTTCCTGCCGTGCTCGACGACCTCGGGCAGCCCGCCGGCGTTCGTGCCGATCACCGGCACGCCCATCGCGAGCGCCTCGAGGGCCGAGAGGCCGAACGACTCCGAGTTGCTGGGTAGCAGGTACAGATCGGCCCACGCGAGGATCTCGGCGACGTCCTCGACCTTGCCGAGGAACCGGGTGCGGCCCAGCACGCCGAGGCGCTCCGCCTCGCGCTCGGCCGCGTCGCGGTCCGGACCGTCGCCGGCGAGCACCAACCGTGCCGGCACGCGCGAGGCCACCGCGGCGAAGATCCGCACGACGTCGAGCATGCGCTTCACCGGGCGCATGTTCGAGATGTGCATCAGCACCTTCTCGCCCTTCGGGAAGCTGGGGCAGCGCTGGCCGCCGGGCTTGAACTCTTCGGGGCTCACGAAGTTGGGGATGACGTCGATGGCGCACCCCATGCAGCCGAACGCGCGATAGGTCTCGTCGCGCAGGAATACCGAAACGGCGGTCACCGCGTCCGATTGCTCGATCGAGAACTTGGTGATCGTGAAGTACGAGGGGTCCTGTCCCACCAGCGTGATGTCGGTGCCGTGGAGCGTCGTGACGATCGGCAGGTTGCGCTCCTCGGCCATGAGCTGCTTGGCCATCCACCCCGCCGTGGCGTGCGGAATCGCGTAGTGCGCGTGGATGACGTCGAGCTTTTCCTTGACGGCCACCTCGTGTAGCATCACGGCGAGCGCGAGCGCGTAGGGCGCATGCTCGAACAGCGGGTACGAGCCGATCTTCACCTCGTGGAAGGTCACCCGCTCGTTGAAGCGCAGCCGGAACGGCATCGCGTACGAGATGAAGTGGACCTCGTGCCCCCGCTCGGCGAGCGCGAGGCCGAGCTCGGTGGCGACGGCGCCGGAGCCGCCGTAGGTCGGATAGCAGACGATGCCGATGCGCACGCGCGACCGTCAACGGTTGAACGTTGGAGGTTGGACGCCAGCAGACGCCGCACGATACCCGGAGAGCAGGTCCTCCGCCAGCGTCGCAGGGTCACGGGTTCCATCGAGCATCGCGACCGGGCCGCGTAGCTGGTGGCGGAACCACGTCTCCTGGCGCTTGGCGTAGCGCCGGGTCGCGGCCGCGATGGCGGCGGGCAGCTCGTCCGCCGGCAGCCGGCCGGCCAGGTGCGCCACGACCTCGCGGTAGCCCACGCCGGTGAGTCCCGGCGCCTCGGGCGGCACGCCGGCGGCGAGCGCGCGGCGCACCTCATCCACCAGGCCCACGGCGAGCATCGCCCGCGTGCGCGCCGCAATGCGCTCGGCGAGAACGTGGCGGGGCACGGAGAGCCACGCGTACCACGCGCGCAGCGCCGGTGCCGTCCGTCGCGACCCGCGCTGCAACGTGGACAGCGGCGTCCCCGCGAGCAGCGCAACCTCGATCGCGCGGGCGGCGCGCTGCGACGCGCCGCCGCGGAAGCCGGGGTCGAGGCGCCGGGCCCAGCGGGCCAGCTCCCCCGGCCCGTGGCGCGCGAGCGCTGCGCGCAGCCGCTCGCGCCGCGCCGGATCGAGCGGCGGCTCCTCGAACAGCCCGTCGAACAGGGCGCGCAGGTAGAAGCCCGTGCCGCCCACGACCAGCGGGATGCGTCCGCGCGCGGCGATCCCCGCGATCCATCCCGCCGCGCCCTGCGCGAAGCGCCCCGCCGAGTAGCGCTCGCCGGGGTCCACGAGGTCGAGCCCGTGGTAGGGTGCGGCCGCGCGCTCGTCCGGTCCCGGCTTCGCGGTTCCGATGTCGAGCGTCCGGTAGACCTGGCGGGAATCGGCGGAGACGATCTCGACCGGCGCGAGCCGCGCCACCGCCGCGGCGAGGCGCGTCTTGCCGACGCCCGTCGGACCGACGAGGGCGGGGACGAGCGACGGCTGAAAGCTCAAGGCCGAAGGCGAGGGGCGCTCACCGGCGACCGAAGCGGCGCTCGAGCTCGTGACGCGGGAGCTGAACGATCGTCGGGCGACCGTGCACGTCGTGGGCGGGAAGTGCGCTCGCGAAGAGGCGGTCCACCAGCTCTTCCATCTCCTGGCGCGTGAGGGCGTGGCCCGCCTTGATCGCCGCGCGGCACGCGAACGTGGAGGCGAAGCGCTCGAGCCGGTTGGCAAGTCCGCCGAAGCGGTTGCCCGCGAGGTCGGCGACCAGCTCGCGCAGGCAGCGCTCGGCCTCGAAGCGCGGGTGCGGCGCCGGGACGGCGTGCACGATCAGCGCGCGGCCCCCGAACGGCTCCAGCGCATAGCCGAGACGCGCGACCAGCTCGCGGTTCGCCTCGATGGCGTCCAGCTCGGCGGGCGCGAACTCGATGGTGAGCGGGAACAACAGCTGCTGCGACGGCCCGCCGCCCTCGGTGAGGGTGCGCATCACGCGCTCGTAGAGCACGCGCTCGTGCGCCGAGTGCTGGTCCACGATGAGCAGGCCGTCGGCGACCTCGACGAGGATGTACGTGGCGTGGACCTGTGCCACGATGCGCGGCGCGGGGGCGAGCGCCGCCTCGGGCGCCTCCGCCGCGGCCCCGTCCGCGGCGGCGTCGAGGCCGATCACGGCGGCCTGCGCGTCGCCCGGCATGGCGCCCGCAAACAGGTCGGCTGGCGCGCCCTCACGCCGCCGATCTGGGAAGCCTGGACGCGGCACGGCGACGGCGCGGTGCTCCCACGGCAGGCTCGCCGTGTGCCCGAGCCCCGCGGCAGCCACCAGCTCGCCGAGCGCGCGGTGGACCGCGTCCTCGAGGGCCGCCTCGATCCCGAAGCGGTCGCGGAAGCGCACCTCCAGCTTGGACGGGTGGACGTTCACGTCCACGTCGGCGGGCGGGACGGTGAGCGCCAGGATCAGGCTGGGCCGCAGCCCCGCAGGGATCGTCGCGCGATAGCCGCGCTCGGCGGCGCGCACGAGGAAGTGGTCGCGGAACGGCCGCCCGTTCACGAACAGATAGACCGCCCGCCCCGAGGGCGAGGCGTCCGCCGGTCGCTGCGCGAGCCCCGTGATGCCGAGGCCGCCGGCGTCCGTCTCCACCGGCACGAGCGTCGCCGCCACAGCGCGGCCGAGCAGCTGGGCAGCGCGCTCGGCGAGGCCGGGCGCTGGCAGCGCCTCGACGACGCTCTTCCCGTCGGCGATCAGGGTGATGCCGAGCTCGGGCCGGGCGAGGGCGAGCGTGACGACCGCCTCGACGCAGGCGCGCGTCTCGCTGCGCGCCGAGCGCAGGAACTTGCGGCGTGCGGGCGTATTGAAGAACAGCGACCGCACCGTGACGGTGGTGCCGCGCTGGCGCGCGACGTCCTCGACGACCGACACGACGCCGCCCGTGCAGGTGAGGCGCGTGCCGACCGGCTCCTCGGCGGCGGCGGTGTCGAGCTCGAGGCGGCTCACGGCGGCGATCGACGGGAGCGCCTCGCCCCGGAAGCCGAAGCTCGCCACGCCCACGAGGTCGTCGGCCGTGCGGATCTTGCTCGTCGCGTGGCGGTCGAGGGCCAGCAGCGCGTCGGCGCGGGGCATGCCCTCGCCGTCGTCCGCGACGCGGACCAGCGTCTTGCCACCCGCCTCGATCTCGACGGCGAGCGCGCGGGCACCGGCGTCCACGGCGTTCTCGAGCAGCTCCTTCACCACGGAGGCGGGGCGCTCGACGACCTCGCCGGCCGCAATGCGGCTGGCGACGGCGTCGGGGAGGATCTGGACACGGCGGCGCGTCACTGCAGCGCGTCGTGCGCGGCGGCGCGCAGCTCGGGATTGCGGTCGTCCTTGTGCGCCTCCACCGCCGCGCGCGCCTCGGTGGTCCCGATGGCGCCCAGGGCGCGGATCGCCGCCGCGCGCACCGAGACCGGGTGGCGCTGGAAGACGCCGCTGATGCCGCGCACCAGCTCGACCAGCACGGGCACCGCGCGCGCCTCGCGCAGCTCGCCGAGCGTCGCGATCATTGGCAGGACCACCGCCTCTTCGGTCTCCTCCTTGAGGCGCGCCAGCACGATCGGCGCGATCGAGTGGTCGCCGATCCACGTCAGGGCGCGCGCCGCCTCGGCGCGGACCGCGGGATCGCCGTCGCGCAGGGCGTGCACCGTGAGCCGACCCGCTTCCGGCCCGCCGACGCGCGCCAGGCCCGCGATCGCGACCGCGCGGACCGCCCCTTCGGCGTGGCGCGTGAGGTCCGCGAGCGCCGGCGCCGCCAGCGCACTCCCGGTCGCGCTCAGCAGCGCCGCGAAGGCGCGGGCCGCCTCGCCCCGCGCGTCCCGGTCGCGGCGCGCCTCGATCGGCTCGACCGCGGCCTCGCCGGCGCGGCGCACCACGGCCAGCAGGATGTCCCGCTCTTCCTGGTGACCGGTGGCGAGGTAGGCGTCCACCACCAGCGGGATCGCCTTCGCACCCAGCATCCCGAGCGCCTGCACGATCGTGTCGCGCTCGGCCGCGGGGGCGCGGGGGTCACCGAGCCGCGACACCAGGCCGTTGGTGCTGAGCTTGGTCGTGCAGTTCTCGAGCGCCGCCCGCGCCGCACCCGCAAGGTCCTGCTCCGCGGCCTGCGCCAGACGGCCGAGCGCGAGCACCGCCCTGGCATACGCGCCGAACTCCTGGTTCGCGGCCAGGTCGCCGGCGACTTCGCGCAGCCGCGACAGCATGCGCGGCGCCTCGGCGGGCGCGGCGTGCTCGAGCAGCATGATCAGCCGGGTGGCCTCGATCTCGGGCGGCAGGGCGTCGGGCCGGAACACCCCGGTCGAACGCCGGCCGAGCGCCGACGCCTCCGCCATGGCCGCGGGCCCGCTTTTCGCCGCGCCCGGCGGAGCGCCGCGCGGCGTCGCCGCGCTCCGGCGCATCACCTGCTCGAGCCGCACGTGGGGGAGCTGCTGGAGCGTCGTCTGCGCGCCCAGCGGCTGCATCGCCTTGCTCTGGGGACCGGCGGCGGCGCGGATCAGCGCCGCAATCTCGTCGGAGGTGAGCCCCGGCTCCATCGCGAGGCCGCGGTAGCCCTGCGCGTAGAGGAGTCCCGCGAGCTCCTGGATCTGCGGGTTGCGCAGCGCCAGCGGGAGCGTGCCGAGGACGAAGCCGGTGGGGTTGATCCGCAGCTCGACCGAGCCCACCGACGCGAGGTTCGGCAGCGCCGCCGAGAGCTCGGCGAGCGCCTGCCGGACGGACGGGTGCGTGGCGGGATAGAACCGGCAGAGCCGGAACGCCTTGCCGATCTCAGCGAGAATCGCCTCCAGCGGCTTGACGTCCATGCCCTCAGCGCTTGATGCGCTCCCCCTGGTCCTCGTGGCGGAACACCCACGTCGCCATGCGCCACGGCAGGATCGGATCGCCCGGCTCGACGGCGTACCACTCCTCGTCGCTTCCCGAGCCGCGCGGCAGCGCCGCGCGGGCCTGCGCCTGCGCGAGGATCCGCTTCGCCCGGTCGATCCACAGCCGGCCGTTCACCGGCCGCAGGTCCACCCAGCCGCGCGGCGCCGCGGCGAGCGGGTCGCCGGGCACCGGCGGCACGACGACGTGCGGGCCGCGCGTCAGGCCGCGCCCGTCCGCGCTCACTATCGGGATTCCCACCGAGACGATCTCGGCGCGCAACCCGGTGTCCTGCGCCAGCACCGTCTCGGCGCCCTTGCCGAGCGTCGCGGGATCGGCCTGCGCCAGCTCCGCGACGCTGCCGAACAGCTTCGAGCAGAGAAACGCCTCGTAGAGCAGCTTGGTGAGCCGCGGCGGGCCGAGCATCTCGAAGGCGATCGAGCGCACCCCGTGCGTGCGCTCCAGCTGATCCAGCCGCTCGAGCGCCGCGTGGCGCAGGATCCCCGCGCGGTAGGTGGGCCCGGCAGTCGCGCCGTCGAGCGCGGCGATCACGTCGTGCCCGGTCGGGTAGCCCCGCAGCTCCATGATCACCTGGTCGGCGATCTCCTCGGGAGTGATGAACTCCATCTGCCCGAGTGCGGTGATCGTGGCGAACTCCTCGCGCGCGAACAGCCCGTTCTCGCCCATGTTGATGAAGACCGATGCGAGCGGCCGGTCGAGCGCCTTCCACCCAGCCGCGCCGTCGAAGGCGCGCGCGAGCGGCAGGGGCGCCGGGCAGTCGTACAGCTGGATCGGCCGCCCGCCACGACGCACCGGCCCGAACTTGATCTCGCGCCAGCCGATTGCCGCCGTCGGTTTGATCTCGACCGTCGCGGCCGTGTCGGGCGTGCGACCGAGCAGATAGAGCAGTAGCGTGTGCGCGCCCGCCACGGCCGACTTGGTCATCAGGGTGCGCGACGGCCGCTCCTCCGAGTGCGTATAGGGGATGTTGAAGCCCATCCCCCCCGTGCCGCTGGTGCCGATCTTCACGTAGCTCCGCGTGCCCGCGCGCTTCAGTCCCTCGACCATGAACTGGATGTGCCGCGTGAGCTGGGCGATCGGCTCGGTCAGCAGGTGCCGCTCGATGGCCTCCTGGCCCACGGTGCCGGTCGCGCTCAGGGCGTGCAGCTCACGCGCCGACCGATAGACGTCCAGGTACGCGAACGCCGTCGCGGTGTTGATGCAATCCACGACCGCGTCCGGGCGGTATTTCTCGAGGAGCTGCACTAACAGGTTGCGCGACAACAGCTCCTCGGTCAGGTCGCCGAAGATGTCGTCGATCAGCATCCGCCGGCTCGCGGCGTCGTCGAGCAGCGTCGCGGCGTCGGCGCGCGCCAGGGGCGCGGGGAGGTAGACGTTGCCGTACTCCGCGATGACCGCGGCGTCGCCGGCGAGCGGCGCGAGGGCGGCGCGGGCCGTCTCGGTCTCCGGCTCGCTCAGCGCGACGAGCACGATGCGGCTCGGGCGGTAGTCCAGCACCCGTCGGGCCACCGCGTGGCCGACGAGCCCGCTGCCGCCCAGGATCATGATGGTGGTGCCCTGCAGGTCCATATCGTCAACCCAAGGTCGGTCGTGGTGGAACGGGGAGCCCGACGGCGCGATAGAGCGCCGCGGTCTCGCGGGGCGTCAGCGGGCGCGTCCCGCCCGGCGGCAGCGCCCCGAGGCGCACGGGACCGTACGCGGTGCGCACCAGGCGGCGGACGCCGAGCCCCAGGGCGGCGCAGAGCCGCCGCAGGATGCGCGAGCGCCCCTCACACAGCTCCAGCTCGAGCATCCCGCCGCCGCGGCCCGGCGTGAACCGCCACGCCGCGGGCCGCACGGGGGCTTCGTCCGCGAGCGGCACGCCACGCGCCAGCTGCGCGCGCGCGGCCGGCGACGGCACCCCGGCGACGGTGACGCGGTAGGTCCGCGGCACCTGCCAGCGCGGATGCATGAGGCGGTGCGCCGCCCCGCCGTCGGTCGTGCACAGGAGGACGCCCTCCGAGTACACGTCGAGCCGGCCCACCGTCACCAGACCGGGCTCGTCAGGCAGGAGCGCAAAGACACTCGGAAACCGCTCCGCCGCCCGTCGTGAAGTGACGTAACCAGGCGGCTTGTGGAGCGCAAGCCACACCAGGGCGGCGAGGCCGACCGGCCGGCCGTCCACCGTGACGACGTCGCGCGCCGGATCGACCGGATCGCCCGGCCCCCGGGGCGGCACGCCGTTGATCCGGACGCTTCCGGCGGCCACCAGCTCCGCCGCGCCGCGCCGCGAGACCACACCCGCCCGCGCGAGGAAGCGCGCGAGGCGGAGCGGTGTCACGGCTCCGCTTGCGGCGGGCGCAGCGCGACCGCCAGCTCGTCCGTCCGCGGCAGGTCGGACAGCGCGCCGAGGCCCAGGTGCTCGAGGAACAGCGGCGTGGTCGCGTAGAGCAGCGGGCGCCCCAGCCCCTCCGAGCGGCCGGTCACCTCGATCAACCCCCGTTCCTGGAGGAGCTTCAGCACGCCGCCCGAGGAGACGCCGCGGATCTCCTCGACCTCGGCGCGGCCCACCGGCTGGCGGTAGGCGATGATGGCCAGCACCTCGAGCGCCGCCCCCGACAGCTTCATGGGCCGCTGCGCGAACGCCGCGCGCTCGATCGCCTCGGCGAAGATCGGGCGGGTGAGGATCTGGTAGCCTTCGGCGATCTCGACCAGCTCGACGCCGTGAGCGCCGGTCTCGTAGTGCTCGCGCAGCTCCTCGATCGCCTTGCGCCAGTCGGCGTCGGTCGCGTCGGGGTCGAGCACGCCGAGCTCGTCGAGCGTCAGCGGGCGCGGTGCGGCGAACAGCGCCGCTTCAAGCAGTCTCGTACGATGGTCCACGGGTGATCATCACGGGGGTGAACGGACGCTCCTGGGCCAGGAGCAGGAGGCCGCGGCGCGCCAGCTCGAGCAGCGCCACGAGCGAGCTGAGCACGTCGGCCACGGTCGGGGCGCCGCCCAGCAGATCGCGCCACGGGAACGCGGCCCGCTCGGCCAGCAGGTCCAGCGCGCGTTGCGTGGCGCCCTCGATGTCCAGCGGCCGCGGCAGCACGCGATAGATGATGGGGTCCGGCATCATCGCCAGCACCCGCTCGATCGATTCGAGCAGCTCCTCGATGTCGTAGACGAGGGGCGGCGGCGGTGTCTCGGGAGCCGGCGGCACCCAGCCGCGCGCATGGCGCTCGGCCCGCCGCCGCGCCGCGCGCGCCATCCAGTCCACCACCTCGCGGATCTGCTGGTACTCGAGCAGCCGGCGCACCAGCTCGTGCCGCGGATCCTCCCACGGCTCCTCGTCGCCGCGCCGCGGCAACAGCATCTGCGCCTTGATGCGCAGCAGCCGCGCCGCCATCTCGAGGTACTCGGCGGCCTCGTCGAGCCCCAGCACGTGGATGACCGCCAGGAACTGGTCGGCGATCCGCGCGACGGGGATGTCCCAGATGTCGATCTCCTCGCGCCGGATGAGGTGCAGCAGGAGATCGAGCGGCCCGCTGAACCGCTCGAGCGTGACGACGAATCCCGCTTCCTCGAGCGCGGACGCGGGCGCAGGCGTGCCGGGCGCCGTCACGGGACCGCCGCCAGGGTGAAGGGGACCAGCGCCGACTGCGCGAGCTCGGTCACGGCGCTGACCGGCCACAGCAGCACCTGCCACAGGCCGGGAACCATGAACATCAGCATCAGCACCATGAACCCGTAGCGCCCGAACTGGCGGTAGCGGGCGCCCCACTTCGCCGGCAGCGCGTGGTACAGCAGGTGCGAGCCGTCGAGCGGCGGGATCGGCATCAGGTTGAAGAAGGCGAGGAGGACGTTGAGGGCGATTCCGATCTGCGCCATCCCTTGGAGCGTGCCGAACACGTCCAGCATCATGCCGGCGTGGGGCGCCGCCACCCCGAGGGCCACGAAGACCCCGGCGCACAGGACCGCGATCAGCAGATTCATCACGACGCCCGCCGAGGACACCACGATGTCGCCGAGACGGTAATGCCGGAAGTTGCGCGGCTCGACCGGCACCGGCTTGGCCGCGCCGAAGGTGAACGCGCCGTTCGACAGCAGCCACAGCCCGATCGGCACCAACACGCTCATGAACGGGTCGATGTGCGAGACCGGGTTCAGGGTGAGCCGGCCCAGCGCGTACGCCGTCGGATCGCCCTGGCGGTACGCAGTCCAGGCGTGCGCGTACTCGTGGGCGACCACCGAAAAGAGCAGGACGGGCAGGACGAGGAGGAACTCTTTCACGAAGCGCTGCAACCTAAGCGTGGCGCCGCGCCTTGTCAAAACGCCGGTTCCAGGGTAAACTCATGCCGGTCAAAGAGTTGAAAAGCTCAACCGGAGTCTCCAGTGCCCAGGATCAAGTCGGCGAAGAAGAGGATGCGGCAGGCGAGCGCGCGCACCGCGCGCAACCGCGCCCAGCGCTCGGCCATCAAGACGGCGGTGAAGAAGGCGCGCGCCGAGCTGACGCCGGACGCCGTGGAGAACGCGGTGCGGATGCTCGACCGTGGCGCCCGCAAGCAGCAGATCCACCGGAACGCCGCGGCGCGCAAGAAGTCGCGGCTGATGAAGCGGCTGGCGGCGAAGCAGGGTTAGATCGCCGACAGCTCGGCGCCGCACTTCTCGCAGTACCACTCGGTCGGCAGG
>CAYHQJ010000067.1:0-3883 GCA_964358595.1 uncultured Gemmatimonadales bacterium
GGGCCGCAACCGGGGGCCGAGGCGCGGATGGCGCGCCGCGAGCTGCTGCGGATGCGGGCGGCGGGGCCGCGGGCGCGGCGGGACCGGGGGACCGGGGGACCGGGGGACAGCGCGATCCGTCCCGCCGTCCCGCGGTCCCCCGGTGATCCCAACCTGCTCGTCCCGATGGACGACGCGCAGGGCAACCACCTCAAGGCCTACGGTCTTGCGTTCCACGCCATCGAGCGCGGTGGGCGCTGCGAGTGGCTGCTCAACTACCGCGGCGGCTCGTTCCTGCTCCCCGACGACGCCCCCGCGCGCCGCGCCGCGGCGCTGGGCGGCGTGACCCTCGAGCCGGTGTCCGACAGCGCCGTCGTCTCGATCCGCGCGACCGTGGAGCAGAACAACATGGACGCGCTCCCGCTCGAGCGCACACCGCGCGTGGCGATCTACTCGCCGCCCAACGCGCCGCCGTGGGACGACGCCGTCACGATGGCGCTCCAGTACGCCGCGATCCCGTTCACGAAGATCTGGGACCACGAGGTCGTCGGGGGCCGGCTGCGCGACTTCGACTGGCTGCACCTGCACCACGAGGATTTCACCGGCCAGTACTCGAAGTTCTACCTGACCTACCAGGGCGCGCCGTGGCTCGCGGACATGGTGCAGCGCAACCAGGCGGCGGCGCGGCAGCTCGGCTTCGCCACCGTGCCGACGCTCAAGAAGGCCGTCGCGCAGCGCATCCGCGATTACGTGACGAACGGCGGCTTCCTGTTCGCGATGTGCACCGCGACCGAGACGCTCGAGCTGGCCCTCGCCGCGCACGACGTGGACATCGCGGCCGCGTTCGCCGACGGCACGCCGATGGAAGCGCAGGCCAGCGAGCGCCTCGACTGGTCGCGGGCGTTTGCCACGACCGGCGCGCGGCTCGAGCTGTCGCCCGGGATCCCGTCGTTCTCGGACATCGACGGGCACCAGGTCAACAACCCCGGCCGCCGCCAGCCGCTCGGCGCCTTCGAGCTGTTCAACTTCAGCGCGAAGATCGACCCCGTGCCGGCGATGCTGGTGCAGTGCCACCGGCAGGTCATCCCCGACTTCTACGGGCTCACGACCAGCTTCATGCGCCGGGTGCTGAAGAGCGCCGACATCGTCCTCGCCGAGGAGCCGGGGGCGCCGTGGGTGAAGTACATCCACGGCGACGCGGGCCGCGGCACGTGGACCTACTTCGGCGGGCACGACCCCGAGGACCCGCAGCACCAGGTCGGCGACACGCCGACCGACCTCTCCCTCCACCCCACGTCGCCGGGCTACCGCCTCATCCTCAACAACGTGCTCTTCCCGGCCGCCCGGAAGCGCGAACTCAAGACGTGAGCGACCGGCTCGGCCCCGCCGCCCGGGAGCAGGTCGCGCACGCGATCCGCGAGGCGGGGGGACGCGAGGTGTCGTTCGTCGCGGACCTCGATTCCGGCGGCGCGATCGTGCGCGCCGCAGTCGTGGCGCGCGGCACCGTGGACGCGGTGCTCGCCCTCCCCGGCGTCGCGGCGCGCGGGCAGATGCTGCTCCACAACCACCCGTCCGGTCGCCTCGATCCCTCGCCGGCGGATCTGGACGTCGCGGTGCGGATGCACGACGCCGGCGTCGGGTTCGGCATCGTGAACGATGCGGCCACCGAGTTGTACGTCGTCGTCGAGGTGCCGAAGCCGCGCACCGTCCGCGCGATCGATCCCGTCGCCGCCGCGAACCTGCTCGGCCCGAAGGGCAGGGTGGCGAAGGTGCTCCGCCTCCACGAGGACCGCCCCGCGCAGCGCGACATGGCCGCGCACGTCGCCGACACCTACAACGCGGGCGGCGTGGCGCTGCTCGAGGCGGGCACCGGCGTCGGCAAGTCGTTCGCGTACCTCGTGCCGGCGCTCCTTTGGGCGCTCGAGAACGAGGAGCGCACCGTCGTCTCGACCAACACGATCAACCTCCAGGAGCAGTTGGTCGGCAAGGACCTGCCGCTACTCGCGCGCGCCCTCGGCACCCCCGAGCGTCCGGCGCGGTTCGCGCTCCTCAAGGGATGGCGGAACTACGTGTGCCTGGCGCGGCTCCAGGCGGCGCGCGGCAACTTCGGCACGCTGTTCGAGCCCGACCGCCGCGACGAGCTGGACTGGGTCGCGGCGTGGGCGGGCAAGACCGCCGACGGGAGCCGCTCGGACCTCGCCTTCGCGCCGAGCGAGGAGCTGTGGGACGAGATCGCCGCCGAGTCGGACCTGTGCACCCGGCTCTCCTGCCCGCACTTCGAGCGCTGCTTCGTGTTCGCGGCGCGGCGGCGCGCGGCGGACGCCGACATCGTCGTGGTGAACCACCACCTGCTGGCCAGCGACCTGGCCGTGCGGCGGCTCCAGGGCAACTGGGAGGACGCGGCGGTCCTCCCGCCGTACCGCCGGCTGGTGCTCGATGAGGGCCACCACCTCGAGGACACCGCGGCCGAGCACCTCGGCAAGCGCGCGTCCAGCCGCGGCGTCGAACGGCTCCTCGCGCGCCTCGAGCGCCAGAACCGCGGCGTGCTCCCGGCGCTCCGGGGCGCGCTCGCGGCCGAGGGCGACGCGCAGGTCGGGCCCGCCGCCCTCCGGCAGGTCGCGCTGCGCGTGATGCCGGCGCTCGCCGACGCGCGGCGCGCGGCCGACGTGCTGTTCCGCCTCCTCGAGGAGTTCATCGCGGGGAAGTCGGACAACGTGCTCCGTCTGGGCACGGAGTTCGACGAGGACGCGGTCTGGGAACAGCTCGGCCCCGCGCTCGACGCGTTCGCTTTGGCCGGTGGCGCACTGCGCGACGAGGTGCTCAGCCTGATCGACCGCGTCGCCGCGGGGGAGGACGAGCCCTCGGAGAAGATCGTCTCGCTGCTCGCCGAGCTGCGCGGCATCGCGGGCCGGCTCGATGGCGCGCGCGACGCCGTTGCTTTCGCGCTCCGGCCGCCCCCGGGCGTGCCGCCGACCGTGCGCTGGCTGGAGCGCCGGGGCGGAGCGCACGTCGCGTTGGCGACCGCGCCGCTCGAGCTGGCACCGCTGCTCAAGGAGCTGCTGTTCGACCGGATCGAGACCGTGGTGGTCACCAGTGCGACCCTCGCCGCGGGCGGGAGCTTCGACTTCCTCGCCCACCGGCTGGGGCTCGACCTCGCCCCCGAGCGGCCCGGCCCGCGCGAGGTCCTCCCCTCGCCGTTCAACTTCCGCGACCAGTGCCTGTTCGCGATCCCCGACGACGTGCCCGACCCCACGGCCGGGACCGAGGCGCACGACCTGCGCACGGCCGAGATCGCCGCCGACCTCGCGCGGTGCGCGGACGGCGGGATGTTCGTCCTGTTCACCAGCCACCGCGCGCTGCGCCGCGTCGCGGCGCTGCTGCGCGAGCGGCCGGGCATCGCCGGGCGGTGGCCGCTCCTCGTCCAGGGCGACGCGCCGCGCGACCTGCTGCTGCGCCGCTTCCGCGAGGCGGGTTCGGCGATCCTGCTCGGCACCGATTCGTTCTGGGAGGGCGTGGACGTGCCGGGGCTCGCGCTGCGCGCGCTGCTCCTCGCCAAGCTCCCGTTCCGCGTCCCGACCGAGCCGCTGATCGCGGCGCGGCTGGAGGCGATCGAGGCGGCGGGCGGCGACCCTTTCAACGAGTACCAGGTCCCGCTGGCGGCGCTGAAGCTGAAGCAGGGGTTCGGAAGGCTGATCCGCGCGCGCACCGACGTCGGCGTCGTCGTACTGCTCGACCCGCGGGTCCTGCGCAAACGCTACGGCGCGGCGCTGCTGGCCGGGCTGCCGAAGGCGGAGCGCATCGGCGGCCCGTGGGAGACGGTCCGGGAGAAAATCGCGGAGTTTTTCGAGGTGCACGGCGTGACGGTGCGGGAGGTGTGAGGTGCGAGGGATGAACCGGCCGGGGA
>CAYHQJ010000067.1:3983-10648 GCA_964358595.1 uncultured Gemmatimonadales bacterium
GAGGTGTCGGGGGTCGGGGTGCTGCGCAACCCGGTCGTCGCCGGGTAGCTTTCGGGGGCACATCGGGAACCTGCGGCCTCGCTGCGAGTACGGAGGGTGGGTGAAGCCACACATCGCGGAGCGCGTCCGGCAGCTGCCGGGCTATCCCCTCGCCGAGATCCCGCGCCGCAAGCGCGAGCTGATCGCGGCCGGCGTGGACCTGATCGACGTGGGGGCCGGCGACGCCGACGGGCCGCCGCCCCGGGCCGCCGTGGCCTCGCTGACGGCGGCGCTGGGCGACCCGGCGATGAGCAGGTATGGGTTCCAGCTCGGCCTGCCGGCGTTCCGTGAGTCGGTGGTGCGCTACCACCAGCGGCGGTTCGGCACCGCGTTCGACCCGCTGGCCGAGGTGCTCCCGCTGATCGGCTCCAAGGAAGGGCTGGCGCACTTCGCGCTCGCGACCGCCGGGCCGGGCGACTTGGCGATCGTGCCCGAGCCGGGCTACCAGTGCTACATCGGCGGCGCGATCTGCTCCGGCGCGACGCCGTACATCTACCCGCTCACCGCGCGCACCGACTTCCTCGTCGAGCTCGGCGAGCTGCCCCGCGACGTGCTGGCGCGGACGCGCGTCGCGTTCCTCAACTACCCGAACAACCCCACGGCCGCGATCGCGCCGCGTGACTACCTGGAGCGCACCGTGGCGGTGTGCCGCGAGCACGGGATCGCGCTGGCCTACGACAACCCGTACGTCGAGCTCACGTTCGACGGCTACGTGGCGCCCAGCATCTTCGAGATCGAGGGCGCGCGCGAGGTCGCCGTCGAGTTCCACTCGTGCTCGAAGTCGTTCGCGATGACCGGCTGGCGCCTCGGCTGGGCGGTGGGCAACCGCGAGCTGATCGCGGCGCTCCAGACGGTGAAGTCGTACACGGACACCGGTCCGTTCATGGCGATCCAGCGCGCCGCGGTGGACGTGCTCGACCACGCCGAAGCCCTGGTGGGGCCGGCGGTCAGCCGGTTCCAGTCACGGCGCGACGCGGCGGTGGCCGCGTTCCGCCGGGCGGGCTTCGACGTCACGCCGCCGAGGGCGACGATGTACCTGTGGATCCCGCTCCCCGAGGGCGTCGCTTCGGCCGAGTTCTCGAGGCAGGCGATGGAGGAGGAGGGCGTGGTGACGCTGCCGGGAAGCGCGTTCGGCGCCTCGGCCGAGGGCTACGTCCGCGTCGCGCTCACCGTGAGCGAGGCGCGGCTCGAAGAGGCGGCCGAGCGCATGGGCAGGGTGCTTGCCAGAGCGTAGACGGTTCCAGCTGCCGAAAGGCCGGCGGGTGCGCCCGGGCTGGGTGGTGGCCTCGGCCGTCGTCCACGTGGTGGTGCTCGGCCTCGTCGTGCAGTCCTACGGGTGGCGCGCCGCCGAGCCGCGGCGCACGCTCGCCTACCTGCTTGACGTCGCGGGGCCGCCACCCGAGCCGCGCCAGGTCCCCCTCGAGGCTCCCGCGCCTCCGCCGCCCGCGCGCCGTGGCCTGCCCCTCGTCTTCCGCGCCGGGGCCGCGACCCCCACGCCGAGCGCCGAGCCGCCGGTGCCGATCGGCGACGACTCGGCCGGCGTGCCGAACGGCGCGCCGGGCGGGCGCGGCCGCCGGGGCCGCCTCCTCGCGCTCTCGCCACGCACCGGCGACAGCCGGCTCTGGGTGCGGCCGATGATCATTCCCGAAGGCGGCGGCCGCCCGATCAGCCTCGACTCGGCCGTGCGCTCGCGGCTCCTCGCCATCGCGGACTCGCTCCAGCGCAATCCGCTGTACGACCCCATGCGCCCGCCGTCGTGGACCTTCCAGCGCAACGGCCAGACCTACGGACTCGACGCGCAGGGGATGCACTTCGGCAGCTTCACCATCCCCACCGCGGTGCTCGCCTTCCTGCCGCTGCCGCAGGGGAACATCGACCAGGCCCGCGCCAACGCCGCGCTGATGGCGATGCGCGCGGACCTGCTGCGCGCCGCGGCGCGTGCCGAGGCGGAAGAGGACTTCCGCCGCGCGGTGCGCGACATCCGGGAGCGCAAGGACCGCGAGCGCCGCGAGCAGCGGGACCGCGACGCCAACCGCCCGCGTCCCACGCCGTAACGAACTTGCTGGCGGAAAGCAGGAGCCGGCCCCGTCGGGGCGCGGCTAGGAGGCGGCCCGCGTCAGGCGCTCCAGCGCGCCGTCGCGGCCGATGACGGCGAGCAGCTCGTTCACGGGCTCGGAGACCGTCGAGCCGGTGAGCGCAATGCGGATCGGCTGCATCACGGCGCCGGCCTTCATGCCGTTCGCTTCGGCGAGCCGGCGCAGCTCCGCCTCGAGCGCCGTGGCGGACCAGTCGCCGATCGCCGCCAGCGCGTCAGCCGTCAGCCGCAGCGCCCGGCGGTAGCCGGGCTCGTCCCTGGCCACATACGCACGCGCCTTCTCGTCCGGCTCGACCGGATGCAGTCCCGCCCGCACCCGCACCTGCCGGACCACGTCGAGCGTCGTGCGGCTGCGCGGCAGGACGGCGCTGACGAGCGGCTCGGCGCGCTCCGGCGCGAGGCCGTCGAGCTTCCCCGCGAGCAGCGCAGCGAGCCTCCCGGCGCCCAGATGCCGCATGTGCTCGGCGTTCATCCACTCGAGCTTCTGCGGGTCGAACACCGCCGCCTTCTTCTGGATGCCCGCCAGCGCGAAGGCGTCCACCATCTCGTTCAGGTCGAAGAACAGCTCGCGGTCGCCGCCCGGGCTCCAGCCGAGCAGGGCGAGGAAGTTCGCCATCGCCTGCGGCAGGATCCCCTCGTGCTCGTAGTCGGCCACCGCCGTCGCGCCGTGGCGCTTGCTCAGCTTCTTGCCGTCGGTGCCGAGAATCATCGGGACGTGGCCGAAGACCGGCGGCTCCCGGCCGAGCGCGCGGTAGAGGAGGATCTGCTTCGGCGTGTTGGAGATGTGGTCGTCGCCGCGGAACACGTGCGTGATCGTCATGTGCACGTCGTCCGACACCACGGCGAAATTGTACACCGGGGTTCGGTCCGCCCGCAGGATGACGAAATCCTCGAGGTCCTTCCCGTGAAAGCTGATCCGCCCGTGCACCGCGTCGTCCCAGGCGACCTCCTCGGAGGTGACGCGAAAGCGGATCGCGCCGTCGTCCACGTAGGCCCTCCCCTCGGCGACGAGCCGGTCGGCGTCGCCCCGGTGGCGCGCCAGCCCTGCGCCTTGGAAGAACGGCCCCTCGTCCCAGGTGAGGCCCAGCCAGGACATGCCGTCCAGGATGACCTGCGTGTAGGCGTCGGTGGAGCGTTCCTTGTCCGTGTCCTCGACGCGGAGCACGAACGTCGCCTCCTCACCGGAGCGGCGGGCGTGCTGCACGAACAGCCAGTTGAACAACGCAGTGCGGGCGCCCCCCACGTGGAGGGAGCCGGTGGGGGACGGGGCGAAGCGCACGCGGATCATGGGAACGGAGTGGGAGGGATTCGAACCCTCGATACAGGTTTTAGCCCGTATGACGGTTTAGCAAACCGTTGCCTTGAGCCTCTCGGCCACCACTCCGGAGCTGCCAGTGGGCAGACGCGCAGACGCGCAGACGCGCAGACGTCTGCGGGCGTCAGGTAGCGGTTTGCCTCCTGAGCGGGTGGAAAGCTACACAGCCGGCTTGGCCGGGCACAACAGCCGGACGGGACTGTGTCCGCCCGCGCGCCGGCGCCACCCCTGTGGTTTACAAGGTACGCCTCGCGCTGATTATTATTGCGGGTGCCCCGCATGCGGTCCGTGCGGCGGCGGACGGCGACGCCCGGACCGGGGAGGACCCCATCGGCACACCTGCCGCTGAGCACGTCGAAGTCGCGCATCTCGAGGCCGCCCTCCGGGAGGCCGAAGCGCGTGAGCGCCTGTTGTTCGACTCGCACCCCATCCCGCTGTGGATGTACGACCGCGAGACGCTCCGCTTTCTCGCGGTGAACGACGCGGCCGTCAAGCAGTACGGGTACACGCGGGACGAGCTGCTCGCGATGACGATCGCCGACATCCGACCCCAGGAGGACGTGCCGCGGCTGCTGGAGAGCGTCGCGCAGGCCAGTGAGGGGCCTGATCACGCCGGCGTCTGGCGTCACCGGCGCAAGGACGGCAGCGTGTTCGAAGTCGAGATCACGTCCCACACTCTGGCGTACGAGGGCCGGCCGGCCAAGCTGGTCATGGCCATGGATGTCGCGGAGCGGGCGAGGCTGGAGCGCGAGCGGCGCCGCTCGCAGGAGGAGCTCGCGCAGTCCGAGGCGAGCCTGCGCACGATCGTGGACAACGCGGTCTTCGGCATGTACCGCAGCACCCCGGACGGCCGGTTCACGATGGTCAACCGGACCCTCGCCGAGATGCTGGGCTACGCCTCGGTCGAGGAGCTGCTCGGGGCGAACATCGCGCGCGACATCTACCGCGAGCCGAGGGTGCGCGACCGGCTCATCGCCGACGCCGGGCCGATCGACATCCACGCTGTGCAGGAGGTGGAGTGGAAGCGGAAGGACGGCAGCCCGATCACGGTTCGGCTCAGCGGCCACACGGTGCGCGACGAGAGCGGGGACGTGGTCGCCTACGAGATGATCGTCGAGGACGCGACCGAGCGCCGCGTGCTCGAGGAGCAGTTGCGGCAGTCGCAGAAGCTGGAGGCGGTCGGCCTGCTGGCCGGCGGTCTCGCGCACGACTTCAACAACCTGCTGACGACGATCCTCGCGACGTCGGAGATGGTCCGCGCCGATCGCGCGGGGGACGCGGCGCTGGACGAGGAGCTGCGCCACATCGTGGAGGCCAGCCAGCGGGGGGCCGAGATGATCCGCCAGCTGCTCGTCTTCAGCCGGCAGCAGCGGCTGGAGCTGCAGACGGTGGAGCTGTCCGCCCTCGTCGCCGGCGGCGCGCAGATGCTGCGCCGGCTGGTGCCGGAGAGCATCGAGATCCGGCTCGCGCTGGAGAGCGGCCCGACCACGGTGCGTGCCGACCCGGGGTCGGTGCAGCAGATCCTGATGAACCTCGTGACGAACGCGCGGGACGCGATGCCGCGCGGGGGCGTAGTGCTCGTCCAGACGTTCCGGCAGGTCCTCGGCGCGGCCGACACGGTGGCCGGGGGTGACGCCGCGCCGCGCGGCGACTACGTCGTGCTGGCGGTGAGCGACACCGGGGTCGGGATGGACGCGGAGACGCTGCGCCGGGTCTTCGAGCCGTTCTTCACGACGAAGCCGGTCGGCCTCGGGACCGGGCTGGGCCTGTCCACGGTGTACGGGCTGGCGAAGCAGCACCGGGGCGTCGCGACGGTCTACAGCGAGCCGGGCCGGGGCACGTCGGTCAAGGTGTACTTCCCGGCGGCGCTCGGGGACCGCCGTGCCGCGACGGCGGTGGTCGGCGCCCCGGCGCTCCGCGGCTCGGAGACGATTCTCCTGGCCGAGGACGAGGACGCGCTGCGCCATACGACGCGGCGGGTGCTCGAGAAACACGGCTACAAGGTGCTGGCTGCCCGCGATGGCGCCGAGGCGCTGGAGCTGTGGCGGGCGCACGCGGGAAGCATCGATCTGATCCTCACCGACGTCGTGATGCCCAGGATGGGTGGCCCGCAGTTCGTCGAGCGGCTGCGTGCCGAAGGGTGCGCGGTGCCGGTGCTGTTCACCAGCGGCTACACGGCGCGCGACATCGAGCAGACCGATCCGGTCGCGGTGGACGTGCCGCTCCTCCTCAAACCGTGGACGATCGCCGACCTGACGGGCCGGGTGCGGGCGATGCTGGACCGGAACGGGTGAACCGGGGAGCGGAGGGCGGGGGATTCGAACCCCCAAGGGCTTGCGCCCGGCGGTTTTCAAGACCGCTGCCTTAGCCAGTTAGGTCTAGCCCTCCGGGGCCACTCGAAAGTACATCGCGGCGCGGCGGGAGGGGAAGCGGGAGGCGGCGGACGTCAGACCGTCAGGCGTCAGACCGTCAGGCCTCAGACCGTCAGGCGTCAGACCGTCAGGCGTCAGACCGTCAGGCGTCAGACCGTCAGGCGTCCGGAGGGCGTCAGGCCCCTGAGGCCTGACGGTCTGATGCCTGATGTCTGTCGTTCTGAGGCCTGCCGGCAAGGAAACGCCCCGACGCGCAATGATCGGGTACCGCGTCCAGCCCGTCGTGGGCGAGCTTCCGCCTCGGCCATGAACGACTTCCGCGATCTTCATGTGTGGCACAAGGCGCACGCTCTCGCCTTGGCGGTGTACCGAGCGACGTCGGCGTTTCCGTCGACCGAGCGTTTCGGCCTCGTGTCGCAGATGCGTCGCGCGGCGGTGTCGGTCCCTGCCAACCTCGCAGAAAGCTGTGGTCGCCACGGGGATCGTGACCAAGCGCGTCTGCGCCAGATCGCGTTCGGCTCAGCCACCGAGCTGGAGTGCGAACTCGAGTTGGCACGAGACCTGGCCTACCTGCCGCCGCCGGAGTACGCGGCGCTGCAGACGTCGTTGGTCGAGGTCAAGAGGATGCTGGCGATTCTCGTGCTGCGGACGAGAGGGGCTGCCCGACCGTCAGGCGTCAGACCTCAGGTATCAGACCTCAGGAGGCGTCAGGTCCCTGAGGCCTGACGGTCTGAGGCCTGAGGCCTCCTGTTCGGGTTCGGCCCGAGCTTCCTCACCTGTTCGGTGAATTCGGTGACGACCTTCGCGAAGCGCGGCCCCTCGGAGGCCGACACCCACTCCAGCC
>CAYHQJ010000068.1:0-3358 GCA_964358595.1 uncultured Gemmatimonadales bacterium
ATCTCGGCGCCGATCGGCAGCGCCCCGGACGGCAACGCGCTCCCGGTGCGCAAGGAGAACGCCTACCTGGCGATGGACGCCGCGGCCTGCATCGGCTGCGGCGCGTGCGTGGCCGCCTGCCCCAACGCCTCGGCGAGCCTGTTCGTCGCGGCCAAGATTACCCACCTCGGCATGCTGCCGCAGGGCCAGCCCGAGCGCCACGAGCGCGCACTGAGGATGATCGCGCAGATGGACGCCGAGCGGTTCGGAAGCTGCACCAACCACGAGGAGTGCGAGGCGGCCTGCCCCAAGGGGATCCCCGCCGCGTTCATCGGCCGGATGAACGCGGACTACGTGACGGCGAGCATCACAAGAGGCCGGCGGGTGGCCCAGCTGGGGGACAGCGCAGGCGGCTGAGGCGCGCCGTGGCGATGGCCGATCGTTCGTGATGGGGGAGGTGTTGCAGAACCCCGACGGGCGATATCAGGGCGCGGCGTAAAGCTCCACGAAGCCCAGCTTCTGCATCCGCTCGAAGTCCGCGTCGAGCGTCCAGACCTTCGCGCCGTGCTCCACCGCGATAGCCCCAATGAGCAAGTCCGCCAGGCCGAACCGCTCGCCGGCCGCCACGGCCTCCCCCACCCAGGCCTCGACCTTCTCCCACGTGGCTTGCCCGGGCACCAACCCCTTCATTCCGCTGAAGCCGTCAGCCAGCTCCTCTAACTCACGCTTGGGCGCTCCAGCGAGAATCTCGATGCGCACCGGCGCGGGCACGACCACCTCATCGGCCTCCACCAGTTCGGCGAAGTGCAGGGCGGTCGGGCCCATCTCTTCCCGCAGTACCTCGACCCACACCGAAGTGTCGGCGCAGATCATCCGTTCCCCCCGATCCGCTTCATGCGGTACCCTGGCCGCCGTCGCGACTTGTCGAGATCAATGTCAATCTTCACCTTGCCGAACATCGCGATGAGCTTCCGCCGCTTGTCGCGCCGGACGATTTCGTTCAGGGCAAACACGATGGTGTCCGTCTTGGACTTGAAGCCCAGGATAGCCTTGGCCTCATTGACGAGGCCCTCGGGTAGGTCGAGAGTCGTACGCATATGACGCATGCTAACTCGTATGCGTCTAGGCGTCAAGAGCGAGAGTGTCATATGCATCCCCATCGGATGATGGCCGCTGACGCCTCGGCCTCTCCGAGTTCGGCCGCCAGCCGCAGTCGGACATGAAGTTCCCAGCGCTGGCGCTCCTTGAGGCTCGCGGGAGCCGGCCCGCCGTCTGGGCCGGTCAGCATGATGGTACGCTCCCCATCGCAGCTAACCCGGCCAGACAGGGCTGGATCGGCCGCCAGCGCGCGCACCAGGCGGCTGCGCTCATCGGGCTCCCCGGGATCGAGGCCTGGGTCTGGGAGGAGCGGTGTGAGGAGGGGGTTGGTAGCCACAGCTCCAGGCTAACGCAGCTGAAGCCCGGTGCCGTCACCATTTGTACGCAGCGTGGTGCGCCTTCGCGCAACGCGCGCGGCCTTCGCGGGCTCGCGACTGCAAGTCGCGGCTCGGCGAGAGGACTGTCGCTGAAGCGACGGTCGAGGCCGCTTCAGCGGCAGTCGCCGAGCGGCGGCTTGAGCCGCCGGGAGCCCGCCGGGAGCCGGAATCGCCGACTCAGTACAAAGCCTACAGCTTCACCTGCGCGATCGACTCCTGCACGGCCTTCGCCGACTTGCCGAGCGCGACCTTCTCGTTGCTCGTCAGCTCGACCTCCAGGATCTGCTCCAGACCGCGCGAGCCGAGCTTGCACGGCACGCCGAGGAAGATCCCCTTGTAGCCGTACTCGCCCTCGAGCCACGCCGCGCACGGCAGGATGCGCTTCTTGTCCCGCACGATCGCCTCGACCATCTGCACCGCGCGCGCCGAAGGGGCATAGTACGCCGAGCCGGTCTTGAGGAAGGCGACGATCTCGGCGCCGCCGTTGCGGGTGCGGTCCACGATTTTGTCGATCTGGTCCTGCTTCATCAGCTGGGTGATCGGGATCCCGGAGACGGTGGTGTACGAGATCAACGGCACCATCGTGTCGCCGTGCCCGCCCAGCACCATCGCCTGGATGTCCTCCACCGAAACGTCCAGCGCCTCGGCCAGGAACGAGCGGTAGCGTGCCGTGTCCAGCACGCCCGCCATCCCCAGCACCCGCTCCCGCGACGCGCCGAGCACCTCCTTCATCACGTAGCACATCGTGTCGAGCGGATTGCTCACCACGATCACGATCGCGTTCGGGGCGCACTTCCGGATCTCCTGCGCCACCGACTTGACAATGGTGACGTTCGTGTTGAGCAGGTCCTCGCGGCTCATGCCCGGCTTGCGCGCCACGCCCGCGGTCACCACGAACAGCTCCGAGCCCGTCGCCTCGCCGTACCCGTTGGCGCCGATGACCCGGGTATCGTACCCCTCGATCGGCGCGCTCTCCCACTGGTCGAGACCTTTCCCCTGCGGGATGCCCTCGACGATGTCGACCAGGATGACCTGTTTGGCCAGCTCCTTCTCGGCCAGCCGCTGCGCGGTGGTGGCGCCGACGTTGCCCGCGCCCACGACAGTGATCTTGTTCACGATCTCGCCCTCGCCGGATGGCGGTGTGAGAGTGGAATGGCCGCGGCCTCGCTGTAGCCGAGACCCTTCAGCACATCGTACAGCGCGATCCCGACGGCCGTCGCCAGGTTCAGGCTCCGGACTGCCCCCGTCATCGGGATCCGGAATACGCGCTCCGGGTGCTTTTCGACGATCCGCGCCGGCATCCCGTCGGTCTCGTTGCCGAACACGAGGCACGCGCCGTCGGGAATGCGCGCCTCCCATAGCAGGCGGCTCCCGTGCGCGCTGAAATAGTAACAGCGTTCCCGCGCGATCGCCTCACGGAAGTGCCGCCAGGTCGGATGGACCCACAGGTCCACGTGGTCCCAGTAGTCGATGCCCGCCCGGCGCAACTCCGCGTCGTCGAGCGAAAACCCGAGTGGTTCGATCAGATGTAGGGAGGTTTCGGTAGCCGCGCACAGCCGGGCGATGGTGCCGGTGTTCGGAGGGATCTGCGGCTCGATCAGGGCGACGTGGAGTGCCAGCGCTACCCTCCCACCTGCGACAGCGCCTTGAGGCCGCCCGCGTCCATCTGGAGGAGGTGGTGCTCGGGCGGCTTGGCCGCCAGCGCCCCATGGAAGATCGGCAGGATCGGCTCGCCGCGCCTGAGCGGATCGCGGAAGCTGACCTCATGCGTCCCGAACAGGCAGGTACGCAGCCGGCCGTCGGCCGTCAGCCGCACGCGGTTGCAGTTCCCGCAGTACGTGTGCGTCATCGGCGTGATGACGCCGATCGTGCCCCTGGCCCCCGGCCCCCGGTAGTAGACGGCC
>CAYHQJ010000068.1:3368-10638 GCA_964358595.1 uncultured Gemmatimonadales bacterium
TGGGCTGGATCCAAATGCGGTTCTCAACTCGTCCGGCCGGCCCATTGCCCAGCGGCTGCTCGTCCGTCGCGTGGAGCCCGCCGAGCGCCTGCTCGCAGCGCTCCAGCACCTCGCTGCTCGGCAGCACGTGGTCCCAGGTCAGCGTCGCCATGTCGCCCACCGGCATCAGCTCGATGAACCGCACGTGCCAGGGATGCTCGAGCGTGAGCCGCGCGAAGTCCTCGACCTCGTCGTCGTTGATGCCCCGCATGACGACGACGTTGACCTTCACGGGCTCGAGGCCCACGTCTTGCGCGGCCCGCAGCGCGCGGATGGGGTCGAAGCCGAGGTCGCGCCGGGCGATCGCGGCGATCCGGTCCTGGCGCAGGCTGTCGGCCGACATGTTCACCCGGTCCAGCCCCGCCTCGGCGTACGGGCGCGAGCGCTCGACCAGCTTCACGCCGTTGGTCGAGAGCGCGACGTCCTCGATCCCCGGAATCTCCTTCAGGTAGCGGATCAGGATCTCGAGGTCGGGCCGGATCGTCGGCTCGCCGCCGGTGATGCGCAGCCGCCGGATACCCGCCGGCGCAAGCTGCCGCACGATCTCGGCGATCTCCTCGTAGCTGAGGATCTGCGACTTGGGCAGCCAATCCATGCCCTCTTCGGGCATGCAGTAGAGGCACCGGTAGTTGCACCGGTCGGTGACGCTGATCCGCAGGTAGGTGATGGCGCGGCCCTGGGCGTCGCGCGACGCCGCGGCGGGCTCGGCCAGCGGCAGCACGGCCCTACGCACGCGCCGGCTCCACCCAGCGACTCTCGCCCGAGGCGAACTTCTCCTTCTTCCAGACGGGCACGCGCTTCTTGGTCTCCTCGATCACGTAGCGTGAGGCGTCGTAGGCTTCGGCGCGATGCGGTGCGGCGACCGCGATGGCGATGCTCGCCTCTCCGGCGGGAACGTACCCCAGGCGATGCCTGAGCGCGATGCGGGCCATCGGCCAGCGCTCCCGGGCTTCGGCGACGATGCGATCGAACTCCTGTTCCGCCATCTCGTGGTAGCCGGAGTACTCGATACCCTCAATGTCGCTATCCGCTGGGGAGTTCCGGACGGTGCCGCAGAACAGGACCGTGCCGCCGCACCCGCTGGCAGCCACTTCGGCCAGCAGGGCAGCCGGGTCGATCCGCTGTTCCGAAAGCCAAGCGCACATCGGGTAAATACTTAGCGGTTTGGTCGGGACGAATCAACCTACCCGCCGGCGACCGGCGGGATCAGCGCCACCTCGTCACCATCGTGAAGCGGAGTCTCCGGCCTGGCGTAGCGCTGGTTCACGGCAACGAGCGGGCTCGGAGGCAGCCGGGCGGCCGCCGGCTCGCTTCGGATGGCTGCCAGGCAGTCGGCGACGGTCGCCCCCAGGGCCAACTCGAGCGGGATCTCCTCCCGCCCGAACGCCTCCGCATACGACGCGAACAGCCGCACCCGCACCCTCATGCTACCTTCCAGCCCCCTAACCCCTGTTCCCTGACCCCTACCACCTGGCACCTGACACCCATCACCTCGCCCCCAGAATCCCCTCGAGAATCGCCCGCGCCTGCGGGCTCGCATTCGGATCGCGCCCGATGACGTAGCTCCGCGTGACCCGCATCCGCACGACCCCGCGCTGGGTGAGCTGACGGCCGTTCCGGCGGTACACGACCTCCACCGGCTGCCCCTCCGCGTTCTGGAACCGCGACCGGATGGCGGCCCCGAACGCCTGCGGGTTCGTCGTGGGCACGTCCCCCACGCGGAGCAGGATGTCGCCCTCCCGGAGCCCGACCGACGCCGCGAGCGAGCCGGGCAGGACTTCCAGGACTTCGACGCCGCCCTCCCGGGCCTCTCCCGGAGCAATGCCGAAGAACGGGACCTTGGTTTCCCGGCGCGTCGCCGCGATACCGCCCCGCGGCAGGATCACCTCATACGGCAGCGGCTCGCGGCCGTTGACGTAGCGCGCGTGGAACTCGTCCACGCCGGGGAACCACGGCCGGATGTAGCCCAGCAGCTCCTGCGTCGTGAAGCCGCGCCCGCGCAGCCAGTGGTTCTGGTACAGCGCGCGCATCACCTCGTCGAGGCTGTGCTGGTTGAGCGTGGCCTCGCGGATCCTGATGTCGAGCATCAGGCCGAGCACCGAGCCCTTGGGGTAGTAGTACTGGGACTCCTGCACGAACGTCGGCTCGGTCCACGTGTCGATGCTCGCGTCCTCGGCCGCGACGATCTCGCCGGCGCCCTCGACCTCCTGGACGTTCCGGTTCACGCTCGCCACGAACCGGTCTGCGCTCCACAGCCCCGCGCGTGCCAGCGTGACGTCGCCGTAGTAGTCGGTCACGCCTTCCGACCACCACAGCAGCGGCGTGAACTGCTCGCGCGCGTAGTCGTAGGGCCACAACTCCGCGGGCCGGATGCGCTTCACGTTCCACAGGTGGAAGAACTCGTGCGACAGCAGCGGCCGCGTGAAGTCGCCGAGCACGCCCGTGCGTCGGCCCGGCGCGAACTCGCCCGCGCCCATGACGTCGAGTTGCGAGTTGTGGTGCTCGAGGCCGCCGGCCCACCGCAGGTCGATGAATGGCGCCAGCATCAGAACCGTGTAGTCGTCGTACAGCGGAGCGCCGAAGATCCGGTTCTGCGTCTGGGCGATGCGCCGGATCGCATCCATCACCGTGTCGCGGACGGCCGGGGTGAGCACGCTGTCGGGATAGATGGCGAGGCGCACCGGCTTGCCATCCACGACCACGCTGTCCACCGCGATCGCGCCCACGAGAAACGGCGCGTCCACGAGGTCGTGGTAGTCGGCGGCGCGGAAGCGGCCGCTTCCCGCCGGGGCGAGCCCAGTCGCGATGCGCCAGCCGGCCGGCACCTGCACGGTCACCTCCGCCGCGAAGCTCCAGTCGCTGCCCTCGGGGTAGAGGAACAGGTTCGTGCCGTTGAAGAAGGCGACGTCCTTGTCCACGAGCGCCATCGAGAGGTCGAGTGTGTCGGGGTTCGTCGCGAACTCCACGACGACGCTCCGGGCGCCGCCCGCGGCGATGCGCCAGCTGTCCTTGTCGAGCTTGTCCCACGGGAGGGTGCGGCCCTCGGGTGTCTGCGCCGTGAAGCCGTGGACGTAGCGGGCGTAGTTCTGGATGGTGTAGCTGCCCGGAGTCCACGCCGGCAACGAGACCACGAACGTGTCGCGGCCGGGCGGCACGACGAACTCCGCCCGCACGCGGAACAGGTCCTCGCCGGGGCTCACCGCCACCCGGTACCGGACCGGCTCTCCCTGCGCCGCCAGGACGCCGGGCAAGACGACCGCCAGGAACGTACTGCCCCACCGCCGCATCAGAGTCCTCCACGAAGGCGTGAACGGAAGTCGTGAAATGTAGAGCGGCCGCCCGGCGGGGGACACGGGCGGCCGCAAGGCGAAACGCACGGCAGGCTTATCTCACGTCGTACTTCATAAAGCGGGTGAAGGCGAACAGCAACGCGACGGCGCCCCACAGCGCCATGATCACGAGGTCCGGTGCCGCGCGGGCCAGCGCCCGGCCGAACGACTCCGGCTGGCTGCTGAGCTGCGGCAGGGCTGACAGGTCGAGCCGGGTGTCCTCGGTGCTCGGCCCGCCCAGGCGGAACGTCGTGTTGGAGCTGCGCCCGCCGCTGCTCGACTCGGTCCGGACCTGGATGCGGAAGCCGCCGAAGGTCACGCCCTTCGACTTCAGGTAGCCCTCGAGCGAGCCACGGTAGCCGATCAGCTCGTCGCGCCAGCGCCGGTGGGCCTCGAAGTCCGTCCCCGCCATGACTTCGACCGCGTGGCTCATCGCCGCCGCGGGCGAGAAGCGCGAGAGGAACAGCGCGAGCCGCGTCATCCCGTCCTGGCGGTTTCGGTACGCCTCGTCCACGCGCGCGAGCTCGGTCTGCAGGTCGGCCTGCAGCGAGTCGCGCCCGCGGCTCATCAGCGAGTCGAGCACGTGCTGGCGGCGCTCGCCCTCGTCCGGCGAGTCCGCGGACCCGGGCGCCGCCTGCGCGAAGGCCGAGCTCATCACGCGGAACATGCTCTGCTGGAACTCCGCCTGGAAGCGGTCGCGGTCCGACTGAAGCGAGGCGTAGCTCGGCGCGGGGCGGATCTGGCTCGCCAGCATCGGGCTCGCCTTCGGGATCACCTCGACGAACGCCACCCACACGAGCAGCAGCACGAGGAACGCGACCGCGCTCCGCGCCGTCACCGTCGAGACCAGGATCCCCGTCGCGAAGATGGCGAGCAGGTACAGCAGGCTCGCGACGCCGATCGCGCCGAGCCGCACCCAATCGCCGCCCGCCAGCTCGATCCCGAAGCCGAGCTTCATCACCAGCACCCCGATGATCGCGGGGAGCGCCGTCGCCATGACGAACGTGCCGAACAGCCCCAGCGTCTTGCCGAGCAGCAGCTGGGTGCGCGGCACCGGGTTGGCGAGCACCGCCTTGAGGGTGCCGCTCTCCTTCTCGCCGGCGACGGCGTTGTAGGTCAGCAGGAGCACGAACAGCGACAGGAAGACCTTGACCACGGTGTTCAGGTCGAGCTGGCCGAGGACCGCGAGCACCGGCGTGTCCGCGAGCGGCGGCGGAGCGATCTCCGGCTGCTGCTCGGGCCTGACGCGCGCCGAGCGGCCGAGCGCGGAGCTCACGCCGCCGGCGACGGCCGACAGAGGCGCCGGCCGGCGCGCGATCTTCACGCCGAACTGGCCCAGCTCGAAGTAGTTCTTCCGGTTCTCCAGCTCGCGGCGTGAGAGTGCCTCGGTGGACTGGAACTCGCTGCGCGCCCCGACGTACGCGCTGCTCCCCGTGTACAGCGAGAACAGGATCAGCACCGTCGAGACCGCGAACAGGAAGACGAACTTGGGGCTCGAGATCTGGTCGAGCATCTCCTTGGCGGCGAGGATCTTGATCATCAGTCCTATCTCCGCGTCAGCTTGAGTCCGAATACCACCATGCCCGTCACGATCCCGACCAGCAGCACCACCAGCAGCGACGTGCCGAGCCAGTTGGCCGGCGGCACCACGTGCACGCGCACCGTCTTGTCCTCGGTGTCCACCTGCCGGTCGGCCGACAGCGCGTCGGTGCGCAGCTTGACGTCGTAATCCCCTTCGGCCACGTCCGGAGGCGGCACCAGCACCAGCCGCACCCGCGCTTCGCCGTCGATCGGCACCTCGGGGATCAGCTCCGGCGTGACCGTTCCTCGCCAGTCCGCGCCGAGGTCCGGCGTGATGCGCACGGTGTTCACCAGCCGGCTACCGGTGTTGCGCACCGTGAGGTCCATCACCACCGAGTCGCCGCGCGTGATCTGGTGGTACAGATTCGCCGCCCGCAGCTCGAGCTCCCCCTTGCCCCGCGGGATCAGCTCCAGCCGCACCTTGCCGGACGCGATGCCCTGCGCCTCGGCGGCGGTCAGCGAGTCGCGGCTCAACTCGTTGAACCGCTGCGCCGCCTCATTGTCGAGCGCGAAGGCGTAGAATGAGAGCGGCCGATCGAGCACGAAGCGCCCGGCGTCGCGGTGCGGCAGGAACAACACCAGGGCGAGCCGCTGCGAGGTCGTGCCCTCCGGGAACCGGAACTGGGTGAGCCGCGCCCCGCTCGCGGGGTCGTGAAACTCGTAGCGGATCTCGCGCGGCAGCCCGCCCACTTCGAGCCGCACGCCGCCCGCTCCGGACGTGAACCGCTCGAGGCTGACGTCGTAGCTGACCTGGCTGCCGAGGTCACCCTCCTGGGAGAACTGCGCCGACTGCATGCTCACGATGTTCGCCGAGGCGTCCTTCTCGAGGAACACGCGCCGCTCGGACGTCTGGTTGGCGTACGTCGTCGACACGGTCACCACGTCCACGTCCCGCAGCAGCCGGAACTCCAGCGTCACCGGCTCGCCGAAGCGGAGGACGTGGATCCGCGCCTCGTACGGCTGCGAGATGATCGCCCCGCCGTTCGGCGAGTCGTCCTTCAGGGAGACGAAGACGTTGGGGACTTCCTCGGGCCGCAGCTGGCGCAGCAGCGTCGAGTCGATGAAGCTGGTGAGCTTCGCCCCCTCGGCCCCGGATTCCTCGTTGCGCAACGTGAGCCGGACGAACTTCCGGTCGCCGCGCTGGAACTTCACCGCGCGGTCGATCACCACGTGCGGCGTGGCGAACACGATCGCGAGCGCCGCCTGGAGGTAGTTGACCCGCGCCCCTTCCATCCGGGTGCGCACCTGCTCCAGCTCCGCCTCGGAGATCAGGTTCCGCGCCCGCAGCTCGCGCTGCCGCTCGAACTCGCGCAGCGCGCTCTCGTACTCGGCCTGCGCCCGGGTCATGCCGAGCAGGCGGTACTGGTCGTCGCGCGGGTTGTAGTTCCCGTAGTTCTGCGCCCAGCCCACCGCGGCCACGAGCGCGAGGATGACCGCCCACCCGACGGCGGTGCGCAGCCAGAACCGTCTCACGCGGCCGGGGCCTCGAAGTCCATGTACTGGATGTAGAGCTTCTCCAGGTTCGCCGCGGCCAGCTCGGCGCGGGTGAGCACCGACACCAGCCGGCCGTCCTTCATGATGCCGAGCCGGTCGGCCTCTTCCTTGGCGCGGAAGATGTCGTGCGTGGACATGAAGATCGCCCGCCCCTCGCCGCGCAGCTCGCGCAGCAGCGCCATGAACTCGGCGCCGGCCTTGGGGTCGAGGCCGCTCGTCGGCTCGTCCAGCACGATGTTGCGCGCGTCCTTGAGAATCGCGATCGCGATCCCGAGCTTCTGGCGCATCCCCTTCGAGAAGTACTTCAGCCGCTGCTCGAAGGCCTTTTCCTGAAGCCCGACGCGCCGGAGGACGCCGTAGTAATCGTCCTTCCCGAGTCCGCGCTTCCCGCCCAGCTTCGCGAAGAAGTCGAGGTTCTGCCGGGCGGTGAAGTTCTCGTACAGCATCACGTTCTCGGAGACGTAGGCGAGATGCCGCTTCGCGGCGAGCGGCTCCTTCGTGACGTCGATCCCGTCCACGAGCGCCGTGCCCTCGGTGGGCTCGATGAAGTTGAGGAACAGGTTGATCGCCGTCGTCTTCCCCGCACCGTTCGCGCCGAGCAGGCAGAACAGCTCCCCGTGGTTCACGGTGAGGTCGAGATGGTCAAGGGCCAGGAGCCCGTCCTCGTAGCGCTTCGTGAGACCGGCGGCCTGGAGCATCCGTCCTCCGTTGTCGGCATGGGCACGCACCGGGCGGCGCGTCTGACGAAAGGATGCGCGGGCCTCCGGGTTGGGCGCAGACGCCAGACGGGCCGGCCCCGCGGGGGACCGGCCCGTCCGATGCGCGCG
>CAYHQJ010000069.1:0-10498 GCA_964358595.1 uncultured Gemmatimonadales bacterium
GTCTTCCTCCTCGACGAGGTCGACAAGCTCGGCGTCTCGTTCCAGGGCGACCCCGCGGCGGCGCTGCTCGAGGTGCTCGACCCGGCGCAGAACGACAGCTTCACCGACCACTACCTTGGCGTGCCGTTCGACCTCAGCGAGGTGCTGTTCATCGCGACGGCGAACTTCCAGCCGGGGATTCCGGCTCCGCTGCTCGACCGCATGGAGATGGTGGAGTTCGCCGGCTACACCGGGCAGGAGAAGCAGGCTATCGCGCGGCGGTATCTGATCCCGCGCCAGCTGCGGGAGAACGGGCTCGCGGGCGAGCAGCTCGAGATCCCGGACGCTGCGTTGCGCCGCGTCATCGCCGCCTACACTCACGAGGCCGGTGTGCGCCAGCTCGAGCGCGAGATCGGCCGAATGTCGCGCAAGGTTGCGCGCAAGTTCGCCGCCGGAGCGACGGAGCGGGTGACGCTGGGCGAGGACGATGTGCGCCAACTGCTCGGCCGGCCGACGGTGCGGCCCGAACGCGCTGCGCTGACCGACGTCGTCGGTGTGGCCACCGGCATGTACTACAGCCCGAGTGGCGGCGACATCATGTTCGTCGAGGCGTCGCTGATGCCCGGCAAGGGCGAGCTGGTGCTCACCGGCCACCTGGGGGACGTGATGAAGGAGTCGGCGCGCGCGGCGCTCACCTACGCCAAGACCCGCGCCGCGGCGCTGGGCGTTCCGGACGACGCGCTGAAGGACCGCGAGGTCCACATCCACGTCCCGGCGGGGGCCGTCCCGAAGGACGGCCCCTCGGCGGGCGTGACGATGGCCACGGCCCTGGTGAGCGCGCTCACCGGGCGGCCCGCGCGCCACGACCTCGCGATGACCGGCGAGATCACGCTCCGCGGCCGCGTGCTGCCGATCGGCGGCCTCAAGGAAAAGGTGCTTGGCGCGCATCGCGCCGGCATCACCGAGATCATCTGCCCCAGGGAGAACGAGCCCGAGCTCGAGGACCTGCCGGAGGAAGTGCGCACGGCGCTCGTCTTCCACCCCGTCGAGAAGCTCGACGAGGTACTGCAGCTCGCCCTCGTCAGCCGCGAGGCGAAGGTGGTGGACGAGCTGCTGGGGGCGACGGCGAAGCCGCGCTAGCGCAGCGGCGACCAGAGCCGGAGCCGGCGCATCACCCGCTGTGCGATGCCGCGGGCCGTCGGCTCCGAACCCTCGATGAAGTACTCCGTGTACGTCGCGTCGGACGAGTCGCTCGGGGCGTAGCCGCCGTCGCGGCGCCGCACCCGCACCGCGACCAGACCGGGCGGCGGTTGCCAGGGCGCCGGCACGGCGAGGTTCCGGTAGGCGGCGCCGGCGAACAACCCCCAGATCGGCGCGGCCAGCGTGCCACCGAACGCGCCCCGCGCGATCGACTGCGGCCGGTCGAACCCCAGCCATACCCCGGCGACCAGGTTCGGCGTGAAGCCGACGAACCACACGTCCGCATTGTCGTTCGTCGTCCCCGTCTTGCCCGCCAGCGGAACTTCGGGCTGGACGGCGCGCCGCGCGGCAGTCCCCGTGCCGCGCTCGACCGCATCCTGCAGAATACTCACGAGCTGGAATGCGACCCGCGGGTCGAGCACCTGCGCGGGCGCGGGGACCGGGGCCTCGTACACCGGCAGGCCTCCGGCGTCCTGCACCAGGGTGACGACGCGCGGCGGCGTGTAGGCGCCGAGGGTCGCGAACGCACAGTAGGCCGCGATCAGCTCGATCGGCCGCACGTCCGCGGCTCCGATCGCCGTCGGGGCGTAGGGCGGGATCTCGGTCGTGAGGCCGAGGCGGCGCGCCGTCGCGACGACCGAGTCGAGCCCCACGCTGAGTGCCAGCCGAACCGCAGGGACGTTGATCGATTGCGCGAGCGCGTCGCGCATCGTGATGGGTCCGCGGAAGACCCCATCGCTGTTCTGGGGCGCGTAGCGCTGGCCGCGGCCGCCGGGCAGCGAGATCGGCGCGTCCTGGAGGATGGTGGTGGGCAGCACGCCCTGCGTGAGCGCCGTTGCGTACACGAACGGCTTGAACGCGGATCCGGCTTGCCGCACCCCCTGCACCGCGCGGTTGAACTCGGAGTCCCGGAAGTCGCGGCCACCCACTAGCGCGAGCACGTTGCCGGTCTGCGGATCCATGGCGACCAGCAATCCCTGGAGGTACGGCGTATGCCCGGCCGTCGCGCGAGCTGCCGGCGTCCCGTAGTGCGGCCAGCGGTAGCCCGGCATGCTCTCGACGCGCGCGAGCCCGCGCTCGAGCGCCGCGTTGGCCGCCTCCTGGAGGCGCGGATCGACCGTCGTCGTGACCACGAAGCCACCCGTGTTCACTGCGTTGAGGCCGTAGCGTTCGGCGAGCCACTGGCGCACCCACTCGACCACCCAGGGCGCGCGGACGCTGAAGCCGTCATCCGGGGCGACACGCGGGGGCTGCGCCAGCGCCGAGCGCAGTGCCGCTTCGGTGATGTACCGCTGGGCCGCCATCAAACGCAGCACCGTGTTCCGGCGCTGCAGCGCCGCGGCTCGATGGGCGCGAGGGTCATACCGCACGGGCGACTTGGGCAGCGCGGCAAGCGTGGCTGCCTCGGGGAGCGTGAGGTCGGCCGCGCGCTTGCCGAAATAGTGCCGCGAAGCGGCTTCGATGCCGAACCAGCCGTGGCCGAAGTTGATGTAGTTGAGGTAGGCCTCGAGGATCTCCGACTTGGTGTGCCGGCGTTCGAGCGCCCGCGCCAGCTCGGCTTCACGGAGCTTGCGCGACATCGAGATCTCGCGACGGTCCACGAGGTTCATCGCCCCCACTAGCTGCTGCGTGATGGTGCTGCCGCCGCGCGGACGCCCGCCGAGCCGAATCAGGTTGTCGCGCAGGGCGCTCATCACACCGAGCACATCGACGCCGTCGTGCTGGTAGAAGCGACGATCCTCGGTGGCCACGAACGCCTGGCCCACGTAGGGTGGGAGATCCACGAGTCGTACCCAGGTACGGACCTGGGGGCCGATTTCGCCCAGCAGACCCTCGTCGCGGTCGAGCACGAGCGTGGCCTGCGGCGGCCGCACGATCGTCACCTCGTCGCGGGCCTGCGCCACGGCCGCAGAGGGGACGAACATCAACCATACGGTTGACGCTGCCGCCGCCAGCCGTCTACCGCCACGCACAGTAGTCCGCCACGAACTGGGTCAGGTAGACATCGGTAATGGCGTCAGAGCCGTGCGGTTCCGCGCGCCTGTCGCCGGCGGCCAGGGCACCGAGGCCCAGAGCAGCAGCGGCGGCTACGCCCGCCACAACCCGCGGCTCGATGTCATCCCGGAAGTAGCCACGCCGCTGGCCGTCCTCGATCGCGGCTGTCAGCCGGCCGAGCATCCGCTCCCGCCAGCCTCGAAGCAGCACCGAGGCTCGCTCCGGGAAGCTCGGGTTGGCGGCCGCATCCACGAGGATGGCGACGACGCCGGGAGCCGCTCGCACGGCCCGCAGCAGGACGCCGACGACCGAGCGGATCTGCTCGACCGGGGTTGCGCCGGGAGGGGCATCAGCGTCGAACCGGGCGACGAGAGAGGCAAGGGCGGCCGCGAACAGTCCTTCCTTCGAGTCGAAGTAGTGGAACAGGAGCTGCTTGTTGACCTTCGCGGCCGCCGCAATCCGCTCCATGCGCGCGCCCGCGAACCCGGCAGCCGCGAACTCCCGCTCGGCGGCGGCGAGGATCGCATCCCGCCGGGAAGGCGCCGACGTGCTCATGATCCGCCGAGCTCAACCATTCGGTTGACAGTACGATCACCCTCACCCTTCTGTCAACGTCCCTGGGGTCGCTCAGAGGGAGGGGATCCGTCAGCCGGCTCGAGCGTCCGGGTCGGCGTTCTTCGCCGCGGCGAATGCGTCGGCGACGCGCCGCACGTGCGTGGTGAGCTCGGCAAACGCGGCATCGTCGGGTGGCGCGCCGGCATCGAGCAGGCGCTTGGCCGCGCGCTCGCCCTCGCGGCTATAGGTGGTGACGTCGTCCAGGCCGTAGGATCCGCCCGAACCGGCGAGCTTGTGGAACCGGCGCCGCAGCTCGTCGAGCGCGTCGCGCTCGCCGGCTTCGACGCGCGCCATATCGCTCCATAGCTCCGCGACGCGGACGTCGGCGTCGCCCAGGTATTGCGTGCGCAACCCGCGCATCAGTGCCTCGAGGCGATCATCCGACACCATGGCGGTTCCTCCCGGACTTCAGCCGTGGGGCGCAGCACCGGCGGCCAGCTCGCGGCGCAGCAGGTGGCGCAGAAACGGAACGATACCGGACGAGGTGGTGGCGATTCCGGCGGTGCCGCCCTCGCCCGCGAACACGCCGCAGACCGCGCGCCGCCGGTCCGCGACGAGCACCAGCGGCTCGCCACCCCAGTATGCCGCCAGCGCCGGCGCTTCCACCGGCCGCAGCGCGACATCGGCGGGTGCGGGCTCGCCGAGCCAGAGGGCGCGCACGCTGACGCCGCGCTGCCGCGCCGCCATCAGATCACCGGCAAGTCCATTGGCCGACGGGCCGCCGACGACCAGCAGCTCGGCGGTGGCCGACCGCGCACAGTCGACCGCGTGCGCGAGCAGCGCGGCGGGATCCGCGATGCCGTCGTAGGCGCCGGCGAGGTCGTCCGGGGCGCGAGCCTCGAGGGTGCGCAGGCTTTCCTCCAGCTCGCGCAGGTTGCGCGTGAACCGTCGCCCGAGCAGCGACACGAGAGGCTCAGGCCCGACGGCGGAGTATCTGGCAGGAATCGTGGCGGACTTGCGGGCGGCGCCCTCGCGAACCAGTCCATCGAGCGCCTGGTAGACGTTCGCGCGAGCCAGCCGAACGTCCTTGGCAACCGCGTAACCAGTTGATGTCCCGAGTCTTAGAAGCGACTCGTAGACCCTCGTCTCGGTGGGCGTGAACCCGAAGCGCTCTAGCGTCACAGTGGTAGTATTAAGTGCAACTACCACCGCGAACTGTCAAGCACGAGATGCGTCAGCTGCTCGTGAGATCCCAGCCGGCGAGTCTGGCGATCAGGGCCATCCGAAACGTCACGTCCGTCTGCCGGGCCTCGGCGCGCTTGGTATCGACCTCGAGCGGCATCGCGTGGTAGGCCCACAGTGAGGCTGGCTTCGGCAGGCCACGTAGGTTCTTGGGATGCCAGACCCCCTCGCGGTCGCAGTCCTTGAGGAGCCTGGTCCAGATCTTCGCAGCCGAAGCCGAGCGCTGCAGCACGCCCAGGCGCGCGAGGATCTCCATCCAGTGAAGCGCAAAGGGGAGATCGTCGGTGTGTCCGGCCGCCGTGACGTGGACCGGATCGCCGAGGAGCAGAAAGTTGGGCTTCAGCTGCCGTTTCCCGCACGCGACCGAAAACGCCTTTTTCGGCGCCGGATTCCCCAGGTAGCCGCCAAGGCGCTCCACGAGGCCGGCGCGTTCGCGCTGCACCGCCGGCAGGTAGGCCAGCAGGGTGACCGAGAAGACCGTTGGCGGATACGCCTGGGGGCTCAGAACCCAGGCGCGGCCGCTCCTCGCAAAGGGGTTCTCCGCCAGCTCGCTGCGCAGGAACTGCGACACCATGTTCGCGATGCGGTGAGCCGCGCCGCGCACCCGGGGGTCCTCGCCCTGGCCCGCGTGGGCGAGCGCGGTCGCGGCCGCCTCGCGCACGATCTCGCGGATCCACGGCTCGGTACCGATCTCCGCGACAAAGTACTTCTGGTACTCGAACAGCAGCTTGGGATCTTCGTCCCGCGAGAGGAGGCGGTAGAGCAGGCGGCTGGCCAGCCGGAACGGCCGCGCGTTCGGCGAGATGCCGAGCTCGACGAGGCGCCGGAACTGGTGGAAGGTCCCGACATCCTTGATCCCGAGCGTCTTGTTGGGCGACACGCCGAGCAGGTTGCCACCCCAGATACCGGTATCCTTTTGTTTCCTAACGACTTGCCTGATCCCGGGATAGCCGTCGATCTCGGTCCTGAGGGCCTCGAGTTTCGCAGCGTCCAGCACGCCGGGAAAGACCTCGGTCGCCAGCCGATACTTGATCGGGGGACAGGCGTTGGCCAGCAGCCACGACAAGGGGATGTGATGGGAGGTCGGGAGTTCCAGGAACACGCCTCCTGTGTGCCGGTGGCCCGGATGCGGTCCTAATCGGGGCGCAAAGTTACGTGGTCCGCCCTCGCCGGTCTAGTGGGTCCGACCGACCTCGGGTGCGTCCAAGGCCCGGAGAAAGGCGAGGATCGTGTCGGCTACGGCGTCGGGCCGCTCGACGTGCGGGCGGTGCCAGCTCCGCTCGATGGCCTGGAGGCGCGCGGCGGGCAGCGCCTGACGCAGCCGGCTAGCCAGGCCGAAGGGCACAACCTGGTCGTAGCGCCCCCAGATCAGCAGGATCGGCATCCGGAGCGCCGCCGCCCTGGCCGGGGTGAGGGAGGCGAAATCGAACTCGCGGAGCACCGCCTCGAGCGCTGCGCGGTAGGCTGGATCGGTCGCGGCGTCGTAGGCCAGTGCCGTGTCGTCTTCGCTCAGCCATGCCGGGTCGTGTGGGGCGGTGAACCGGCTGCGCATGGTCTCGTACCGTGCGATCGCGTCGCGCAACCTCCCGACGGTGCCGGAATCGGCCTGCCGCGGCCATTGCGACCAGGGTGCCGCGATGACTGCGGGGGCCACGAGCACGAGGCCGCGGACCCGCTGCGGCGCTGCGGCCGCAGCCGCCACGGCGACGGCCCCGCCGAGCGAGTGGCCGACGACAACGACCTCGGCGACGCCGAGCGCGTCGAGCGTACGCAGCACGACCGTGGCCAGCGAGTCGGTCGCATAGCCGCTCGGCGGCTTTGCCGAGAGGCCGAAGCCGGGAAGGTCGATTGCGATGGCGTCGGCGTGCCGCGCCACGGCGTCGAATACGCCGCGCCAGGCGACGAGCGACTCGCCGTAGCCGTGCAGAAACAGCACGTGGGGGCCATGCCCCGACCGCACGGCGCGGAGCGCCAGGCCGCCGGCGTCGATCCTGAAGGCGCGCAGGCTCGGCGCCGGTCGGCTGCGGTCGGACGTCGTGAAGAGTGCCGCGGCGGCGACGGCGGCCCCGCCAGCCGCCACAACGCGGATGAAGCGGAGCGCCGTCACCGTTCCGGTGCGAAGAGGCGCAGTCGCGTGAGCGCGGCGTGTCCCGTCGTTCCGCGCTCCGACGTCAGCACCAAGGTGCGGTCTCCATCGAACGCCACGGCCTCGCCCTGGCTTTCGATCACGGGAATCGGGACGCCACGCGGATCGCCGAGCGGAACGCTCCTCCCGTCGGCCTCGAGGGCGAAGACGTGCAGGCTCACGTACGTCCGCACTACGAGGAGCCGGCCATCGGGCGACACGGCGGCGCCCGTCACGAGGCGCCCGAGGATCGGGTTGGTCGCGACCGGCAGGGGCCCGAGGCTGTCGGGCGTCTGCGGCCCCGGCGCGCCGCCGAGTCTCGCGCGGTACAGAAGCGGCGGGCCGAGCAGCTCCTTCGTGACGAGGAGCAGCCAGCCGCCGGCCGTGACCGCCAGCGCCTCGGCGTCGTGGGGGCGGTCGGGGTAGCGGAGGACGATCGAGTCGATCAGCGCGGCCGTGCGCGTCGTGTCGCCCGGACCGCCGGGAGGCTCGGGCTCCGCCAGCCGGTAGACGACGACCTGAGGGCGGCGGCGCCGGTTGTCGCCGGTGTCGGCGATGTAGAGGCAGGTGCCGGCGCGGTCGCCGCACGGAGCGGCGGCCAGGTCCTCCCAGTCCACAGCGCCCGCGCCGATCACGCGGACGAAGCCGAGGTCACGGCCCAGGGTGTCGGTGGCGTAGAGCACTGGGCCGTCGCCGGAATCGTTGTGCGTCCAGTAGACGCCCCTGCGCCGGCTGGAAGCGACGCCGGAGCTCTCGCCGAGGCGCGGCGCCGCGAGCACCGCCGTGTCGATGAGACTGACGGATGGTGCCGCTGGCTGCTGCGCCCTGAGGGCGTGGAGGAGAGCGAACAGGACCGAGGGACTCACGGCTTCGGCAGCTTACGCGGGGCCGCGCCGGGAAGCAATGCTTGCCGCCGCGCACCGCGCCGGAGCATCTTCCAGCCCATGCCGAACAGCCTCCTCGAGCGGCCGGTCGAGCGCCGGCCGAACCAGGTTAGCATTGCCGGCCGGGTCCTCTTCCTGACCGAAGATCCGGAGCTCGTGACGCGCCAGATGAACGGTGAGGATCTCGCCTGGAGTCCCGCGATCAGGCTGCGCGACAACATTTCCACCGACGAGATCACCCCCGCCTACATCTGCTACTACTTCGACGAGACCCTGGGTGAGTTTCCGTACCTCGGCTTCAAGGCGGGGGACCGGTTCCCGATCACCCGTGGGAGTGTGAAGCGGGGCGGCTTCGTCGCCTCGGTGGCGGGGAAGCGGCGCGGCAAGGGGAGCTCGCGCGAGCAGTCGCCCTACGCCGAGATGTGCGCCGGAATCCGGCTGGTCGTGGGCGAGAGCATCGAGCGGATCTACCGCGAGAACTGCCAGAACCTCGGCGTCCTGACCACCACCGACTTCTCCATCCTCGAGCGGCTCGCGAGCGGCGATCCGATCCCGCTTTCGGTCTTTACCGACGGCGAGGGCGAGATCACGAGGGACATCATCGAATTCGGCGGGCTGTTCAACTACAACCTCGCGCGCCTGCAGGGGAAGGTGCGGGTGCCGGCCATCACGACGCCGCGCCGTCCGATGACGATCGCCGAGAAGATCTTCGCCCGGCACTGGGTCGTGGATGCTGCGGCGGAGAAGATCGGCGTGGGTGCCGTGAAGCCCGGCGACGAGGGGTTCGTCGTCACGGACATCCGTTTCAGTCACGAGTACGTGACGCCGATGGCGGCGATCTTCTTCGAGCAATTGGTGGGCCGGGACGCCCCGCTCAACGATCCGGCGTCGATCTTCTTCTTCCGCGACCACCTGACGTTCCTCGACCAGGTGATGCGGCAGGAGCACGTCGAGATGGGTTTGCTCGAGGTGGCGGCGGAGCTCGAGCGAAAACAGCGCCAGTTCGCGGTGGCCAAGGGCGTAAGGCTGTACGGCCAGCTCGAGCAGCGGCTCAACCTCACGGGGGCGCTCGCGGCGGCGGGCTCGGAAGCCATCTGCCACTCGAAGATCCTGGAGGCCCACGCACTGCCCGGTCAGGTCATCATCGGCAGCGACTCGCACACGCCCCATGCGGGCGCGGTCGGCTGCGTCGCGTTCGGCGTCGGCACGACGGCGGTCTTCAACAGCTGGATCACGAAGGACGTCCGCGTGCGGGTGCCGCGGTCGTTCAAGGTGATCGTGCGGGGGAAGAAGCCCGACAACGTCACTGCGAAGGACTTCATGCTCCAGATCCTCCGCCACCCGTACGTCAAGAACGGCGACGCGATCGGCCAGATCATCGAGTACGCGGGGGAGGCGGTCGAGGCGCTGTCGGTGGACGAGCGCGCGACGATGACCAACATGGCCGCGGAGGTTGGCGCCTTCACGGGAATCATAGCGCCCGACCGCAAGACCGTGGACTATCTGGTCGCGCAGCGCGGCCTGAGCCGCGGCGAGGCCGAGCGGCTGTGCGCGGGCCTGTTCTCGGACCCCGACGCCGAGTACGTGAAGGTGATCGAGATCGACACGACGGAGCTGAAGCCGATGATCGCGCTGCCGGGCGACCCCGGCAACGGCCTGTTCATCGAGGAGCTGGGCGCGCCGGTCAGGATCGATGTCGCCTACGCGGGCTCCTGCACGGCCGGCAAGAAAGCGGACATGGACATGTACGCCCGCGTCTTCCGCGAGGGGTTGGGGCGCGGCCGGAAGGTGGCGGCGGGCGTGCAGTGCTACATCCAGTGCGGCTCCCGCGAGGTCTTCGAGTACTGCCGGGAGCGAGGCTACGACCGCGTCTTCGCAGACGTCGGGGCGATCTTCGTCGAGCCGTCGTGCGGGGCGTGCATCAACGCCGGGCCCGGCGTCTCCCGCAAGGCGACCGACGTGACGATCTCGGCGATCAACCGCAACTTCCCGGGCCGCTCGGGTCCCGGCCAGCTCTACCTCGCCTCGCCCTATACGGTCGCGGCCTCCGCGATCGCCGGGCGCATCTGCGCCTGGGAGCCGGAGGGCGTCCCCGCCCTTGTGTAGCGCTCAACGTTGAACGCTCAACGTCCAACGGCTGTTCCCCGCGGTCCAATCATCGTAGTTTGCCGATATGACGTCCGCCGGCTTCGAGGCCGCGCTCCGCGTGGCCAGGCTCTGCAAGGCGCTGGGCCATCCCGCCCGCGCGACGATCGTGCGGCTGCTGCTCGGTCAGCGGCGTTCGCTCACCTGCGGGGAGATCGTCGCGCAGTTGCCGCTCGCGCAGTCCACCGTTTCGCAACACCTGCGCGTGCTGGTACGCGCGGGGTTGGTTACGGCGCAGGAGGAGCGGCCGCGGGTGCTGTACGCTGCCGAGCGGGGTACGCTCGACGAGCTGCGGCGCGGCCTCGCGGCGCTGTAGCCCTCAGCGCGCGGCCGTCCGCAGGGCGTTGAAGAGGAGCGGGAAGGTGGCCTGGCT
>CAYHQJ010000070.1:0-9000 GCA_964358595.1 uncultured Gemmatimonadales bacterium
GCGCGCGCCGCCGGGACGAGGTGACGACGATGACGGACCACGAGGAGAGCCGCGGCACCCGGCCGTTCGTGTCGGGCCTGCTGCTCGGAGCGCTGATCGGGGCGGGGCTGGTGCTGCTGTTCGCGCCGCAGAGCGGCGAGGAGACGCGGCGGATCATCAGGCGGAAGGGGAAAAGGCTCGCCGCCGAGGCGCAGGACCGGTACGACGACCTGAAGGACCGGGTCCGGCGCGCCCGGCGGCGCGAGAAGGACGAGGCTACCGCCGACTGATGCGCTGCAGCAGCTCGGCGGCCTGCCGCTTGTATTCGGGATCCTGCGGATCGCAGCCCAGCGAGAGGCCCGCCACCTGCTCGAGGTGCGGCCGCGCGTCGGCGGGGCGGTCCCCGTCGACCAGGGCCTCGGCAAGGTCGAGGTGGTGATAGATGTTCTGTGGCTCGATGTTGATCGCCTGCTCGAAGTAGTTGAACGAGTTCTCCCACGACGCCTGGTTGAAGATGGACGCGCCGAGGAAGGTCTTCGCGAAGAACTTGGTGATGCCGGGCAGGCGCTGGATCTCGGCGTTCCACCGGCCGAGCACGTGAAGCGCGCCGTCGTGCCGCGGCTCCAGCTCCGTCGCGCGGAGCGCCTCGTCGCGGACGACCCGCGAGTAGCGCACGCGCTCGCGCGGCCCCTTGGTGAGCGCCACGCGCCCGACCGCCACCGCCATCATGTAGTGCCCGTCGGCGCCGTTCGGGTCCGCCCGCACCGCCCGGTCGGCCATCTGGCGAGCCTCCTCGTACACCGAGTCGCGCCGCGCCCGCGCGTTGTCTGGCATCATCTTGCCGATCTCGGCCAGCGTGCGCGCCGCCTTCCAGTTGGCTTCGTAGTGCATCGAATCCGTCGCCAGCGCGGCGCGGAAGTGGGCCAGGGCCTCCTGCGGGTTGCGCCGGCACCGGGCGGCGTCGCCCGCGGCGATGTGGCCCGCGATGTCCTGCGCCATCGTCGCGCTCGCGCTCAGCACGAGCGCAACGGTCGCAAGGGTCAGGGCTCGCATGACAGAAGCTCCACCAGGTTGGGGACGGCCTAATGTTTGTGCCCGGACTCATCGAGCGCAAGCGGGACGGCGGCGCCCTCGGCCCGGCCGAGTGGCGGGACCTCCTCGCCGCCTACGCGGACGGCCGGATCCCCGACTACCAGATGGCGGCGCTCCTCATGGCCTGCTTCCTGCGCGGCCTCGCGCGCGAGGAGACCGCCGCGCTGCTCGACGGGATGCTGGCCTCGGGGAGCCGCCTCGACTTCGCCCACCTGGGCCGGCCGGTGGTCGACAAGCACTCGACCGGCGGCGTCGGCGACAAGGTGTCGCTGGTGCTCGCGCCGCTCGTCGCCGCCTGCGGCGTCGCCGTGCCCATGATGTCGGGCCGCGGGCTCGGCCACACCGGCGGCACCCTCGACAAGCTGGAGAGCATCCCCGGCTTCCGCACCGACCTCTCCCTCGAGGAGACGAAGGCGCAGATCGACCGGGTCGGCTGCGCGATGATCGGCCAGACGCCCGAGATCGCCCCGGTAGACAAGAGGCTCTACGCCCTGCGCGACGTCACCGCCACGGTCGAGTGCATCCCGCTCATCGCCGCGAGCATCATGTCCAAGAAGCTGGCCGAGGGGCTCACCGGCCTCGTGCTCGACGTCAAGCAGGGGAGCGGCGCCTTCATCACCGACCCGGAGCGCTCGCGCGAGCTGGCCGAAACGATGATCCGCCTCGGTGAGGACCGCGGCTGCCCCACGGTGGCGCTGCTCACCGCGATGGACCGGCCGCTGGGCCGCGCCTGCGGCAACGCGCTCGAGGCCGAAGAGGCGATCATGAGCCTGCGCGGCGAGGGGCCGCAGGACCTGCACGACGTCACCCTCGCGCTCGGGGTCGAGATGCTCCTGCTGGCGGGGGAGGCGGAAGCCGCCGACGCGGCCGCGCGGCTCGAGGAGGCGATCGGGAGCGGCAAGGCGGCGGAGAAGTTCGAGGCGATCATCGAGGCGCAGGGCGGCAACCCGGCCGTCGTGGAGGACCCGGCGCTGCTGCCGCAGGCCGAGTGCGTCGAGGTGTACTACGCGCCCAGCGCGGGCACGATCGTCGAGGTGGAGCCCCGCGCCATCGGCCGTGCGGTCGTGCAGATGGGCGGCGGGCGCCAGCAGGTGGACGACGCGGTGGACCCGACCGTCGGCTTCGTGATCACTGCGCGCCCCGGCCAGGAGGTGCACACCTCGGAGCCGCTGGCCTCGATTTTCGCGCGGGACGAGGCCGGCGTCGCGCTCGCGCGCGCAGCGCTCGACCGGGCGATCAAGATCGGCGAGGGCCGCGCCGCGCCGCTGCCGCTGGTCGCCGCGCGGGTCACGGCGAAGGGCGTCGAGGATCTGGTCTAGGCGACCGGCGGCTTCCGCGTCCCCGGACCCCAGTCGTCGCCCGCGAAACCGTCCTCGGGCTTCGCGTCCGCGTCCAGGTCGCGCACTTCCCGCTCCGCCTGCTCCAGCGTCTCGTAGTCGATCTCGTCATCGGCGTCGCGCGCCGCCTTGCGCGCATCGCGTTCGTCCCCGTGCGTTTCGCCCGCCTGTCGCCCGATCAGCAGGATCACGCCGACAGCCGCCAGGACCACCACCATCGCCCAGAACCACCGGTCGCTCACAGCAGCTTCGCCACCAGGCCGCCGACGACGTATCCCACCGCAGCGACCCCGACCCCGACGAGGAACATGTCGATGCCGGAGCGGAACACGCTGCGTCCGGTGAACACGCTGCGCGCGGCGCCGACCGCGAAGTGCGACGCCATGGAGATCGCGAACGACGCGGCGATCGCCGGCGTCCCGCTGGTGACGAGGAACGGCGCGACGGGAATGAACGCGCCGACGGCGGTCGCCGTCCCGGTGATCACGCCCTCCCGCAGCGGCGTGGTGCGTTGCTCGCCGATCTTCAGCTCCTCGCGCACCTTTTCGGCGAGCGCGCGCTCGGGATTCGCCATCACTTCGTTCGCGCGGCGCCGCGCCTCCGCGCGCTCGATGCCCTTCGCCTCGTACACCAGCGCCAGCTCGTCGGCCTCGATCTCCGGCATCAGCCGGATCTCCTCCGCCTCCATCGCGATCTCGTGCTCGTAGAGCTCGCGCTCGCTCTTGGCGGCGAGGTAACCGGAGGAGCCCATCGAGAGGGCGTCGGCGATCATCCCCGCGATGCCGGAGAGGAGCACCACGTGCGGCGCCACGTTGGCGCCGATCACGCCCGCCGCGAGGCCGAAGTTCGCGGTGAGCCCGTCGTTGAAGCCGTACACGACGTTGCGCAGGAACCCGCCCGACTCGGTCTGGTGCCACGGCTCGCCCACCGTCCCCGCGAGTCCGCCGAGCGTCGCGGCGTGGTGGGCGGACTCCTTGGCGAGCGTGAGCGCGGCGTCCCTCGCGGCACCGGCGTCGCTGTCGCGGTACAGCTCGAGGTAGCCCTTCACCTCGCGTCCCTCCTCGCGCAGCAGCAGCGACGTCAGGATGCCGGGCCCGAAGCGGCGCGCGGTCCACGCCAGCAGCCGGGCGCGCGCCGTGGGCTGCGGCGCGGCGGTGGCGACGCCGTGATCGGCGAGGATCTTCTGCCAGATGACCGTGTGCCGGTCCTCGACCTCGGCGAGTCGGAGGTAGAGGTCCTTGCGCTCGGGGCTGGGCTCCGCCGCGGCGAGCACGCGATAGAGGAAGGCGGCGTCGGCCTCGTCCTGCCAGTGCTCGAGCCAGACGGCGGTTTGGCGGTGGTCGGTCACGCCATTAGCATACCACAGTCCGCGCCGCGCGCGAGAGGACCACGTGGAAGCTTACGCCGCACCGCGCATCAAGATCTGCTGCATCGCGAGCCTCGCCGAGGCGCTGCTGGCCATCGACCACGGCGCCGCGGCGGTCGGCCTGGTCTCGGAGATGCCCAGCGGCCCGGGCCCGATACCGGAGCCGCTCATCGCCGAGATCGCCGGTGCGCTCGCAGGCCGCCCCGTCCGCACCTTCCTCCTCACGAGCAAGCCGGACGCCACCGCGATCATCGCGCAGGTGCGCCGCACGGGAGTGAACACCGTGCAGATCTGCGACCGCCTCGCCATCGGCAGCCACCGCGACCTGCGCTCGGCGCTCCCCGGCGTGGACCTGGTGCAGGTGATCCACGTGCAGGGGGAACGCTCGGTGCTTGAGGCCGATGAGGTGGTCGGGCGGGTGGACGCCATCCTCCTCGACTCCGGCCGGCCCGACGCCGCGGTCAAGGAGCTGGGCGGCACGGGCCGCACCCACGACTGGAGCCTGAGCCGCCGGATCCGCGACCTCGGCGCTCCGCTGTGGCTCGCGGGCGGGCTCCGGCCCGACAACGTCGCGGAGGCGATCGCGGCCGTCCGACCCCATGGCGTGGACGTGTGCAGCGGCGTTCGCACCGCGGGAAGGCTCGACCCCCGGAAGCTCGCGGCCTTCGTGACGGCCGTCGAGCGCGCCGGTTGATGGATAGGAATTGCCTGCTGCGCCCGGGACCTTGCACGGAGGGTGGCACGCGGAACATCTTCGATCACGCCATGCCTGGGACTTTCAGGACCTCCTGCCTGGTGGGCGCCGTTCGGAGCCGCGGATGACCGACCCCGGCACCCTGCTCGCCACGCTCCGCGAGAATCTCGCGAAGGAATACGAGATCGGGGAGTTCGTCGGACGCGGGACCATCGCCCTGGTCTTCAAGGCGATGGAGCGCGAGCCGCAGCGGACCGTGGCACTCAAGGTCGTCCCTCCCGATGCGCCGGTTGGCCTCGGCGAGCGGGTCCGCAGGGAAGCGCGCGTCGCGGCCAACCTCGTGCACGCCAACATCGTCCCGGTCTACAAGGTCGGACAGGCGGCGGGCACCGATTTCTACACGATGAAGTTCGTGGACGGGTGCTCGCTCGACCGGGTGATCGCGAATCAGGGTGCCCTGCCGATCCCGGTGGTCCTCACCGTGCTGCGCGCCATCGTGGGTGGGCTGGCCTACGCGCACGGCCGCCGCGTCTTCCATCGCAGCGTCGGGGGGCCCAGCGTCTTCGTGGATCGCGAGGGGGGCGTCGCGCTCGCGGACGTGGGGATCGCGCGCGCCCTCAAGGATCAGGAGTCCACGGCGGCGACGATCGGGTCCGCGCTCTTCATGAGCCCGGAACAGTGTTCCGGGCAGCAGGTGGGGCCCCAGGCTGACCAGTATGCGGTCGGCGTCCTGGCCTTCCAGATGCTGACCGGGCGGCTGCCGTTCGAGGCCGACACCACGATCGCGCTGCTCGGGCTGCACGTCTCGGCCCCGCCGCCCGAGATCGGAATGACGCGGCCGGATGTGCCGCGGGAACTCGTCGACGTGGTGCGCAGGGCGCTCAGCAAGACGCCGGCCGAGCGCTACCCGACGACAAGCGACATGCTGCTCGCCGTCCAGGCGGTGGCGCTGAGTGAGGATGAGCAGAAGGCGGCCGTAGCGCAGCTTCAAGCACTAGCGCAGGGCGCTCTCGTGCCCACGCTGCCGACCGGCTCGGCCCCGCCGAAGCGCTCCGCCCCGGCTCCTGTCGAGGAGAAGGCAGTGCGGGAGGCGCCGCCTCCCGTGCCGCCGATGCCGGCGCCGGCACCACCCAAGCCTGCGCCGCCGATGCCGGCGCCGCCACCTCCGATACCGGCTCCACCACCGCCGGCACCGGTGCCGCCAGCTCCGAAACCGGCGGCGGCGCCTCCTCCTCCTCCTCCGAAGCCGGCGCCGCCTCCCGCGCCGAAGGTGAGCGCGCCGTCGCCACAACCGGCGCCGCCAGCGCCACGTGAGCCAGTGAGCTTGCCCGTGTTGTCGGAGCCGGCGGCCGTCCAGGAGCCGCCCTCGCGCCGCAGGATTCCCATTGTGCCGATCGTGGGCGGCGTCGCGCTGGTCGGTGTCGCCGCGGTCCTGGCGGTCGTGTTCATGGGGAAGCGGGAGAAGAGCGCCCGTCCTGCGGCCGCGGCGGCCGACACCGCGCGCCCCGAGGCGCCGGCGGTGCCGACCGCTCCCTCAGCGCCGGTGGTGGCGCCGGCGGTCGGCTACGTCCGCGTCAGCGGCGATCTGCCGGACGACGCGATCATCTGGCTGGATGAGATTCAGATGCGCGGCCGGCTGTTCCAGGCGTCGCCCGGAGAACACGATCTCGAGGTCGAGACCGCGGAGTTCCAACCCTGGAAGACCACGATCACAGCGCGAGCCGGGGACACGCTGCGAGTGCTGGTGGAGCTGGAGCTGAAGGTGCCCTCGGATTCGACACAGTAGTGGGCGGCGGGTGAGGAAGCGGGCGAAGTGCGATCGGCGGCTTCGAGAGGAGCCGCCGATTCTCGGTCAGGAACTTGCCGGCCCGACGCGAGGGAGGCAGTGGCGGCCTTTACGCCCGCCCGCCGCGCGAGCATTGTTCCCCGCATGCCACGCCACCTCACCTGCCGCCTCGCCGGGTTGCTGCTCGGGGCGGCGTCCACGGCCCTCGCGCAGGCGCCCCGCGTCACGCCGGCGGGCGATCCGTCGGTGCGCAGCGACACCATCTACGCGCTCGCGGTGGATTCCACGCAGCACCGCGGCGAGCCGTTCGTCTACCTGCTGGACGACGGCGTCGTGCGCATCGAGGCCGACGGACGCGGGAGCCGCACCTATCGCCAGGTCGTCCAGATCCTGACCCGCGAGGCGGTGGAGAACTGGGCGGAGCTGAGCTTCTCGTACTCGCCGGGGCGCGAGCGCCTCGTCGTCAACTGGGCGCGCGTCGTGCGGCCGGGCGGCGCGGTGGTGGCGGCGCAGCCGACGCACGAGCAGGAGTCGCTCGCGCCGGTGGCCGAGGCGAACCCGGTCTACACCGATCTCAAGCTGCGCCGCCTCTCCCTCGGCGGCGTCGTGCCCGGGACGATCGTGGACTACAGCTACACGGTCGAGACCACGCAGCCCGTCATGCCCGGCGACTTCCTCTCGCAGTGGCGCGTGACGACCGGCCGGCTGGTGCGCCGCTCGCGGCTCGTCGTGGACGTTCCCGCCGCGATGACGCCGCGCATCAAGGAGGACAACGTCCGGTTCCCGCGCCGCACGACGGAGCGCGCGGAACGGCGCACCTACGTGTGGGCGACCAACGACGTCCCGAAGCTCGAGACCGAGCCGTTCGCCGCCGACCCGAACACCGTCGAGGTGTACGTCAACCTCGCCGCGCCGCTCTCCTGGAATGACGTCGCGCGCTGGTACGCGGAGCTCTCCCGCGACCGCTACGCGTTGACGCCCCAGATCGAAGCGCGGCTCGCCGAGATCGTCGTCGCCGCGCGCACTCTGGAGGACAGCATCCGCGCCGCGCACCGTTGGGTCGCCCAGGACTTCCGGTACGTGTCGCTCTCGCTCGGCATCGGCGGCTACCAGCCGCGCCCGCCCGCCGCGGTCTTCGAGGCGCAGTACGGCGACTGCAAGGACAAGGCGACGCTGTTCATCGCGCTGCTGCGGCGGATGGGCGTCGCCGCCTACCCGGTCCTGCTCGCCCAGAGTGGCGGCGTCGAGCGCGAGCTGCCCTCGCCGCGCCAGTTCAACCACATGATCGCCGCGCTCGAGCGGCCGGGCACGAGCGGGTACACGTTCGTGGATCTCACGGCGGAGCTCGTGCCGTTCGGCCAGTTGCCGCCGGTCGAGCAGGGCAAGTTCGCGCTCGTCGTCCGCCCCGACGGCCGCGGCGAGGAGGTGACGCTCCCCGAGGACTCCGTCGTCGCCAACCGCTCGGTCATCCGCGTCGAGGGCGAGCTGTCCGCGACGGGCGAGTTCCGCGGGCGCTTCACGCGCACGGGCACGGGGAGCCGGCAGTACCCGCTGCGCGAGGTCTTCTCGCGCCCACTGACCCCGACCGAACGCGACCGGCTCACCCGCGCCCTCGCCGGCGAGACGTTCCAGGGGGCCTTGGGGGACAGCCTCGAGGCGTTCGACGGCCGCGACCTCGCGGCTGAGGCCCGGCTGTCGGTCGCGATCCTGGGCGCCCGGGCGACGTCGAACGCCGGCGGCGCCGACATCCTCACCCTACCCATCGACAACATGGCGGCGCCCGGGCTCGTCTCGGAGCTGGAGTCGCGCGGGCCGCGCCGCTTCCCGATCGATGCCGCAGCAGTGATCGGGCCATTCGAGTATGTGGCCGAGTTGCGCCTCACCCTGCCGGCCGGCTGGCGCGCCCGGCTCCCCAACGCCGTCGCCGCCGCGAGCGCCTTCGGCTCCTACCGCTCCGAGTACGTCCAGGACGGCCGGCTGCTGCGCGTCACCCGCCAACTGACGGGCGCCCGCGGCATCCTCCCCCCCGACCGGATCACCGACCTCGTCGACTGGGTGCGCTCGATGTCCCGCGACGACGTCCGGTACATCGTGCTCGAGCACCCCTGAAACTCCGGTCTTGACTGTCCGTACTACAGGTGTAGAATGGCGTAGTCCCCGACCATCTCCACCCGGAGCCGGGCACGACCGTGCACAAACCCCTCGAGCTCACGGAACTGCAGCTGGCCATCATGCGGGTTCTCTGGGCCCGCTCCGAAGCGACCGTCGCGGACGTGCACGCCGCCATCGAGCGGGAGCGCGGCCTCGCCCTGACGACGGTGGCTACGATCATGTCCCGGCTCGAGAAGGCCGGGCTGATCGCCCGGCGGCCCGAGGGCCGACACTATCTGTACCGCCCCCTCGTATCGGAGGAAGAGGTCCGCCGGTCGATGGTCAGCGAGCTGGCCGAGCGGCTCTTCCACGGTGACGTCGCGGCACTGGCGAGCTACATCGTCCGGCTGGACGGCGTCCCGGAGCGGCCCTAGGCTTCCCGCGTGACCCCCCGCAGGCGCCGCACGCTCCTCGGCCTCGGCACCGGCCTGCTCGTCGCGCTGCTCCTCGCCCTCCTCCGCGGCACCTACCTGTTCGAGGCCGCCGAGCTGAAGACGCTCGACGCGCGGTTCCGCGCGCTCCACGATCCGGCGAAGGCAGACACGAACATCGTGATCGTGGACGTGGACAACCTGAGCCTCGACCTCGCGCGCGG
>CAYHQJ010000070.1:9100-10396 GCA_964358595.1 uncultured Gemmatimonadales bacterium
CGGTCGCGATTCGTCACCTGCTCGACGTGTACGACCGCGGCGTGGACTCGGTGCCGCGAGACCTCCACGTCTTCCAGGCGGTGCAGCACCCGTATCCAGCGCTGCTGGCTTCGTCGCAGAACGTCGGCTCGATCAACTACACGCCCGACCCGGTGGACGGCACCGCCCGGCGTGCGCCGCTCCTCTACCAGTTCCGCGATTCCCTGTTTCTCGCCTTCGGCCTCGCGACGGCGATCACGGCGGACTCGATGCGTTTCCTGGACGGCAGGGCGGTGTGGCGGAAGGGCGCGCTGGTTCTGAACGACGACGAGATCCCCGTGGACGAGCGCGGCGCGCTGCTGATCAACTGGAAGGGACCGTACCGCGACCCCGAGGCACGGCGCGAGACGTACCGCATCATCCCGATCGCGCAGATCTTCCGGTCGTACGAGCAGGCGCGCGCCGGCGCTTCGCCCGAGGTGCCGCTCGAGACCTTCCGGGGCAAGGTCGTGTTCGTCGGCGCGTCGGGCTCGGGGCTGTTCGAGGCGCGGGCCAATCCGTTCGGGCCCAGCGATCCGGGCGTGCTGATCCACGCGACCGTGGCCGACAACATCCTGAACCGCGACTACCTCTACCGCGCCCGCCCGCTCGCCAACGGCGTCGCGCTGCTCCTCGCGGCGCTGCTCGCGGGGCTCGCGGTTTCGACCGTGACGGCCGTCTGGGCGAGCGCCGCGCTCGGCGTCGGCCTGGCCGGGGCCTACGTCGCGCTCGCTTTCTGGCTGTTCGGCGCGCAGCACCTGTGGCTCGACGCAGCCACGCCCTCGCTGGCGATCCTGCTGACGTTCACCGGCGGGATGGCGGTCAACTACATGACCGAGGGGCGGCACAAGCGGCAGATCCGCGAGATGTTCTCGAAGTACGTCGCGCCCGAGTACGTCGCGCGGCTCGCCGAGGACCCGTCGAAGCTGCACCTCGAGGGGCTGCGCGCGGAGCTGTCGATCCTGTTCAGCGACATTCGCGGCTTCACGTCCATCTCGGAGAAGATGCAGCCCACCGAGGTGATCGCGTTTCTCAACGACTACCTGACCGAGATGGCCGCGATCGTGAAGCAGTCGGGTGGCACGCTGGACAAGTTCATCGGCGACGCGGTGATGGCGTTCTGGGGCGAGCCGGTGCCGTACACCGACCACGCCGACCGCGCCTGCGACTGCGCGCTGGCCATGCGCGACGCCACGTTGAAGCTGGCCGAGCGGTTCGCGAGCGAGGGCAAGCCGCCGCTCCGGATCGGGATCGGGATCAATACGGCCGACGTGGTGG
>CAYHQJ010000071.1:0-10380 GCA_964358595.1 uncultured Gemmatimonadales bacterium
CGCGGATGCCGACCGCGCGGCGAGCGTCCAGTTCCACGACGGCGCGGCAGTGCAGCAGGCGGTCCACGTCCACCTGGCCGGAGGGCACGCCGCACATCAGGGCGTCGCGGCGCAGGTAGTCGAGCTTGTCGAGGTCGATCGAGCCGGAGATCAACCCGGCGAGCGGGTGATCGCTCGCCCCGCGGATCAGGGCGCCGAACCGCGCGGCGGGGTCGGAGAACCCGTGCGCCTCGAGCAGCCCGGCGAGCGGCGCGCGGCCGAGCAGCTCCTCGCCGAGCCGTTCGTGCGAGGTGAATCCGGACTCCTCGAGGGCGTGCGAGAACGGGTAGTGCCCGATGTCGTGGAGCAGGGCGCCGAGGCGGATGAACAGCGCGTCCGCCGCGGAAAGGCCCGCGAGCTCCCCGCGCTGCTCGAGGATCGCGAGCGCGCGGCGCGCGAGGTGGTAGGCGCCGAGCGCGTGCTCGAAACGCGAGTGGGTGGCGCCGGGATAGACGAGGAAGGCGTGGCCGACCTGGCGGACGTAGCGCAGCCGCTGGAAGGCCGGGGAGTCGACGACCTCTGCGGCGGCGGGCTCGAGCGCGATGTTCTGCCAGAGGAGGTCGCGCACGACGACCTCACGCCCGGGCCCGCCCCGCGTCACGTCTTCAGCCTGCCTTCGGCCCTGCGTCGCGGACGGACTGCTGGACGCCGGCGGCGTACTTCTCGAAGTTGCTGTGGAACAGCGCCACCAGCTTCTTCGCCTGCGCGTCGTAGGCCGCCGTGTCGGCCCAGGTGTCGCGCGGCTTGAGCACGGTGTCCGGCACGTCGGGTACGCCGAGCGGCACCGCCACGCCGAACACGGGGTCGCTCGCATACGCGACGCCGTCCAGCCTGAGCGCCAGCGCCGCGCGCAGCATGGCCCGGGTGTGGGCGAGGTTTATCCGCCGGCCCACGCCGTACGGGCCGCCGGTCCAGCCGGTGTTGACCAGCCACACGTTCACCTTGTGCCGCTCGATCCGCTTTCCCAGCATCTCGGCGTACAGCGCCGGCGGCCGCGGCAGGAACGGCGCGCCGAAACAGGTGCTGAAGGTCTCCTTCGGTTCGGTCACGCCGCGCTCGGTGCCCGCCACCTTCGCCGTGTACCCCGACAGGTAGTGGTACATCGCCTGGTCGGCCGTCAGCCTGCTGATCGGCGGCAGGACGCCGAACGCATCGGCGGTGAGGAAGACGACGGTGGTCGGGTGTCCCGCCATGCCCGCCGCGACGTGGTTCGGGATGAAGTCGATCGGGTAGCACGCCCGCGTGTTTTCGGTGATTGCCTGGCTGTCGAGGTCGAGGGCGCGCGTGAGCGGGTCCATCACGACGTTCTCCAGCACCGTCCCGAAGCGCCGCGTCGTGGCGTAGATCTCCGGCTCGCCCGTCGGCGAGAGGCGGATCACCTTCGCGTAGCAGCCGCCCTCGAAGTTGAAGATGCCGCGCTCGCTCCAGCCATGCTCGTCGTCGCCGATGAGGCCGCGCTCGGGGTCCGCCGACAGCGTCGTCTTCCCGGTGCCCGAAAGGCCGAAGAAGATCGCCGAATCGCCGTCCTTGCCGACGTTGGCCGAACAGTGCATGGGCAGCACGCCGCGGTCGGGCAGCAGGTAGTTCATGATCGTGAAGATCGACTTCTTCATCTCGCCGGCGTAGCGCGTGCCGCCGACGAGGATCAGCTTCTTCGCGAAGCTGATGATGATGAAGGTGCCGGTCTTCGTGCCGTGCCTCGCGGGGTCGGCCTGGAACTCGGGGGCGTGGAGCACCGTGAAGCCGGGCTCGAAGTGCGCCAGCTCGGACGGGTCGGGCCGCACGAACATGTTGTTGACGAACAGCGCGGACCACGCGCTCGGCGTGATGAACCGCACCGGCAGGCGGTAGGCCGGGTCGGCGCCGGCGTAGACGTCGCGGATGAAGAGATCCCGCCGGTCGAGGTAGCGCAGCACCTCGTCCTGCAGCCGCTCGAAGCCGGCGGGCTCGAACGGCTGGTTGACGTTCCCCCACCAGACCTTCTGCTCGGACTCGCTCTCCCGGACGACGAACTTGGCGTTGGGCGAGCGGCCCGTGTGCGGCTTGGTGATGACGACGAGCGGGCCGCCGGCGGCGACCGTGCCCTCGCCGCGCCGGACGGCCTCCTCGTAGAGGGCGGCGGCCGAGAGGTTCCAGTAGGCGCTGCCCGTGTGGTGCAGGCCGTGGCGATCGAGCGTGGCGGTATCGAAGGTCGTAGTCATGGCAACCGGTCCGAGTTCAAGGTCGAACACCATAAGATAATATCGCTTGCAACGTCCTGCGACACCGTCACTTGCGTCGCTCCTGGGCGTCCACGGCGGCGATCACGGCCATGTTGATCACGTCCTGGACGCCGGCGTCGCGGCGCAGGACGTGGATCGGCTTCTTGGTCCCCACGATCATCGGGCCGATGACCTGTGCGCCGGCCATGCACTTGATGAGCTGGTAGCCGATGTTGGCGGCCGCCACCCCAGGGAACACGAGCACGTTGGCCTGGCCCTTGAGCCGGCTGAAGGGGAACTGGGCCTTCAGGATAGCCGGCGTCAAGGCGGTCTCGGCCATCATCTCGCCGTCCACCTCGAGGTCGGGCTCCTCCTCGTGGAGGATTCGGGCGGCGTCGGCCATTCGCACGCTGTCGCTCGTCCGGAACGAGCCGAAGTTGGAGAACGACAGCAGCGCGACCCGTGGCACCAGGCCGAAGCGGCGAACCAGCTTCGCGGTCTGCGACGCGATCGTCGCCACGGTCCTCGCGTCCGGGTACTCGACCAGCGTGGTGTCGGCGAAAAAGTAGGAGTCCCGCTCGAGCGTCACGATGATGACGCCCGCGGCGACGCCGGCCGCCGGGTCCACGCCGATCACCTGGAGCGGCGCGTGCAGCTTGTCGGGGTAGTACTGCTGGATGCCGCCGAGCAGCGCGTCGGCGTCCCCCTCCGCGACCATTACCGAGCCGAAGTAGTCGGGGCGCCGGATGAGCTCCAGCGCGTGGTGCTCGGTCATCCCCTTGAGGCGGCGCCGCTCCCAGAGCGCCCGGGCATAGCGGCCCTTGGCCGCGTCGCTGTCCGGGTCCACGATCGTCAGGCCCGCGAGCGGGACCTCCGCCTCGGCGGCCGCCCGGCGGATGAGCTCGGACTCGCCGATGAGGATCGGCGCGGCCACCGACTCCTCCGCGAGCACGTGGGCGGCGCGCAGAACGCGGTGGTCGTGCCCATCCGGGAACACGAGGCGCTGCAGTGTCCGTTTGGCGCGGGCGGTGAGGGTCCGCACCAGCGCGCGACTGGCGCCGAAGCGCTCCTCGAGCTGCTCGCGGTACTGCTTCGGGTCGAGCACGCGCCGCGCCACGCCGCTCTGCGCCGCGGCCACGGCGACGGCGGGGGCCACCCACAGCGGCACCCGCGCGTCGAGCGGCTTGGGAATGACGTAGTCGGGGCCGAAGCGCAGGTGTTCGAGGCCGTAGGCCTGGAGCACCGCCTCCGGCACATCTTCCTTGGTCAGCGCCGCCAGCGCGAGCGTGGCGGCCATCTTCATCTCGTCATTGACCGCCCGCGCCCCGGCATCCAGCGCGCCGCGGAAGATGAACGGGAAGCCGAGGACGTTGTTGACCTGGTTCGGGAAGTCCGAGCGCCCGGTGGCGACGATCGCGTCCGGCCGGGCCGCCTTCGCCTCGTCCGGCATGATCTCGGGGACCGGGTTGGCGAGGGCGAAGACGATCGGCCGCTTGCCCATCGCCGCCACCATCTCCTTCGACACGATCCCCGCCACCGAGAGGCCGACGAAGACGTCGGCGCCCTTCATCGCGTCGGCTAGGGTGCGCGCGTCCGTCTTCTTCGCGAAGGCCTGCTTGTACTTGTTGAGGTCGGTGCGACCCGCGTGCACGACGCCCTTCGTGTCCACCAGCGTGATGTTCTCCCGGCGGACGCCGAGGCGGACGTAGTGGTTAGCCGTGGCGATCGCCGAAGCGCCGGCGCCGCTGAAGGCGATCTTCAGGTCCTCGAGCTTCTTGCCCACGACCTCGGCGGCGTTGATCAGCGCCGCGCCCGAAATGATCGCGGTCCCGTGCTGGTCGTCGTGGAACACGGGGATCTTGAGGCGCTCCTTGAGCGTCTCCTCGACCTCGAAGCACTCGGGGGCCTTGATGTCCTCGAGGTTGATCCCGCCCACCGTCGGCTCGAGCATCTCGCAGAACCGGATGCAGTCCGCGGCCGTCGGGGCGTTGATCTCGAGGTCGAAGACGTCGATGTCGGCGAACGCCTTGAACAGGACGCCCTTGCCCTCCATGACCGGCTTGCCGGCGAGCGCGCCGATGTCGCCGAGACCGAGCACCGCGGTGCCGTTGGAGACGACGGCGACGAGGTTGGCACGCGCCGTGTAGCGGTCGGCGTCGTCGGGGTTCTTCTGGATGTCGAGACAGGGCTCGGCGACGCCGGGCGTGTAAGCGAGGGAGAGATCGCGCTGCGTCTTGCAGGGCTTGGTGATCGCGATCTGGATCTTGCCGGGCCTGCCGCCGGCGTGGTAGTCGAGGGCTTCCTGGCGGCTGACAGCCATAGGACCTCCGGGCGGCGGCCCGGAGACGCCCTAGCCGCGGCCGAAATCGAGCTGGTTGATTTTGTCCACGCGCGGGGCGTGGCGGCCCCCACCGAACGCCGTGGTGAGGAATGCCCGCACGATGTCCGTCGCAAGTCGTGTGCCGATCAGCGTGCCGCCCAGCGTGAGGACGTTGGCGTCGTTGTGCTCGCGCGCATTGGCCGCGGTGGTGAGGTCGTAGCACAGCGCCGCGCGGATGCCGCGGATCTTGTTGGCGGCCATGGCGCTGCCGATGCCGGCGCCGTCCACCATAATCCCGCGCCAAGCTCTCCCCTCTGCGACCGCGCGCGCCACGGCCACCGCGAAGTCCGGGTAGTCCACCGGGTCGGCGCCAAAGGTGCCCACGTCTAGGACATCATGTCCCAGCTCGGCGAGCAGCGGCTTGAGGTGCTCTTTGAGAGGAAAACCGCCGTGGTCTGCGCCGAGGGCGACGATGGTACGAGGTGCGGGGTGCGAGGTGTGAGGGTTCTCCCTCAGGGCGACGCCCAGCTGGCGTGCCAGGTCGCGGGCGGCAGGGGTGACGACGGCGTCGGCAGGCACGTCGAGAGTGCGGCCGCCGCCGGCGGCGCGGACGTCGGCCTCGGTGATCGCGCGGCGCCCGCTCATCGCAGTGGCGGCCCGATGGTCGGGGTGGTGTGGTAGAGGACCTGGATCGTGTAGCGGTCGCGGTCGCTGAGCGCGAGGCGCCGCGGCAGCGGATTCATCAGGTCGTTGGTATCGGCGCTGTGGGAGCCGAGGCCGAGGGTGTGGCCGAGTTCGTGGGCGACGACGAAGTGATAGCACGAGCGCACGGCGGCGGTGTCCACCGATCTCGGCGCCACGTAGGCGCGCATGGGGCCCGTGAGGCGGCCTGCGAGCGTGTCGAACACCGTGACGCCGCCGCACGCGCGGACCGAGTCGGCGAACATGGCGACGGCACGCCGCGACAGCACCGGCAGCGATGCGGGGTTGCGGACGATGATATCGGCGTGCGTCGAGTCGGGAGTGAGCGTGTAACTGAGCTCTCCGCAGCGGAATGCGCTGCGCCACAGCCCCATGCCGGCCGCGACGTTGGCCGGGAGGTCGCCCACTTGCTCCGCGTATACGCGTACGGGCATGGAGCCTCCGGGCCAGCGGAAGACGAGCGCCGTGTCGCCGGCGATGTGGAAGTCGTAGCGCGTGACGTTGGGCTCGAAGCAGGCGCCGACGCCCACGCTGTCGTGGCACGCGGCGGCGACGGCCGCGGCCGCGACGGGAGCCAGCACGAGCGCGAGCCGGCGCCCGGCGCGCATCGTCAGGCGGGCGTCCCCGCCGCCGGGCGCGTCAGTCGCCGCACGATCCCCGCCGCCATCAGCACGACCCCGAACGTGCAGACGATCAGCGGCCCGGTCGGCAGGTCGTAGGCGTACGACAGCGCGAGCCCCGCGCCCGATGCCACGACGCCGGTGGACCACGAGATCACCGTCAGCAGGCCGGGCCGCCGCGTGAACAGGAATCCGGTCACCGCCGGGACTACGAGGAAGGAGAAGACGAGCAGCACACCGCCGAGCGGGACGGAGAAGGTGATCACGATCCCGAAGACGAGGTAAAACCAGAAGTCCCACCAGCGGATGTTCCAGCCGTTGGCCGCGGCACGCGCGGGCTCGAAGGAGATCGTCTCGAACCGCTTGCGCAGCACGAACAGGGCCGCGCCGAGCACGGCGTACGCCACGGCGAGCCTCACGATCGTCGGCCAGGTCACCCACAGGATCGTGCCGACCAGCACGTCCCTGATGGCGTCGGCGCCGCGGGGCGCCTTGTCGGCGACGAGCAGCGCGGCCGCCGAGGCCACGACGTACACGATGCCGATGATCGCCTCCTGCGGCACCCTGCTGTGGCCGTGCGGGCGGGTGGCGGCGAAGATCGCCGCGCCCATCACCGTGGCGCCGAGGGCGAAGAGCTGCGCCGTGCTCGAGCCGGGGTTGACGCCCACGAGCAGCCCGGTGGTCGTGCCGAGCGCCGCCATCTGCGCGAGGGAGAGGTCCACGAAGATGACTCCGCGCGCGATGACGTGCAGGCCGAGGTACGAGTGGAGGGTGACCAGGATCATGCACGCCACGAAGGGCGGCAGCATCAGATCGAGCGCGCTCACCGCGCCCCCGCGGTGCTCGCGAAGCCCTGCGCGAGCTGGGTGATCCACGTGTTCATCAGGTCGAAGTAGGTCTCCACGCCAGGTGCGCCGTGGGTGTTCTCCGGCACGATGACCGCCGTGGCGCCGGTGCGCTCGGCCACCTCGCGGATCTGGTTGCGGTCGAAATAGTTCGACGCGAACAGCACCGGGATGTGCTGGTCGCGCATCAGGTTGATCACGTCCCGGACGTGGCGCGGTGTCGGGGGAATGCCGGGCTTGACCTCGATGTACTCGACGCAGGTGACGCCGAAGCGGCGGCTGAAGTACGCCCACTCCTTGTGGTAGCAGACCATCTGGCGGCCGCGGAACGCCTCGGCCTGGCGCAGCCAACCGCCGAGGCGGTTGATCAGCGGCTGGCCCTGGTAGCTGGTGCGCTGCAGGAACGCCGTCAAGCTGTCGTTGAATGCCAGGCGGTAGACGACTGCCGGCGTGAGCAGCCGCACGATCTCGTCGCCGGCCATCGCGCGCAGGACGCGCTGCTCGAAGTCGTGCTCGCGGTCGGCGAAGAGCTGGGCGTTCTCAGGTGAGGCGCGCTGGAGCCCCGCGAGGATGTTGCGCGCGATGATGATCGCGTTGACCGGGTCGGTGTGGATGTGCGGGTTGCCGTCCACGTGGATGTCGCCCTGTGCGCGGCTCAGGCTCGCCGGCACCTCGAGGAGGCGGATTCCCTGAAAGGCGGCCACGTACCCGGGCCCGCCCTCCCGCACGCGTCGATTGCCGGCGCGGTCGAGCAGCGCCGGCACCCACAGCTCGAGGTCCATCCCGGTCGTCACGAACAGGTCGGCGTCGCGCAGCGCGGGCACGAAGCTCGGGCGCGGCTGGACGAAGTGCGGATCCTCGTCCCCTTCGGCGATGGACGTGACGGTGGCGCGGTCGCCGACGATCTCGCGGGTGATCGCCGCGTACGTGGTCAGCGACGTGACGACCCGCAGGTCCGGTGGCGGCCGGTGGTCAGCGGGCGCGGCGGGCGCGGCGGGCGCAGTCGGTGACGTCAGGGCGGCAGCGAGCAGCGCGAGAATGGCGGTGTTCATCGTTCAGAAGATCTCGTGTTTGTGGGGCCCCATGGCCCAGACGGCGTGGAGGGCAAGGCGTTCGGAGTCGAGGCCGGCGATGTCGCGGCGGTGCGTGAACTCCGCGCGGAGGTAGACGAACTCGCTCTGCCAGAACGTGAGTGTCGAGTGCAACTCCCATTCGTGTGCGGTGACGGCGGGATCCGGAGACTCCACGTAGTCGGCGCGGCCGCCCACGATCCAGCGCCGGCTCAGCCGCCAGGTCGTCCCGACGTAGCCTCCGAGCCGGGTCGGGCCCGCGTTGGCGAAGCGGCGGCGCAGCGCGAACAGCTCGCCGCGAACCGTGAACTCGCGGCGTGTGGCTTCGGCCGGCGGACGCCACGTCAGGCGCGCCGCGAGCACGCCGAGGCTCGTCTTCAGGCTGCTGTCGGGGTTCGTGCCGTAGGTTCCGGAGACGCTCGCCATGGCGTAGGTCGAGCGCGTGAACTGCCAGAAGCCCGACAGGCTGGAGAGGTAGCCGGGGCGGTCGCCGCCGGCGAACAGACCCTGGTTCGTGCCCCGTGTGATCTGGGCGGTCCATTCGTAGGTGCCTCCGCGGCCCGAGAAGGGCAGCGGCCAGTACAGCGATGCGCCGGTCCCGGACAAGCCCTCCACGCCACCGAGGTAGCGCTGATGCACCAGGGGGAGTTCGCCCTCAGGCAGGGCGTGACGGTGCCAACGGTTCAGCTCGCCCAAGGGCTGGCGGAACCTGCCGACGTCGAGACGGGTGTGACCGGGGAGGCCCGACCAGTAGGCGTAGCCCTCCTCGATCTCCACGCCCTCCTCGGTGATCGAGGCGAAGATCTTCGTGTAGGAATACGGATCGAGCGCCGACTGAAACGAGAACTCGAACTCCCGGGCGTCGAAGGCCTCGGTCTGCGGCCCCGGCCGCAGCAGCGACGCGTGCACGATCGCCGTGACGCTGATCTCCGGGTTCAAGGCGTTCTGGCCCAGACGGGCCTGGCGCGGTGCCGCGGCCGCGGCGGACGTGTCTCCCGCGGCGGCGCCGGCGGCGGCGCGCAGCGCCGCGAGGTCGTCGGGCGCGCCCGTATCTCCACGGGCGCGGGCCAGGCTGTCCAGCCGGGCCTGCATCGCACGCACCGCGGCGATGAGGGAGTCCACGGTGCGCTGGTGGCGCCGCAGGGCGCTGTCGGTTGGTGCCTGGTTCTGCGCCCAGGCGGGCGTGCCTGCGACCAGTGCCCCGGCGGCGACCGCGACAAGCCAGCGGTGATTCATCCGATGCTACGACCTCGTGTCGGGTTCGGACCGCATGTCTGGTGCGACGGGCCTCAATCTAACCCCCCACGAGTGCGGGAGTTCCGCGCTGCGCTCACGCGCCCTCGAACCCCTGCGCGCCGATGAGGGGCACGAACCGGCACGGTCCGTGGTGCCGTGTCGCGAGGCCGCGCGCGGTACGCACGCCGACGACGAGCTCCTGGATGCCGATGTCTCCAACCGGCGCGACGATGCGCCCGCCGGGGGCGAGCTGGTCGACCAGCGCGGGGGGGAGCGAGGGCGTCGCCGCGGTCACGACCACGGCGTCGAACGGGGCGGCTTCGGGCCAGCCGAGGGTGCCGTCAGCGACGCGGAACGCGATGTTCGCGAGGCCGAGGCCGCGCAGCCGCTTGCGGGCGGTCTCGGCGAGAGCGGCGAGGCGCTCGATGGTGTACACCTCCCGCACGAGCAGCGCGAGGATCGCCGTCTGGTAGCCGGTGCCGGTGCCGACCTCGAGCACGCGGTCGCCGCGGTGCGGCTCCAGGGCCTGCGTCATCAACGCGACGATGTACGGCTGCGAGATCGTCTGGCGCGCGCCCACCGGCAGTGGCGCGTCGTCGTAGGCGGCGTCGGCAAGGGAGGCCGGCACGAACAGGTGGCGCGGGACGTGCGCCATCGCGGCCAGGGTACGGCGGTGGGCGATTCCGCGCGCGAGGAGCTGGGAGCGGACCATGCGGTGGCGCGCCTCACGCATCGGGTCAGCGCGCACGAGGCGGGCCGTCAGGTTGCGGAGGGGGGACCGCCGGTGGCGGCGGCCGCATGGAACGCCTCGGCGAGGGCGCGTTCGGCCGAGCGCAGCTCGGCGCGGAGCCGCGCCATGAGGGAATCGTAGTGCTCGAGCGCGCGGAGGTCGCCGCCCTGTGCCTCGAGCGTCTGCCGCAGCGCCGCCACCCGCTCGAGGTGGCGCTCGACACCGGCGGCGAGCTGCCCCAGGGCGTGCCGCAGCTCCGCGGCTGACTCGCGGCGTCGGTCGCGGCGCCGGTGTATGGCGGCGACTATCTCACGGAGGCCGACGTGGGGGACGCGCCCGCGCGGCAGCTGGGGCGCGGTCACTGCGGCTCGGCGCCGAGCAGCCGCCGGATGACCGAGGAGCGGCGCGTCCGCTGGTGCTCCAGTTCGGCTTCGGCGTCCGCAGCGCGGCGCTCGAGGCCGAGTTTGGCCTGGTGGAGTCGCGCGACGAGCGCGCGCTCGGTCTCGAGCTCGGAGCGCAGCTTGTCCATGTCGGGGGCGCCGCCGGCGGGCGCGCTCGCCGCCGGCGCCGGGGCCGGCGGCGGCTCGGGCGGCGGGGGCGGCGGGGGCGGCGCGGGG
>CAYHQJ010000072.1:0-10269 GCA_964358595.1 uncultured Gemmatimonadales bacterium
GAGCGGCGAGTGGGTGCGCTGGGGGGGGGGGGCATCGCGGGGGTGCATGTCGCGCGGCGCCTGCCCGGCACGCTTCGCGTGGAGGTGCGCGAGGTCGAGCCGGTAGCGCTCGCGGAGGGGCCGGCGGGTCTGGTGGCGGTGGGCGGCGACGGTCATCCGCTGCCCTACGACGTCACGGCGACGCCGGTGGACGCGCCGCTGCTGGCGAGGATCGACGGGCCCCTCGTGCGGGTGCTGGCGACGATTCAGGCGACGGACCTCGGGCTGTACGCGGAGATCTCGGCGGCGCGGTCCCGGGGAGGAGAGGTGGTGCTGGAGCTGAACGAGGGGCGGGTGCTGCTTGCCCCGCCCATGGACGCCGGCGTGGTGCGCTCGGTCTCCGCGGTGCGGCGCGACCTGGCGGCGCGGTCCCTCCCGTGGCTGGAGCTCGACGCGCGCTACCGCGGCTGGGTGATCGTCCGCCGGCGCGCGGGGCAGGTCGGGGGCGGCGCGGCGTGAAGGGTGAGCGGCTGGTCTGCGGCCTCGACATCGGCACGACGAAGACGTGCGCGGTGATCGCCGAGATCGGGGGAGAGCTGCCGCGCACGGCCGAGGCGCGGATCCTCGGGGTCGGCACGTCGCGGACGAGCGGGATGCGGCGCGGCGTGGTACGCGACATCGCCGAGGCGACGCGTTCGGTGCGCGAGGCGCTCGCGGCCGCGGAGCGGATGGCGGGGTTCAAGGTCGAGGGCGCCTACGTCGGGATTGCCGGCGAGCACGTCCGGGCCATCACCTCGCCGGGCGTGGTGAACGTGACGGCGCCCGAGATCCGGCACTCGGACGTGGACCGGGTGATCGAGGTGGCGCGGGCGGTGGTGCTGCCGCCCGACAGCGAGATCCTGCACACGCTGCCACAGGAGTATTTGGTGGACCGGCAGCGCGGCATCTCGGACCCGACGGGGATGACCGGGACGCGGCTCGAGGTGGACGTCTTCATCGTGACGATGTCCAGCTCGGTCGCACAGAACCTGCGCAAGTCGGTGGAGCGCGCGGGGTACAACGTGACGGGCTTTGTGCTGGAGCCGCTCGCGGCGAGCTATGCGACGCTGTCGGAGGACGAGAAGGAGCTCGGCGTCGCGCTGGTGGAGCTCGGGGGCGGCAGCACGGACCTGGCGATCTTCCACGACGGGAAGTTCCGCCACGTCGGCACGTTCGGATTCGCGGGCGCGCACATCACGAGCGACATCGCGCAGGGGCTGTCGGTCACGCAGACCGACGCCGAGGTGCTGAAGGAGAAGTACGGCCTGGCCTACGAGCCGCTGGTGGACCCGGCCGAGATGATCGAGCTGCCGGGCCCGGCGGGGCAGGGACCGCGGCAGGTCCAGCGGGAGCTCCTGGCGCACATCATCCACATGCGCCTGGAGGAGATCCTCTCGATGGTCTCGCGCGAGATCGAGCGTGAGGGGTACGTGGGGAAGCTGGCGGCGGGGGTGGTGCTGACGGGCGGGACGGCGCAAATGCGGGGCGTTGTGGAGCTCGCGCGCGAGGTGTTCGCGATGCCGGTGCGGGTCGGGCAGCCGGGGCGTGCGCTCTCGGGGAGCCTGATCGACGCGGTCGAGCGGCCGCGGTTCAGCACGGCGGCGGGATTGGCGCTGTACGGGATGCAGGAGCAGGTGAAGGGTGTGGCGCACGCGGGCGCGGGAACGGTCACCGTGGACCGGATCCTGGGCTCGGTGCGGCGATGGCTCACGGAGTTCTTCTGATTGATGGCGACCAGCGGAGCGAGGGGCGCACGATGAGCATCTTCGAACTCGAGGAGTCCGTCACGCAGAAGGCGCGGATGAAGGTGGTCGGCGTGGGCGGGGGCGGCGGCAACGCGGTGAACCGGATGATCGCGGAGCACCTGAGCGGTGTGGAGTTCATCTCGGTCAACACCGATGCCCAGGCGCTCCTCAACAACCGGGCCGACCTGAAGGTGCAGATCGGCAAGAAGCTCACGCGCGGGCTCGGCGCCGGCGCGCGGCCCGAGATCGGCCGCCAGGCGATCGAGGAGAACCGCGACGAGGTGACGCGCGCCGTTCAGGGCGCCGACATGCTGTTCGTCACCTGCGGCATGGGCGGCGGGACCGGCACCGGCGCCTCGCCGATCATCGCCAACCTGGCGAAGGATCTGGGCATCCTCACCGTCGGCATCGTGACGAAGCCGTTCTTGTTCGAGGGGCGGAAGCGGATGCGGCAGGCGGAGATGGGGATCACCGAGATGCGCAAGCACGTGGACACGATGATCATCGTGCCCAACGAGCGGCTGCTCGCGGTGGCGGGCAAGGGGATGCCGTTCGTGGACGCCCTCACGAAGGCCGACGAGGTGCTGCTCAACGCGACGCGCGGCATCTCGGAGCTGATCAGCAGGATCGGTCTGGTGAACGTGGACTTCGCCGACGTGCGCACGGTGATGCAGAACGGCGGGTCGGCCCTGATGGGCACCGGCGTGGGCCGGGGCGAGAGCCGGGCGCTCGAGGCGGCGCAGCAGGCGATCAGCAGCCCGCTGCTCGACAACGTCTCAGTCACCGGGGCGACGGGGGTGCTGGTGAACATCACCGGTGGCAACGATCTTACGCTGGGTGAGGTGACCCAGGTTTCGGAGATCATCCACGATGCGGTGGGGGACGAGGCCGAGGTCATCTTCGGCAGCGTGATCGAGCCCTCGATGCAGGGCGAGATCCGGGTCACCGTGATCGCCACGGGGTTCGACCGGCAGCTGCAGAAGGAAGCCGGGCCGGTGCGCGCGCCGGGCGTCATCCAGTTCCCGCAGCGGCAGTCGGGGGCACTGCGCGCCGTGGGCGGCGCGTCGCAGGCGGCCGCGGCGGCGGGCGGGGCCGGAGCGATGAGCCCGGCGCACGGCGCGCGCCGCTCGTCGGGCGCGCTGGGGGGCAGCGCCATGCCCGCGGCGGTGGAGCCGCTGTCGGACATGGAGATCCCGACCTTCATCAGAAGGCAGATGGATTGATCCTGGTCCCGCGGCACGAGCGCGTGGTCCTGCTGGCGCTGGGAGGCTTGCTGCTCGGCGTCGGCGTGGCGCGCGCGCGCGGTCACGGCTACCTCGGCGGGCTGAAAACGGCCCCGCCGGTGGTCGTGGCGCAGGCGCCGGTGCGCTTCATCAGCGACACCCTGCGCTCGAGCGAGACCGTCTCCCAGCTCTTCGCGCGGCGGGGCGTGAGCGACGTCAACTGGCCGGCGCTCGCCCGCGCGGTCCGCAACTTCAACCCCGACCGGCTGAAGAGCGGCCTGGTCTTCACCTTCCAACAGCGCCACGGCGCGCCGGCGCCGCACGCCGTCGTGGTGCGCGTCTCGTACGACGCGCGGCTCCGGATGCGCCGCGCCGACAGCGGCTGGACGGCGGAGCTGGAGCGGATCCCCTGGCGCGTCGATCCGGTCGTCGTGGCGGGCACTATCCACAACACGCTCTACGAGGCGATGGACGCGGCGGTGGGCGAGGAGGTCCTCCCGCAGGACGCGCGCAACCAGCTCGTGTGGGGCCTCTCGGAGGTCTACGACTGGGTGGTGGACTTCTCGCGCGACATTCAGGAGGGGGATCGCTTCCAGGTGCTCGCCGAGCGGATGGTCTCGCCCGAGGGCGAGGTGCGCTACGGGCGGATCCTCGCGGCGCGGCTCGACGTCGGGAGCCGGCCGCTGCGAGCCTTCCGGTTCGACGAGGGCGAGCGCACCGAGTTCTACGACGATCAGGGTCGCTCGATGAAGCGCGAGCTGCTGCGGGCGCCGCTCGAGTTCAAGCGCATCGGCTCGGGGTTCAGCCGCAGCCGCTTCCACCCGATTCTGCGCTACCGCCGGGCGCACCTGGGTATTGATTTCGGCGCCGCCTACGGCGCCCCGGTGCGGAGCGTGGGGACCGGGACGGTCACGTTCGCCGGGCGGATGGGCGGGTACGGCAACCTGGTCGAGGTCCGCCACAACGCGCGCACCAGCACCCGCTACGCGCACCTGTCGAACTTCGGGCCCGGCATCCAGGTCGGGCGCAAGGTCGAGCAGGGTTCGACGGTCGGCTACGTCGGCGCCAGCGGCCTGGCCACGAGTCCGCACCTGCACTACGAGCTGCGCATCAGCGGCAAGGCGGTGAACCCGCGGCGCCAGTTCGACACCGGCTCGGGCGTGCCGGTTCCGGCCGCGCGCCGCGAGGCGTTCGAGCAGGAGAAGCGCCGGCTGATGGGGCTGCTTGAGCCCCAGACCCTCGCCACGGCGAGGTCGGCGACGTAGCTGCGTGGCCGGAGGTCGGGTTCGCCTCCGTCCTCCGTCCTCCGTCCTCTGTCCTCGCCTCATGGAGCTCTATCCCGCCATCGACATCCGCCTCGAGGAGGCGCTGGCGTGCTGCTCGTCCTCGTAGGGTTCCTCGCCGCGGCTCTGGCGCTCGCGCTCTACCTCGGCGTCGAGCGCGTGGGGCGGGTGGGGATCCCGCTGGCGCTGCTGCGCGCGGCGTCGTGGGGCGCCGTGGCCGCGCTGCTCGTGAATCCGTCGTGCCGGCGCGCGGGCGCGGCGGGAACGACGGTCCTGCTCGACCAGTCGCTCTCGATGACCGACCCGGCCGGCGACGAGCGCTGGCGTGCGGCGGTGGACAGCGCGAAGGCGCTGGCGGGGCGGGGCGGCCGCGTCGTCCTGTTCGGAGCGGACCCGCGGGCCTTCGACGAGCGCTCGCGGCCGGTCGCGGCGGCGAGCCGGCTGGCTCCGGCGCTGCGCGAGGCCGCGGTGCACGGCGGCGCTGTCGCCGTCGTGACGGACGGCGCGATCGACGACGTCGGCGAGCTGCCGGGCGACTTGCTGCGTCGCGCACGGGTGGTGCTCGTCGCGCGGGCCGCCGGCCGGGACGCCGGGGTCGCGGGCCTCGACCTGCCGGCCGCGCTCCGTGCGGGAGACACCGCGACCGCGACCGTGGACGTGATTGCCGCGCTCACGGCCGCGCCCGACTCGGTGACCGTCGAGCTGCTCGAGCGGGGACGGCCGGTGGCGCGCACCCGGCTGGCGCTCGGCGCCGGCGGCGCGCTCCGCCGCGACCTTCGCTTCGTGCCGGCGCCCGCGGCGAGCGATCGCGAGGTCCGCCGCTACGAGGTGCGGCTGTCGGGCCTCGCGGGGGACGTCGAGCCGCGCGACGACGCCCGCGTGACGCTCGCGGCGGTGAGCCGCGGCAGCGCGATCGTGCTGCTCACCGACAGCCCAGACTGGGATTCCCGCGCCCTCGCCGCGGCGTTGGGGGCGACGGCCGGCGTGCCGCTGCGGGCCTGGGTGAAGGTGGGGAAGGGCGGCGGGTGGCGCGACGCGCGCACGCTGCGGCCCGGGGACGAGGTCGCCGTGCGCGGGGAAGCTTCGCGTGCCACGCTGGTGATCGCCCACGGCACCGAGGCCGGCGTCGAGCAGGTGGCGCGGCTGGGCCGGCAGTCCGTGTGGCGGTGGGTGACCGTGCCCCGGAGCGGCTTCGCGGGCGTTGGCGACTGGTACGTCACCGCGCCGGAGGTCGCCTCGCCGGTGGGCGGCGCGCTCGGTTCCGCGCCCCCGGAGAGCCTGCCGCCGCTCGAGGCGGTGGCCGAGGCCAGGTCCGACTCGGGAGCGTGGGTCGCTCTCGCCGCGCAGCTCGACCGGCGCGGGCGGGTGCGGCCGGTGGTGCAGGGCGCCGAGGCTGGAGGGCGCCGGGTCGTGACGGTGAGCGGCGCGGGGTTCTGGCGCTGGGCGATCCGCGGCGGCGTCGCAGCCGAGGCGTACCGCGCGCTCGTGGCGTCGCTGGCGGACTGGCTGCTCGAGGAGCGGCCGGGCGCGCAGGGCTCGCTCGCGGCGGCGCGCGACTCGCTGGCGCGCGGGCTGGCTGAGTTCCTCCCGCGCCCGCCGGTGCTGCGGGCGCAGCCGGGGATCGCGGCGGAGGCGGCGTGGGAGCCGGTGCCGCTGCGGCACGCCGGGTGGGTGTACTGGTTGGCGCTGGCGGCGCTGGTGCTGGAGTGGGTGGCACGGCGGAGGCAGGGACTGCGGTGAACCCCGCCTTGGGTATCTGGAGCAGAGTCAAGCGTCTCGCGCTGACCGACGTCGGCGTGCTCGTGCGCGGCCTCGGCCGGGCCGAGCTGGATGAGTTCGAGCGCACGCTGATCGAGTCCGATCTCGGTGTGCCGGCGACGATGGACCTCGTCGCGGACGTGACTGAGCGGGTGCGGCAGGGCAAGCTCAAGACGGCTGACGACGTGCGCGCGGCGCTCGAGGAACGGCTCGTGGCGATCTTGGACCCCGGTGACGGGCGCGATCCGGGCGTCCTCGCGCGCAGCGACGCGGGTCCGACTGTGCTCCTGATGGTCGGCGTCAACGGCTCGGGGAAGACCACGGCGGCGGCGAAGCTCGCGAAGCGCCTCGTGCGCGAGGGCCGCACGGTGCTGCTCGCGGCCGCCGACACCTACCGCGCCGGGGCGGTGCAGCAGATCGAGGAGTGGGCCGCGCGGCTCGAACTGCCGTGTGTGCGCGGCACGAGTGGCGGCGACCCCGCAGCCGTGGCCTTCGACGCCGTGGACGCCGCAGAGTCCCGGGGTCTCGACACAGTGGTCATCGATACCGCCGGCCGCCTGCACACCCAGGACGATCTCATGAAGCAGATGCAGAAGATCGTCCGGGTGCTGGGGCGCCGCTCGCCGGGGGCGCCGCACGAGACGCTGCTCGTGCTCGACGGCTCGACGGGCCAGAACGCGGTGCAGCAGGGCAAGGTGTTCGCCGCGGCGGTGCCGGTGACCGGGCTGGTCGTGACGAAGCTCGACGGCACGGCACGCGGCGGGACGGTGGTGGCGCTGCGGAAGGAGTTGAACCTGCCCGTCCGGTTCCTGGGCGTCGGCGAGACGGCGGACGACCTGGAGGTCTTCAATCCGCGCGCGTATGCCCGCCGACTCCTGGATGACTGACCCCCGACTGCGCCCACTGCGCCCACTGCGCCCTCTGATGACTGCCCGATGGCGCTGACTCTCGACTCATCCGTCCAGTTCCTCAAGGGCGTCGGCCAGCACCGCGCCGAGCTGCTCGGCCGTCTCGGCATCGCCTCGGTGCGCGACCTCCTCCACCACATCCCGTTCCGCTACCTCGACGCCACCACCGTGACGCCGGTCGCCCAGGCGCGCTCGGCGCCCACGGGCGCGGACGTGACCGTCGTGGGGCGGGTCGTGTCGACGGGGGTGATCCCCACGCGCCGGGGCCTCCGCGTCTTCCAGTGCATCCTGCGCGACGAGACGGGGATGATCGAGTGCGGCTGGCCGGGCCGGCCGTTCCTCGAGCGGCAGATCACCAAGGGGACGCTGTTGCTGGCGAGCGGCCCGGTGCGGCACTTCCACGGCCGCCAGCTGCAGCCGCGCGAGTGGATCGTCCTGGGTGGTGAGGACGAGCAGGCGCCGTCGCGCGGGATGGTGCTGCCGGTCTATCGCGCCACCGAGGGGCTCACGGTCCGCCAGCTGCGGCGGCTGTTCGAGCAGCACCTGGGCGCGTTGCTCCCGCGGGTGAATGAGGAGCTGCCGGCGGCGTGGCGGGAGGCGTCGGGTGTCGTCGCCCTGCCCGAGGCGCTGCGGATGGCGCACCGCCCGGCACGCATCGAGGAGGCCGAGGAGGGGCGCCGGCGGCTAGCCTTCGAGGAGCTGGTGCTGCTCCAGCTCGTGCTGGCGCGGGCGCGCTGGCTGGCCAAGCGCTCGCGCGCCGGGATCCGCTTCGCGGTGAAGCGCGACCTCACGTCGCGGCTGCGCGAGCACCTGCCGTTCGAGCTTACGAGCGCCCAGAAACGCTGCCTCAAGGAGATTGTGGCCGACATGACGGCGCCGGTCCGCATGCACCGGCTGCTGCAGGGCGACGTCGGCTCGGGGAAGACGGTCGTCGCGCTGTTCGCCATGCTCCTCGCGGTCGAGAACGGCTGTCAGGCCGCGATGATGGCGCCGACCGAAATCCTCGCCGAGCAGCACGCGGCGACGCTGGGACGGCTGCTCGCACCGCTCGGCGTGGTGCCGGAGCTGCTCATCGGGCGGCTGGCCGCCGGGGAGAAGGCGGCGATCCGTGAGCGGCTCGCGGGCGGCGTCTCGCCGATCGTCGTCGGCACGCACGCGCTCATCCAGGAAGACGTCGCCTTCCACCGCCTCGGCCTCGCCGTCGTCGACGAGCTCCACCGCTTCGGCGTGGCGCAGCGGGCCCTGCTCGCCCAGAAGAACGTCGCCGAAGGGCCGGACGTCCTGCTGCTGTCGGCCACGCCGATCCCGCGGACGCTCGCGATGACGCTCTACGGCGACCTCGACGTCTCGCGGCTCGACGAGCTGCCGCCCGGGCGCGGCCGGGTGCGCACGGCGATCCGGGAAGGCCGTTCCCGCGCGAAGGTCTACGATTTCATCCGCAGCGAGGCGGCGGCGGGGCGCCAGGCGTACGTCGTCTATCCGGTGATCGACGAGACCGAGAAGCTCGACCTCAAGGCCGCCAGCGCGATGGCCGACCTGCTCCAGAGGGAGATCTTCCCGGAGCTCGCGGTCGGGCTCGTGCACGGGCGGCTGAACGCCGACCAGCGCGACGCCGTCATGCGGCGCTTCCGCGCCAACGAGGTGCGGATCCTGGTGGCGACGACGGTGATCGAGGTCGGGATCGACGTGCCGAACGCCACGGTGATGGTGATCGAGCACCCCGAGCGTTTCGGGCTGGCACAGTTGCATCAGCTGCGCGGTCGCGTCGGGCGCGGGGCGGCCGAGAGCCACTGCATTCTCATGCCGGGAGAAGGGGCCAACCGCGAGCGGCTCAAACGGTTTGCCGAGACCCAGGATGGGTTCAAGATCGCGGAGCTGGACCTGGCCGAGCGGGGCTACGGCGAGCTGGTCGGGGCGCGGCAGTCGGGAATTCCCGAGCTGCGCTTCGCCGACTTCGGGCGGGACGGCGACCTGCTGGACGTGGCCCACCGGTTGGCGCGGGACGCGATCGCGAGCGACCCGACGCTCGGCGCGCGGGCCCTACGGCCCGTCATGATGGAGATCGGGCGGCGGTTCGAGCGGGGCCTGGAGCTGTTCCGGGCCATTCCGGGGTAGCGGCCGAAGGCCTCTGCGCGGGGCGCGAGTTGGCGCGGAAGGGACGGCCGGCGAGACGGGCGGCGCGGCTCGGCGCGCGCTAGCGGCCGAAGCGGAGCCCCAACCGGAACTGCAGGGCGCTGAACTGCTCGAGCCGCGGGTCGCCACCGGAGAAGCCATAACGCTCCACCACGTACTGGAGCCCGCTCGACAGCTTCCCGCTCTCGTACTGTAGTCCTACGGTGCTGATCATGCCGAAACTCGGGGCGGTCTGGTTCTGGCCGGCCGAGATGACCGGCAGCAGCATGAGGCGCAGCACCCCCGAGAGCGGGCCGCCGCCGAGGCCGAAGCGCGCCTCGCCCCCGGCGCGCACGAAGATCCAGCGTTGGAGCGCGATATCGTCGCGGTAGGAGCGCCCGCCGAAGCCGCCAATGAACGTGAGCCACGGGAACGCCTGCACGCCCACGTCGAGCTGGGCGTCGGTGACCGTCTGGTCCCTGGCGATCGACGAGTCCGCGGTGAGCTTACCGCTCGTCATCTGGGCATGCACGGTGAGCCAGCTGCCCGTCTGGTAGTCGACGGCGCCGCCGACCATCAGCCCCGACTGGCTCTCGACGGTCGTGTCGCTGCCGTTCAGGGTGACGTGGTGCTCCGACAGTGAGGCGATTGCCGAGACGGTGAGGGTGCTCCGGCGCGCCGCCGCGGCCGCCTGGAGTGGGGTTCGGAACAGCGAGTCCGCCTCGGTCGGCTGCCGCGCGGCGATGGGCGCCGAAGCTGAGCGCCGGACGATCTCGGGCGCCGGCGCGCCCCGCGGCGTCAGCGTCGGCTGGCGGCCGGCTGCGGCGCGGACGGCGGAGCGCACGGGACGGCGGCTCGCCGCCGTGCGGCGCGTCGCGAGCAGGTTCTGCGACGCCTCCGCCTTCTCGCCCATCTCCACCATGACGGTGTCCGAGAAGCCGTCCACCGAGGCGACGATCCGCGCCGAGCCGGTGGCGGCGATCGCGCGCGCGACGCCCGACACCGAGTCCACCTGCGCGAGGTCCGGCTGGAGCGACGCCCACGTGGGTCGTACGGTCTGCACCGGGGTGCCGAGGCGGTCCACGCGCGCCAGCGTCAGCCGCACCGAGTCGCCGGCCTGGCGCAGCGTGAGCCCCTGCTCGGCGACGATGGCCACGCGCCGGATCTGCAGCAGACGCCGGCACAGCAGCAGCCGTCGGCCCCGGCGCCGGGAGCCGCGCCC
>CAYHQJ010000073.1:0-2918 GCA_964358595.1 uncultured Gemmatimonadales bacterium
CAGCATCGGTCCGGTCACGCCCCAGGTGCGGCACTGCTCGAGCGTGATGACGCCGACCCCGCGGGTGCGCTGCAGGAAGATGACGTTGTCCTCGATCAGGTCCACCAGCTCGGGCCAGCGCGCCTTGAGCTTGGCGAGGACCGCGCGCGCGCGGCGCGGGAAGTCGGCGTCGAGATCCTTCGCGAGCCCGCCGAAGCGGCCCGTGCAGTAGGTGAGCCGCGAGCCGGTCACCGACTCGAGCAGGAAGACGATCGCCTCGCGGTCGTCGAAGGTGTACAGGAACGGCGTCGCGGCGCCGAGGTCGAGCAGGAACGCGCCGATCCACAGCAGGTGCGAGGAGATGCGGTTGAACTCGGCGAGGATCACGCGCGCCACCAGCGCCCGCTCGGGCACCGCAATCCCCGCCAGCTTCTCGACCGCCTCGACCCACGCGAAGTTGTAGATCATGCCCGACAGGTAGTCCTGCCGCGACGTGTTGGGGAGGAACTGCGCGTAGCTGCGGTTCTCCGCCATCTTCTCGTGCGCGCGGTGCGAGTAGCCGATGATCGGCTCGACCGCGACCAGCCGCTCGCCCCGCAGCGTCAGCTTGAGCCGCAGCACGCCGTGGGTGGACGGGTGCTGTGGCCCCATGTTCAGGGTGTAGGTGTCGAGCGGCTCCGTGGAGATCGGGGCGCTCACGGGGACGCGGTCAGGCTGTCGTCGTAGATCGAGGGTGGCGGCTGCGTGAAACTCTTGAGCAGCGGGCGGAACTCGGTGCCCTCGGGCAGCAGCAGCCAGGTGAGGTTGGGGTGGCCCGCGAACGCTACGCCGAACAGCTCCCACGCCTCGCGCTCGTTCCACGCCGCGATCCCGTACACGCCGCTCAGCGTCGGGACCGCGACGTCCTTGGGCACCCACACGCGGTAGGCCACCCGCGCCGGCGCGTCCCAGCGGTTGAACGTGTAGAGCAGCTCGAACACGCCGTGCGGATCGAGGCGATCCACGCAGGTCATGGACTCAAGGAAGTACCCGGCCTCCTTCGCGGCCTCGGCCGCCGCGACCAGGTTCCCGGGCGCGACCCAGCGGCTCTCCGCCACCCCCGACACCGGGTGCGCGGTGGCCGGCTCCGCCGTCCAGCCGCGGGACTCCAGCACCGCGGCGAGCTCAGCCGGTGCGGCCAAGGCGGCGCCCCTGCTTGATCTTCTCCTGGAGCTTGAGGATGCCCGCGATCAGCGCCTCGGGGCGCGGCGGGCACCCCGGAATGTGCACGTCCACCCGCATGAACTTCTCGGCCCCCTCGGCGATCGCGTATTCGCCGGGGTACTTGAACGGCCCGCCCGAGATCGTGCACCCGCCCATCGCGATGGACCACTTGGGCCCGGGCATCTGGTCCCACAGCGTCTTGATCACCGGCGCCATCTTCCGCGAGATCGTGCCGGCCAGGATCATCAGGTCGGCCTGCCGCGGCGACGGGCGGAAGACGGCGGCGCCGAACCGGTCGAGGTCGTACTTCGCCATCCCCACCGCCATCATCTCGATCGCGCAGCACGCGAGGCCGAAGGTGAGCGGCCACAGCGAGTTCGCGCGCGCGAGGTTCAGCACGTCCTCGACCATCGCGAGGCGCACCCACGGCGCGGCGTCTTCCGCCAACAGCTCCAGCTCGCGGTCCGTCGGCCCGCTCACTCCCACCGGAACGCCCCCGTGCGCCACGAGTACACGACCGCGACGGAGATGATCGCGACGAACACCACCACCTCGACCACCACCTGCCACGTGCCCATGAGCCGGAACACCAGCGCAACGGGGAAGAGGTAGATGACGTCCACCGCGACGGCGAGGTAGAGCAGCGCGTACAGGTAGTAGGCGAGCGAGAACTGCCGCCACGCGCCACGCTCGGGGATGATGCCGCTCTCGTACGTCTTGAGGGTGTCGGCGCCGCGGCCGCGCGGGGCGAGGAAGACCGGCACCGCGACCACGACGACCGCGAGCAGCAGGCCGAGCACGAGGAAGCCGAGGACGAACCGGTACTGGTAGACGGTGCCGGCGTCCATATCCCTACGCGTCCTTCAGGATGTCATCGGGAGCATGGAGCGGAAGGGATTCGAACCCCCGACCCCCTGGTTGCAAACCAGGTGCTCTCCCAGCTGAGCTACCGCCCCGACGGCACCGAACATAGTCGCATCGTCGGGGCTCTGGTAGCTGGGACATATTGTCCGCATCCTCTCGAGCGATTCGAAAAACGCAGCACCGCACACGCGGCGTTCAGCGTCCCGGGCTCATGCTCCTCACCCCCTTGGCAAGGGCGCACTTAGCCTGCCTGCGCGGCGCATGCTGCGCACCGCGTTGCGCGCCGTTTTCCGCGCGCTACTACCCCTCTGTGGGGAACGCAAATCGCGACTTGCGTGCCACGGCGGCCGAGCCGGCCGTAAGCGAGATGCAGAGCGAGGGCGGCGCGGCCGGCGCCGGCTCACCTTCCGCCGGCCGCGGCGCTTCCCGGACGCAGGTTCGTCTCGAACAGCCGGAAGATCCGCCGGTACTCGTCCGCCCAGCTCGACGCCATCCGGAAGCCGTGGGGCTCGACCGGATAGATCGCGATCTCCCACCGCTCCTTGCGCAGCTCGATCAGCCGTTGCACCAGGCGCACCGCGTCCTGGAAGTTGACGTTGTCGTCCACCATCCCGTGCGCAATCAGCAGCGCCCCGCGCAGCCCCTCGGCGAAGTAGATCGGCGAGGACTGCCGGTAGGCGGCGCTGTCTTCCTGCGGCTCGTTGAGCCTCTCGGCGGTGTAGGGGTGGTCGTAGTGCTCCCAGTCGGTCACCGGGCGCAGCGCCGCGCCGGCGGCGAACACGCCCGGTGTCGTGAACATCGCCATCAGCGTGATGAACCCGCCGTAGCTGCCGCCGTACACCCCGACGCGTTTCGGATCGACCTTCTCCGTC
>CAYHQJ010000073.1:2928-10131 GCA_964358595.1 uncultured Gemmatimonadales bacterium
CGTTGTCGTCGAGGTCCTTGCCCCCCATGTGCCGGTAAATCGCGGTGCGCCAGTCGCGCCCCAGCCCGGCGCTCGCGCGGTAGTCCAGGTCCAGCACCGTGTAGCCGCGCTCGGCGAGGAAGTGGTGGAACAGGTACTCGCGGCTGTAGGACGACCACCACTTGTGCGCGTTCTGGAGGTAGCCCGCGCCGTGCACGAAGATCACGCCCGCGCCGTTGGACCGTGCCGGCCGATACAGCCGCGCCGGCACCTGCCCGCCGTCGCGCGCCGGGACCAGCACGAGCTCGGGGACGCGCCACGCGTAGCGGCGGAACTCCTCGCTCGTGGACTCGGTCACCGTGCGCCACGGCGCGCCCGGTCGGTTGGCCTGGAGGTAGAGCTCCGGCGGATGGTTCGCCGTCGAGTGCAGGATCGCGAGCCAGCGCTCGTCCGGGCTCACGATCACGTCCTGGCGGCCCTCCTGCCGCGTGAGCTGCGCGGCGCCCGAGCCGTCGGGGGTGATCGTGAAGCAATGCTGCTCGCCGAAGTGGACCTCGCTCGAGTGGTAGTAGAAGCGCCGCCCGTCGGGACCCACGACCACGTCGCGCACCTCGAACGGCCGCTGCGCGTTCGTCACGGCGCGCGGCTCGCCGCCCGCGGCCGGCACGGTGTAGAGGTGCGCCCAGCCCGTGCGCTCGCTGGTGAACCACACGGTTTCGCCGTCCTCCAGCCACCCCGCCTGGAGCGAGAGCTGGCCGACCCACGCGCTGTCGGTGAGCTGGTCCAGAAGCCGCACCTGGAACTCGGGCGGGCTCACGGCCCAGAGCCAGCGGTCGGTGAAGTCCTTCGCGAAGCCGCGGACCAGCGCGTAGCGCGAGGTGTTCGACCAGCCGACGCCCGAGACGTCCACACGGCGCTGGCCGAGCCCCGGGTCGATCCAGGTCACGCGCCCGGTGAGCAGCTCGATGACCGCGGCGCGCTGGCTGCCCTGCTCGTCGCCGACCTTGGTGCGGTTCCGCGGCGTCTCGAGGTACCCCGAGGCCGTCACCCACACCGGCATGACCTGCACCTGCGCGCTGTCCGGGCGCTGGTTCACGGTGAGCAGCAGCCAGCGCCCGTCGGGCGAGACGTCCCAGCCGCCGATAGACTGGTTCTCGTCGAGGTAAAAGGGCCGCGGGCCGGTCGTGTCGCTGTCGGGCCGTGGGCCGAACGGGTTCAGGTTCTCCCTCGGCGGCGGGTGGCGGATGAACTCGAACAGCCGCCGCTGCTCGCCGCGCAGGAAGCCGCGCTGGCCCGTGGTGTCGCGCGCACTCAACGCGTGCGCCGGGCGGCCCCGGCGGATGTCGGTCAGCTGGCTGAGCAGCGCGCCGTCGAGGGCGATGCCGTAGAGGTTAGTGTCGCGCACGAAGTAGACCGTGCGAGCGTCGGCGCTGAGCTGCGGCCCTGACTCGACACCCGGCGTGTCGGTGAGCTTGCGGCGCGCGCCGCGCGCGGCGTCCCACAGCCACACGTCGCCGCGCTGCGTGAACACCTTGAGCCGCCGGTCGCGCGACCACGCGCCGGGCTGCGGGTAGAGCGTGTCCTCGGCGATCGAGCTGAGCGCTTCCGGCTCGCCGCCCGCCACGCTCACGCGGAACGAGACGGCGGCGGTGTCCACGCCGGGCCGGCGCCAGCGGAGGTACACGTACCGCGAGTCGTCGGAGAAGCGCACCAGGCTCGGCGGCGTCCCGTACAGCTCCGGCCCGCGCATGATGTTGTCGATGCTCAGGTCGAAGCGCGCGGCGGTCGCGGCCGTGGGCTCCTGGGCTGAAAGCGCGGCGGCGAGCGCGACCGGCATCACCAAGGCCACGCCCGCCGTGCGGACTGCGTGCATGGGGCTCTCCGCGTTCGGCTACGGTCTCACGACGGTCAGGGTGAACTGGGTCGGATTCTGCAGGGCGTAGGTCGGCCCCGCAACCTCGTCGACGATCGCGACGTAGGCGCCCACCCGCCGCACGTCCGGCACCGACACGCGGGCGATCGGCCCCGGGCCGAGGGTCGTCCCCAGCGGCGCGACGACGATCAGGTGCATCGTGTCGGCGAGGAGGTTCGCGGCGTACACACGGTAGCCCGTGCCACCCGAACCGACCGCCGTACGCGGGCCGACCAGGCGGAACTTGACCGCCCGCGCCTGAAGCGGCCCGGCGAGCGACACGATCAGGTCACCGGCCACGGGGCCGCTCGGCTCGGAGCAGCCGAGCGCGAGTACGGCGGCGCCGCCGAGGATGCGTGCGAGTCGCTTCATGGCCGCGCTCCTCTCAGGACCCGCGCCATCGTGGCCGCGTCCACCACCGTGCCCGAGCGGTCGAGCCACGCCACGAAGTCGCCCACGTCGAACCGGCCGTTCCCGTTCCCCAGGTCGTCGAGCAGGGTCCGGTCGCTCGCCGACAGGCCGCTGCCCACCGTGAGCTGCGCGATGGCGCTGTCGGTCGGAGCGAACCGCGCGGCGATCGTGTACGGGCGGGTCATCCGCAGGACGAGCCGCCGCTGGGTCGTGGCCGTGTCGCCCGTCCAGCCGGCGAACAGCGTGCCCGTCGCCGGCGTCGCGTCGAGGACAACGCTGTCACCTTCGAGCCTGAACGTGTCGAGCACGAGGCCCGCCGGCGGGCTCGCGATGCCGAACGCCCACACCTGGAGCCGGAACGCGCGGTTGACGAGCGCCGTGAACGTGGAGCCGTTCGCCGTCATCGTCAGCAGGTGCGTTCGTGCGCCCCCGTCCGACCACGAGGCGAACGTGAATCGCCTGCGCCCATCGGCGCTGGTCTGCACCGAGTCCACGGCGACGGTCACCGTGTCGCCGGCGGTGAACACATCGCGGTAGACGTAGAACGGCGCGCCGCGGATGCGGACCTGCGCCGTGGTGTCGCTCGCCCGCACGATCGACAGCCCGCCGAAGCGGACGCGGAACGCCATCTCGCCGTTCGGCACGACCTGGCGGATCGAGTCCACGACGAAGCCGGCGTACGGGTTGCCGGTCGCATTGAGGAGCGCGGCAGGATTCGAGCTCAGGGCGAACGCGGTGTTGCCCGCGCTGCCGGGATACGGATCACCCGCGTCGCCCCGGTTGCTCACGCCCTGCACGCTGCTGCGCAGCTGGTTGAGGCCGTCGGCCTGCATCAGCCAGAGCGCGTGGATCGGCCCGCTGTTGAGGTGGAACCCACGCGCGTACTGGGTCGAGTCGAAGTGCCAGACGAGCAGCCCCGGCCCCATGATCCGCGTCATCGCCGTGTCGGAGAGCACGGGCTGCCGGTTCTCGAGCAGGAAGTACTCGCCGCGCGGGTTCGGGGCCGTGGGCCGCACCAGCATCGCGGTGTCCCGGCTCGTCGTCGGCCCGAGCGTGTAGCTGCCGCTCGCGGCGAGCGGCCGGACCGTCATCCATCCGAGCTGGCTGCGCGAGAAGCTCTCCATGTAGCTGGGACTCGTGGCCGTCGTGTAGTTGCCTGAACCCATCAGCCCCCACTGGCCGATGCCCTCCGAGTCGTCGCCATCCGCCGGGTCGGTATCGTAGAAGTCCGGCAGTCCGATGCCGTGTCCCAGCTCGTGCGCGGTCGTGCCGATGGCCATGATGCTGTTGACATCGCAGTTCGTCGCGCCGCCCAGGCCCGACTGCATGATGTAGTTCGTGACGCGGATGAACTGACCCGCCGCGCCCGTCCGGGGATCGTTGGTCTGCACGCCGAGATACGACCGGTGCGACCACGGGTGGTTGTTGTTGGCGAAGCCCCGGCAGGCGCCGTCCGCGACGGCGTGCACGAACAGCACGATGTCCACCTGCCCGTCGTCGTCGGGGGAGTTGGGGATGCCGTCCGGCCCGTCGTTGTCGAACAGTCCGAAGTCCACGAACGGGTCGGCCTTCGCCACGGCCTCCCGGAGTCCGGCCTGCAATGCGCTGAACGCGTTGTCGCTCCACACGCCGTTGCATGTGCCGAACGGCGTGCATCCGGTCGCCGGGCCGACGTAGCGCGACTCGTTGCTGTCGAGCGTCGTCCACCAGCTCACCGGCCGGCCCTGGATGCTGAACAGGCCGTTCGACATTTCCTCGTAGAAGGTGCGCAGCGTGTATGGCCGGCCGAGGGGCGGCACGGGCGCGAAGATCGCCTGCGAGTACTGCGCCGTGTCGCGCTGGGTCGTCGTGTCGGTGTCGCGGAACCGGAACAGGATCAGCGGCGCGCGCAGCACGCCGGACACGGCCGCCGCGGCGCCGGGCGTGGGCGCGTAGAGCGCCGCGGGGGCGTTGAGCCGCCCGAAGTCGCCCCTCGACAGCAGCTGCTCACGGAGCGCGCGCACCTGCCGCGCCTTCACGCGCCACACGCCGTCCGGGGTGAAGTCGAAGCCCGGCAGCTCGCGCCGCACCTCCTGCGCCAACGCCGCGCGCGCGGCGAGCAGCGTAACGATCAGCAAGCCAGACAGGGCTCTGCGCATGCGATGGTCCCCGGAGGTCACGACGGAAACTCCTCCGAAGCCACCAACCTGTTCTAGGGGCCGCGAGCGGGCTGTGTCGCGAGTCACGAACCGATAGCGCGCTAGCGAACGGCGTGCACCGCCGGCACGGCCCACCCGATCGCCGCGCCGAGCGCCGCGCCGGCGACCACGTCGGTCGGGAAGTGCTTGCGCGCCGCGACCCGCATGGCGCCGGTCACCGCCGCCGCGGTGAACAGCGCCGCGATCTCGGTGCGATGACGGCCGGCGATGCCGCGCCGGCGCAGGATCGACGCGTAGGCGGCCGCCGCCGCGAACGCGGCGCTCGTGTGCCCGGACGGGAACGACAGCCCGTCCGACGGCTGGTCGTACAGCGCCCCGTCGGGGCCGTAGCGGACCGGGCGCGGCCGGTGCACCAGCACCTTGGTCCACTCGGTCACGGCGGTCGCCATGCCGACCGCCTGCGCGAAGACCGCCAGGTCCTCGCGCCACGCCTCGGCGCTCTCGCCGCGTCGCGCGCGGATGAGGAGCAGACCGCCTGCGATCCCGGTGCCGACCACGCCGGCGGTGGAAAGCTGTGAGGGTCTGGTCCGGAGGGGACCGAGGATGTCCCGGTCGATCCCCCAGAGACGCGACGGGTCGCACGGCGCGCAGGTCGCGTGCGGCAGGCTCCGCTTGGACAACTCGGGCACCAGCGTCCCGACCACCGCCGCACCGAAAACGACGCCCGCCGGCCACGCGCGGACCTCGAACCGTAGCGGTGTCGCCGGCGGCTGCTGCGCCCATGCGTGCGCGCCGCAAAGCGCGAGCACGAGACCCAGCGTCGCGACGCGACGTAACTTGATAAACCGCATCGGCATAACTACACTTCGGCTCATTCCGTACCCCGGGGGCGTCGGTGGCCACGACTACACAGGTCGCGCGCGACATCAAGCTGTTCGATAAGTGCAAGGGGTTCACGCGGGCGCGCGAGGTCCAGGCGCTCGGCCTGTACCCCTACTTCACGCCGATCCACGAGTCGGAAGATACCGTCGTCAAGATCGATGGGAAGACGAAGGTGATGATGGGGTCGAACAACTACCTCGGCCTGACCCATCACCCGAAGGTGCTCGAGGCGGCGGAGAAGGCCCTCCACAAGTACGGCTCCGGCTGCACCGGCAGCCGGTTCCTGAACGGCACGCTGGACCTGCACGAGATCCTCGAGGCGAAGCTCGCCGAGTTCTTCGGCAAGGAGTCGTGCCTCATCTTCTCGACCGGCTACCAGGCGAACCTCGGCCTGGTCTCCGGGCTCGTGGGCCGCGGGGAGACGGTGTACCTCGACAAGCTCGACCACGCCTCGATCGTGGACGGCGCGAAGCTGTCCTTCGGCGAGGTCGTGCGCTTCAACCACGGCGACCTCGAGGGGCTCGAGCGCAAGCTCCAGCGCGAGGACGGCTCCAAGGGCGCGATGATCATCGTCGACGGCGTCTTCTCGATGGAAGGCGACATCGCGGACCTGCCCAGGCTCGTCCCGCTCGCCCACAAGTACGGCGCCGCGGTCGCGGTGGACGACGCGCACTCGGTCGGTGTGCTCGGCCCCACGGGGGCGGGAACGGCCGAGCACTTCGGCCTCACCCAGGAGACCGACCTCATCGTCGGGACCTTCTCGAAGTCGCTGGCCTCGATCGGCGGCTTCGTGGCGAGCGACGAATACATCATCCACTACCTCAAGCACCACGCGCGGCCGCTGATCTTCACCGCGGCGCTCCCGGCCTCGAACACCGCCGGTGTCCTCGCCGCGCTCGAGATCCTGCGGAGCGAGCCGGAGCGGCGCGTGGCGCTGTGGGAGAACACCCGGCGACTCCAGGAGGGGCTGCGCTCCCTCTGCTTCGACATCGGCCCGACCGAAACGCCGATCATTCCCGTCTTGATCGGCAGGCTGGAGAGCACCTTCCTGTTCTGGCGGAAGCTGTTCGACGCCGGGGTGTTCACCAACCCGGTCGTGCCGCCCGCGGTGCCGCCGTCGCGGTGCCGCCTGCGCACGAGCCTGATGGCGACGCACACGGCGGACCAGGTCGACTTCGCGCTGGAGGCGTTCGCGAAGATCGGCCGCGAGCTCGGAGTGGTTTCCTGAGCGGGGTGACCGTCCGGCCGGTTTGCACGAAGGCCGATCTCAACCGCTTCATCGAGTTCCCGTACCGCCTGCACCGGGGCGACCCCCTCTGGGTCGCCCCGCTGCGCATCGACGTGAGGGCGCTGCTGTCGAAGCAGAAGAACCCCTTCCACCGGCACGCCCAGGTCGAGTACTACCTCGCCGAGCGCAGCGGCGGCGTGGTCGGCCGCATCGCCGCCATCCACAACTTCGCCCACGGCGAGTTCCATCCCACCGAGAAGCACGTCGGTTTCTTCGGGTTCTTCGAGTGCGTGAACGACCAGGCGGTCGCCGACGCGCTCTTCCTGGCTGCCGCGGAGTTCCTCCGGGCACACGGCCTCACGGTCATGCGCGGCCCGGCGAGCTTCTCCACCAACGACGAGTGCGGTCTCCTGGTGGACGGCTTCGACACGCCGCCCGTGATCATGAACCCGCACAACCCGCGCTACTACGTGGACCTCGTCGAGCGGGCCGGGTTCGCGAAGGCGATGGACCTGCTGTGTTACGAGGGCTCGGGGCATGCGCCGCCGCCGCGGCTCGTGGAGGGCGCGAGGAAGATGGCCGAGCGGTTCGGCATCACCGGCGAGCGCCTCTACGTCCTGATACCGCCAGGCGGCCAAGCGACCGAATATGCC
>CAYHQJ010000074.1:0-10091 GCA_964358595.1 uncultured Gemmatimonadales bacterium
GCCGACCGGCAGCAGCGCCGGCCCGCTGAGCCCGCCCGCGCCGCTGCCGAGACGCGGCGCGCCGTCGTCCGCGCCGTAGAGCAGCGCCGGCAGCGTGTTCACCGCTGTGAAGGCATCGGCGCCGGCGGCGGCCGCGGCGGCCGCGGTGCGCGCGGGGTCGGGGAGCGCGGGCGAGAGCTTCACGACCAGCGGCCGGTCGGTCGCCCCCCGCGCGCGGCGCACCAGGTCGGCGAGCACGGCGTCGTCGGCGCCGAACTCGAGTCCGCCGCGCGCGACGTTCGGGCACGACACGTTCAGCTCGAATGCGGTGATGCCGGGCTCGCCGGCCAGGGCGCGCACGACCGCGACGAAATCGTCCACCGTGTGGCCCACGACGTTCACCAGGACGCGCGCCGCGCGCAGGTGCTCGCGCAGCCACGGGAGGTGCTCGGCGCGCACCACGTCGACGCCGGGATTGGCGAGTCCGATCGAGTTCAGCATCGCGCCGCGGGTCTCGGCGACGCGCGGGGCCGGGTTGCCGCGCCGCGGCTCAACGCTCACAGCCTTGGTCACCAGCCCGCCGAGCCGGTCGAGCGCGATCACGCCGGCGACCTCGCGGCCGAAGCCAGCGGTCCCCGCCGCGAGGAGGATCGGGTTCTGGAAGGTGGTGCCGAACAGCGGCACCGCGAGAGTCACCGGCGTCACGGGTCCGGCCGCGGCTGGATCTCGCTCGGCCGCGGCGACGGCTGGGCCGGGCGCTGCTGATCCTGCGGCGGGCGCGGCCGCGGCCGGCCGGCGGGCCGCCGCGGGCCCACGCGTTCCTCGGTGTCCGCATCGTCGTCCGCGTTCTGCGCGCCGGCCTCACCGGGGCGCCGCGGGATGGCACGCAGGTCGAGCGAGCGCTGGAGCGAATCCTCAAGCGCGGCGTAGCGCTCGGCGGCCTCGGCACGGCCCAGGAGCAGCGCGAGGGTGTACGGGCTCTCGCCGTAGCGTTCCTCGAGCAGCACGCGCAGTGAGTCCGGCGCCGGATGGCCGGCGGCGATCGCCGCGACGAGCGCTTTCGGGGTCCACGGCGAACCCGGAAACCGTACGGCCATCTCGGCAAACGCCAGCGCGGCGGGGCGCGGGGCGCCGAGCGAGTCGCGCAGCAGCTCGGCGCGCAGGAACCAGAACGCGTCCGGCGTCACCCGGGCGCGCGACAGGGTGTCCGCGCGGTTGAGCACACGCAGCATCTGCTGCGCGCCCTGCGCCGCGGCGCCGCCCTGCCGGACGATGACGAGCAGCCGCTCGCCGATACCCGCCAGGCCGGAATCCGTCGCCGCCTCCTTGAGGTCAAGCCGCGCCAGCCGCACGGCCGCGAGCCGCGCCTCCGCGCTATCGGGGACGATCCGCCGGACGTCGCGCAACCGCGGGAGGGCGGCGTCCTCCGCGCCCGCGGCGAGCAGCCTGTCCCCGTCGGCGAGCAGCAGCCGCGCCCGCTGGCCGCGGCCCACGTCGGCGCGCTGCACGAGCCGGTCGACCAGCCGCGACGCCTGCGCGCCGGCGCCGGATGCGGCGAGGCTGTCGAGGAACGGCAGCCAGGTGCGCTCATCGTAGCGGCGCTCGCCCGCCAGCGAGTCGGCGGTCGCCGTGGCGAGCTCGGCGTCGCGGAGCGCCAGCGCGGCCTGCGCGCGCCCCCACCGCGCCTCGGCGTGCGCGGTGGCGCGGAAGTCCTCGAGCGCGGCCGCCGCCTCCCCCGCGGCGAGCGCGATCCGCCCGCGGTACAGCAACGCCTCGGCGCGGCGGCGTGCCGACGACGACGTCGCCGCGCTGTCCAGCGCCGCGCGCGCGTCGCCGAACCTGCCCCGCGCCAGATGGGCGCGGCCAAGCAGCAGCAGCGCCTCGAGGCGCTGCTCGCGCTCCCCCGCGCGATCGGCGGCGCGGCCCAGCGTCTCCGCCGCGTCGTCCCACGCCTGGAGGTGCAGGAGGCCGCGGCCCCGCACGAGCAGCGCGTCGTCGGCCCAGCGCGAGCGCGGGTGGCGGGCCAGCAGCGAGTCCGCATGGAGGATTGCCCGCTGCCACCGGTCGCGTGCGCCCGATTCGCGGCCCGCCCGCTCTGCGGCCTCGGCCTGCGCCGCCCAGCGCTTCGCGTTGTACATCCCGTTGTAGTACGCGCAGCCGGACAGCAGCACCAGGACGGCAAGACCGCAAGACGCCAAGACGCCACGCTCAACCCTCGGCCCAGTCGCCCGGCCTGCCGTCTTGACGTCGCGCCGTCCTCTCACGGTCGCAGCTCCGCCGCGACCCGGCGCTCGTACTCGGCCAGGTAGCGCTGCACACCGTCGGCGATCGCGCGCGCCAGCCGCCGCTGGCCCGCGCTGCCCGTCAGGTAGCGGGCCTCCGGCTCGTTGCTGCCGTAGCCGATCTCGACCAGCACCGCCGGCATGTAGCTCGTGGCGAGCACCATGAAGCCGGCCTGCCGCACCCCGCGGCTCTCGGCGGGATGCACGCGACTCATCTCCCCCTGCACCAGATCGGCGAGGCGGCTCGACTCGCGCAGGTGCTCGTTCTGCGCGAGGTCGTGCAGGATGAACGCGAGCGGGTCGCCGCTTTCCGCCCGCGCCGCCGTCTCGAAGCGCACCGACGCGTTCTCCATGCGCTCCACGCGGCGGGCGTCCTCGGTCTTCGCCTCGGCGAGGAAGTAGGTCTCGAAGCCGCGTGCGCTGGCCGCGTCGCGCAACCGGGGATTCGCGGCGTTGACGTGAATGGACACGAAGAGGTCGGCGCCGCGCGCGCCGGCGATACGGCCACGGTCGCCCAGGGCGATCAGCGTGTCGGTGGAGCGCGTCAGCACGACGCCAACGCCCCGCCGCTCCAGCTCCTCGCCGAGCAGCCGTGCGACCGCCAGCGTGACGTCCTTCTCACGCAGAAACGCGCTGCGCCCGATGGGTCCCGTCATGCCGACGTCCACGCCGCCGTGTCCCGCGTCCACCGCAACGACGCGGCGGCGGCGCGGCGCGGCGGCGGCCGGCGCGGATACAGCCGGAGCGCTCGCGCGGGCGACCGGGCGCTCTTCCGGCGGCGGCAGCTCCTCCAGCCGCAACCGCGCCGCGTCGAAGCGAAACCGGCCCTCGAAGAGCCGCGGCAGGTACTCCACCACCCACTGCAACGGCACGAACAGGGTATCGCGCGCCAGATACGGCCCGGCGGCCAGGGTGTACACGCGATCGTCGAACCGGAAGTAGCCGGCATCCAGCACGAAGTCCACCTGGCGGCCGAGCACGCGCACCGAGGCTGCGCCCGCCGGCGCGGGAACGGCCTCGACACTGAGCACGGCGCCAAGCTGCGCGAGCGCGAGCGCGGGATAGCCACGCTCGAGGCTCACCGGCACGCGGCGCTCGCCGCGCGGCGAGACGACGGTCACGACCGGCGGGGGCGCGGCCGACGCCGCGAACGCAAGACAGAGAATAATCCGGCTCACCGCCGCCGCACCGCGCGCGCCATCTCGCGCTCGGCGTCGCGCCGCTTGAGGTCCTCGCGCCGGTCGTGCTGCTTCTTGCCCCGCCCGAGCGCGATCTCGATCTTGGCGTGCGGGCCGCGGAAGTACAGCTCGAGCGGCACCAGGGTGAGCCCCTTCAGCTCCACGGCGCCGATCAGGCGGCGGATCTCGCGCCGATGCATGAGCAGCTTGCGTGAGCGCAGCGGATCGTGGTTGAACCGGTTGCCGGCGTCGTACGGCGGGATGTTGAGCCCTTCGAGCCAGACCTCGCCGCGGCGCACGCGCCCGAACGCGCCGACGAGGCTCGCGCGTCCCTCACGCAGCGCCTTGACCTCGGTGCCCGAGAGCACGAGGCCGGCTTCCCACCGCTCGAGGATCTCGTAATCGTGGCGGGCGCGCGGGTTACGGGCGATCGCCCGGATCGGCCGTTCGGGCCGTGCGGCCCGGGCCCCTGCGGCTGGCTGACGTGCGGAACTCACGAGTGTCGTAACCCGAAGATAGAACTGGGGTTCCGCGTGGGCAAGACGAGCGGTCGGGCGGGGGAAGTCGAGAGCTGCACGTCGCACAGCGCCGAATCCGTTCAACGCTTCAACTCTTCACCGCTCCACCGTATTATTCCCCCCGCGCCGAAGTGGTGGAATTGGTAGACGCGCTGCGTTCAGGGCGCAGTGGGCGCAAGCCCGTGTGGGTTCGAGTCCCACCTTCGGCACTCAGTACCTCGCCATCGTCGGGTCGACGTTGACGGCCCACGCTTCGACCCCGCCCCTGAGGCTCCGCACCGTCTCGATCCCCTGCGACTTCAGGAACAGCGCGGCCTGGAGCGAGCGCCGCCCCGTGTGACAGATGGTGACGTACTCCGCGTCGGCATCCAGCGTCGCCGCGTTCTCCACGAGGCTGCCGAGCGGCACGAGCCGGCTCCCCGCCACGTGACAGACGTCGAACTCCCACTGCTCGCGCACGTCCAGCAGGACGAGCTTCCTGGCCTGATCGAGCCCTTCCTTCAGCTCGTGGACCGTCAACTCCATCGGTGCGGGCTCCTCTCGCGCCGGCGCCGCGGGCCGGGCGCCGCAGAACGCGTCGTAGTCAATGAGCCCGTCGAGCGTCGGGTGCGCGCCGCACGCGGGGCACGCGGGATCCCGCTCGAGCGCCAGCTCGCGGAACGCCATCTTCATCGCGTCGAACAGCAGCAGCCGGCCGACGAGCGTCTCGCCCGCGCCCAACAGCAGCTTGAGCGCCTCCATCGCCTGGATGGAACCGATGATCCCGGGCAGCACGCCGAGGACCCCGGCGTCTTCGCACGACGGCACCAGCTCGGGCGGTGGCGGGTCGCGGTAGAGGCACCGGTAGCACGGGCCGCGCTGCGCCCAGAACACCGACGCCTGTCCCTCGAAGCGGAAGATGCTCCCGTAGACGTCCGGCTTGCCGAGGAGCACGCACGCGTCGTTGACGAGATAGCGGGTCGGGAAGTTGTCGCTGCCGTCCACGACGACGTCGTAGCCCTCGAGGACGGCGAGCGCGTTCGCGCTCGTCAAGCGCGCCTCGTGCCGCTCGACCGCGACACCCGGGTTCAGGTCCGCGATGCGGGCGGCGGCGGAGGCGAGCTTGGAGCGCCCGACGTCCTTCGTGCCGTGGAGCACCTGCCGCTGCAGGTTCGACGCGTCCACGACGTCGTGGTCCACCAAGCCGAGGGTGCCGACCCCGGCGGCGGCGAGGTACAGCGCCGCCGGCGAGCCGAGGCCGCCGACGCCGACGAGCAGCACCCGCGCGGCCTTGAGCCTGCGCTGGCCATCGGGGCCGACCTGCGGAAGGATGAGATGGCGCGCATAGCGTCGGAGCTCCTCCGGCGTGAGCGCGGGGAGCCCGGGCACCGACGGCGTCGTCAGTCCGGGAATCGTCGCTATGGCCGCCTACACCGCGCCGGGCTCGAGGCCTACCAGCACGCGCACCTCGCGCTCCTCGTGGAGCAAGTCGGAGAGGCGAATCGCACCGAGCACCTCGTCGATCCGCTTGTGGAGGATCAGCCAGACCGGGCGGATCGCGCACTGGTGCCCCGGGGCGCACCGGTCCAGCTCCACCGAATGGCGCTCGCAGTTGACCTCGAACGTACCGTGTTCGGACGCGTCGAGCACATCCTTGACCGTCACGTCCGTGGCAGGCCGGGACAGATAGTACCCCCCGCGTGCGCCGCGCACCGAGTTCACGATGCCCGCGCGGCGGAGCCTGAGCAGAATCTGCTCGACATAGTCCGCGGGAAGGTGTTCCTTTTCCGCCATCTCGCGCGCCGCCACGGGGCCTTCACCCGCGCGCCCGGCGAGGTGGACGCTGACGATCAGACCGTATTCAGCCCAGGTTGTAACGCGCATGTCTCCTCCGGAGCTAATTGCCCACCGGCACCCCCAAATGTCAAGTGATTTACTTAAGTTTGTTCTGATGTCGGAATGAAGAACTCATCATGAACGCCCACAGGCACTTGCGCGTGTTGGCGGCGGCCCTCGGCGTGGCCGCCGCGACCGGCGTGGCCACCGCCCAGGAGCCGGAGCGCGGCCGTGGCGAAGTGGTTCTCGCCACGACGACCTCGCTGTACGACACGGGTCTGCTGGACTCCCTCGGCCCACTGTTCAGGCGGCGCACCGGGTACACCCTGCGCACGGTGGCGGTGGGATCGGGCCAGGCGCTGCGGATGGGGGAACGCGGCGACGCGGACGTGATCCTCGCGCACTCGCCCGCGGCCGAAGCGGCGTTCATGGGCGCAGGCCACGGGAGGCGGCGGCTCGTCGTCGCCTCGAACTACTTCACCATCGCGGGCCCGCCCGAGGATCCCGCCGGGGTTCGGCAGGCCGCGAGCGCCGCCGAAGCGCTCGGGCGCATCGCGCGCTCGGGCGGGGTCTTCGTCTCGCGCGGCGACTCGTCGGGCACGCACCAGCGCGAGCTCGCGCTGTGGCGCGACGCCGGTGGCCGACCGCACTGGCCGGGTTACCTGGAAACTGGACAAGGCATGTCGGCATCGCTGCTCGTCGCGGACGAACGCCGCGGCTACGCGCTCACCGACCGCGCGACCCTCGGCGCGCTGCAGCGTCGCGTGGACCTCGTGGCGCTGCGGGGCGCCGAGCCGGCGTTGCTCAACGTCTATCACGTGATCGCGGTGAACCCGGCCGGCCGGCCCCGCGTGAACGCCGCGGGGGCCCGCGCCTTCGCCGACTTCGTCAGCTCGGCCGAGGTGCAGGACCTCATCGCGTCGTACGGAGTCGCGCGCTTCGGGGAGCCGCTGTTCGTGCCGGCATGGGGGCGCGAGCCGCCGCCTTGACGGTCCCGGGGAGGGCTCCGATTATTGACGCGTTGGCGCGGCTCTCCCTTCACCCGAGGTTCCCCGTGGTACACCGCATCCTGTTCGGCGCAGCGGCCCTGACGGCCCTCTGTGCCGGCGGCGCGTCTGCCCAGCGGCCGACGTACGACCGTCACTATCTCGACTCGACTGAGGTGTTCATCGCCCCCGACTCCATGTCCGGCGCAATGCAGTACCTGGCGGTCGGTCGCGTGTTGACGCCGCCCTCGCCGGCCACGCGCAACGAGGGCCAGTACCTCGTGGTCGGCGGCGGCGCGAGCTACACGACCGGCCAGCGCGTCTGGACGCGCTGGGTCTGGCGCACGCGCCCGGCGACCGCCCAGGAGGCTGCGCTCGGCACGACGGTGTTCTGCCTCAACGCCACGGAGAACGACGTGTATCGCTCGCCGCGGGATCGGAACGAGGCGTTGAACACCGGCTGGTGGATGACTGTGATCACGGACGTGTCCGACTTGTATCGGCAGGAGGTGCGGGCAGGCGAATACCGGCTGGGACTCGACTGCCTGCGCGTCAGCGCGAGCGGCACGGCAGACCGCGCGGGTCTGCCGCCCGCCCAGGCGGTCTATGACGCCCACTTCCTGGACTCGGCGGAGTACTTCATCTCGCCGGACGAGCTGGGCCATGACTTCCACTACGTGGCCGTCGGCCGGATGGTGGTCGGCCCGACCGAGACCTCGCGCGGCGAAGCGCAGTTCCTGGTGGTGGGCGCCGGCGCGAGCTACACCATCGGACAGCGAGTCTGGACGCGGTACTACTGGCGCAGCCGTCAGGCGACCCGGGAAGACTGGACGGTCGGCAAGCAGGTCTTCTGCCTGAACGCCATGGAGGGCGAAACCTATCGCGGGCCGCGCAACCGGAGCGAGGCGCTCAACACGGGCTGGTGGGCGACGACGATCACCGATGTGTCCGACTTGTACCGTCAGGAGGTGCGGGCCGGGGAGTATCGGCTGGGTCTGGGCTGCCTGCGGGTCGTGCGGTAACTGCTCACGCCGCGCCGGAGAGCGAGGGCGCGCCACTTCGGCGCGCCCTCGCTGGTATCGGCCTCAGCCGCCGCCGATTCCGCCACCGGGCACCCCGAGCTCGGTCATCTTCCTGTAGTCGAGCACCTCCTCGAGCTCCTTGCCCTTGAGCAGGCCCTTCTCCTCGACCAGCTGGCGCACCGTCACGTTCTTGGCGAGCGATTCCTTGGCGAGCTTCGCGGCCTCGGCGTAGCCGATCTTCGGCGCGAGGGCGGTGACGATCGCCGGGCTGCGCTCGAGCCAGTGCGCGCACATCCGCTCATCCGCCTCGATCCCCGCCACGCAGCGCGTGGTGAGCACCGTGACAGCGCTCGTCAGGATCTCCATCGCGAACACCAGGTTGTGCGCGATGACCGGCATCATGACGTTCAGCTCGAGCTGGCCCGCCTCGGCCGCGAGCGCCACGGTCTGGTCGTTCCCCATCACCTGGTAGCAGACCTGGTTGACCATCTCGGCGATGCTCGGGTTCACCTTGCCCGGCATGATGCTCGAGCCGGGTTGCACGGCGGGCAGCACGATCTCGGCGAAGCCGGTGCGCGGGCCGGAGGCGAGGAGCCTGAGGTCGTTGGCGATCTTGTTCAGGTCCACGGCGAACGCGCGCAGCGCGCCCGAGAACGCCGCGACGTCGCCCATGGACTGCATGAGCTGCACGCGGTCCTCGCCGGCGCGCAGCTCGAGGCCGGCGTTCTGCTTCAGGTACTTCACCATGAGTTCCGGATACTGGGGCTCGGCGTTGAGCCCGGTGCCGACCGCCGTGCCGCCGATGCCGAGCTCGCGCAGGTCGTCGGCCGCGCGCTCGAGGCGCCTGCGATTGCGCGCCACGGTATGCCCGTACGCGGTGAACTCCTGGCCGAGGCGGATCGGTGTCGCGTCCTGGAGGTGGGTCCGGCCCGATTTCATGATGTGGTCGAAGGCCTTCCCCTTGGCCAGGAACGCCGCGGCGAGACCCTCGAGGGCCGCCAGGAGCGGCGCAAGACGCGAGAGCGCGGCGAGCCGGATCGCCGTCGGGATCACGTCGTTGGTGCTCTGCGCCATGTTGACGTGATCGTTGGGGTGCACGGGCCGGTACTCGCCGCGCTTCCCGCCGAGCAGCTCGTTGGCGCGGTTGGCCAGCACTTCGTTGCAGTTCATATTGTGCGACGTGCCGGCGCCCGCCTGATAGACATCCACGACGAACTGGTCGCGGTGCTGCCCGCCGAGCACCTCGTCGGCGGCTCGGATGATGGCGTCGGCGACCTTGGCGTCGAGCCGGCCGGTCTCCCGGTGCGTCTGGGCCGCGGCCTTCTTGATCCAGATGACGGCGTCCACGAAGCCGGCCAGCGGCCGGAGGCCAGAGATGGGGAAGTTCAACCGCGCGCGCTCGGTCTGCACGCCGTAGAGCGCGGACGCTGGGACCTCGAGCTCGCCCAGGGGGTCGCGCTCGGTGCGGGTATCGTCCATGGGTGCGTTCCGTTCGACAAGTGGTGCGTCGGTATCCAGCCAGGAGTCCTGCATGAGCTTCGTCCCCGCGGTGGCGACCCGGGCGGTGTTCGCGTCCGAGAAGATGCAGAAGCTTGACTGCTTCACGACCCCGCGGCTGCTGGTGGGACTCAACTGCTTCGAGCCCGGGCAGGCGCAGAAGATCCACGCCCACGAGGGCGCAGACAAATTCTACCTCCTCCTGAGCGGGCGGGCGAGCGTGGTGGTGGGAGACGAGACACGGGACGTGGCGGCGGGGGATCTGGTGTGCGCGCCAGCCGGTGTCCCGCATGGCGTCGCTACCGCTTACGAAAGGACCGTCATGCTGGTGGCGATCACGAGGTAATCAGCCGGCAGTGGGCGCAGTGGGCGCAGTGGGCGCAGTGGGCGCAGTGGGCGCAGTCGGTCCGTCAGCGGTCAGACTTCAGTTACGGCGCCGAAGCCGCAGCGTGTCAGCCCACGTCCGGCTCGCGCGCACCGCTTCTGGCCCCGGGAGCTCCGCGATGTAGGCGAGCACGGCGAGGCGCTCCCAGGGGCCCAGCGTTTCGCCGAAGGCCCGCATCGTGGTTCCGTCGATTCCGCGCGTCACGATCGCGTAGAGCACCGCGAGCCCCGGCGGCTCGCGCATCCCCGCGAACTCCGGGCGGGCGAAGTCGTAAGGGCCGGGGTCGGCGGCGCCGGCGCCCGGGCCGTCGCCCCTGCCCTGCTCGCCGTGACAGCCCGCGCAGTGCTGCGCGTAGATCGCGCGCCCCGCGGCGCGCGCCGCGGGATCCAGCTGGAGCGGGTTGCACCAGCCCGCGCTGGCGCCGGGGAG
>CAYHQJ010000075.1:0-10070 GCA_964358595.1 uncultured Gemmatimonadales bacterium
GTCGTTCATTGGGCGGGAATCCTCGCCGCCACGGCGGCTCTGACCCGCGCGTCAAGTGCGTCCACCTGCGCGAGCCGCTCGCGCAGCCGCTCGCCGATCACGAGGGTACGGTCGAGCAGTGCTCGGCAGAACGCCAGATCCTTGGGACGACCGGCGATCGCCTTGGCGACCCAGAGGTCGTGCGGCTCCAGGCACCAGGCAACGACGCCATTCGTTCCGGGCGTCTCGAAGCGAACCAGTCGCTCGCGCCACCCTGCCGGCAGTACCGCCGTCGTCTCGACGACACCCTGGACGTAATAGCCGAACGTCGCGTGGAACATCGACGCCTCACCGATCGATCCGTCGATCAGGTCGGCCATCCGGCCTTCCACGTCGTCGCGCAGGGCGGCCACGTCCACCTCGACGGAGCGAGACGCCTCCGGCGGCAGCTCGCCCGCGACGCTCGCGTGCAGCGCCTGGCTTCCGATCACCAGCAATTCGCGTACGTCGAGGACCGCACCGGCGGCCCGGATCGCATGCTCGAACTCCTCGCGCCTCACGAGGCCCTCCGCTCGTCGTCCGCGAACGAGCGATACACTTCGGCGCGCTCCCCGGCCGACAGCACACCGGCGAACGGCGTGACATGGCGGAGTTCCCTCACCCAAGGGTCGGGGTCGGTCAGGAGCGGCAGCAGCGCTTCCAGCGGCCGGTCCAGAAGGACACCCCACTCCCGTAGGGGCTGGGACGCCCCACCGGCACGCACGATCATCCGCTCGAGGCATTCTCGGGCCCGGGGCAGGACGCGATCGGGGTCTGCACGCAGCCGGGCCGCGATCATGCGATGCAGGATGAGGGACCGCCGATCTTCCCTCGTCATCGGGGGGAAGTACTCCACGGCCGCCTCGAGTCCGACCGCCCGCGCCAGCCTCCGCACGGTACTCACAGTGGGGCTCTTCCGGCCCGCCTCGTAGGCCGCGATCGCGGGCTGGGACGTGCCTCCGGCCAGCGCCAAGGCGGTCTGGGTCACGGCAGCCCTTTCTCTTAGGAGGCGAACAGCATTCATGTCGCATTATATCCAATAGGATATGTCGAGTCAACCGAGTGCTGGTCGAGAGAGGCCCTCGGCAAGGTACACGGTGACCATGCCGCCGGCGCCGAGCTCGCGCTCGATGCGGTAGCGATCCGCCAGGGAGGCGGCCAGCTGGGTCAGGGGGTCCCTCAAGTGAGCCCCGAAGATGCCACTCGGCGCGCCGCGGCGCCAATCCCGGCGCGATCCGGTAGTGCCTCGAGGCACTACCCGCGATCCCGCAGGGGACTTGTATTGACCAATTTGGTCAAACTGGCTAGCTTCACGGCAGGGAGGGATTCATGACACGCCGCCGCACCCCGTCCATCCGCGAGACGGTCGCGCTGTACGACGCCAAGACCAACCTCTCAGAGCTGGTGGAACGCGCCGCCGGCGGGGAGGAGATCGTCATCGCCAAGCGCGGGAAGCCCAAGGCGCTGCTGGTGCCGCTCGAGAACGTGCATCCCCTGCGCCGCCCGGGCCAGGGCCGCGGCACGTGGCACGTGGGGAAGGACTTCGATGCGCCGCTGCCGGAAGGCCTGCTCGACGCGTTCGACTCGTGAGGCTGCTGCTCGATACCCACGTGCTGATCTGGTGGGACGAGGGCGCCGAGCTGCGGCCGGAGGCGGACCGCGCCATCCGCGAGGCGGACCAGGTCTACGTCAGCGCGGTGACCGGGTGGGAGATCGCGATCAAGGCCGCGCTCGGCCGGCTGCATCCGCGGCGCACGGTGGCCGCGGCGGCGGCCGAGTCGGGGTTCGAGGAGCTGCCCGTCCGGCTGGCGCACGCCGAGGCGCTGGCCCGGCTTCCGCCGCACCACCGGGACCCGTTCGACCGCATGCTGGTCGCGCAGGCCAGGGCCGAGCGGCTGACGCTCGTGACGCGGGACCGGGCGCTGGGGCGATACGGCGTCCGCGTGTTGCAGGCGTAGGCGCGACGCGAATCGACCCTTCGTCGCCTGGAGGGGACGCTCAGACGGCCAGGAAAAGCAGCGCGAGACGGAGGGAGTGCGCGCTCACGGAGACGCTTCCTGGAACAGCCGCTGGAATCGTGGATCCCCCCGGATCGGATCGAACATCACCGCCGCCATGAGATAGCGCAGAAATCTCCCGCGGGGCCTCGCGGCCTCGAGCATGTCCACAACGATCCCCGGATCCTGAGACGCGATCATCAGCAGCATCGCGCCATACGCGGCCTGAGCTGCCGGCAGAGCGGGCGGAATCGTGCCGCGCATCCCGGCCCGCAACTGGCGCGCCGCCGCCGAATCGAGCCCCGCCAGCGCGAGCGCCTGCTCCGCCAACGCGGCGACGCTGCGCAGCGGCGGCAGATCCCGCCAGCGCGCCACTTCAGCACGCGCCTGGGACGTGTCACCGCCAAGCACCAACAGCGGCACCCGCAACCAGCGCGCCGAAAAGAACTCGCGGTCGAAGACCAGGGCGCTATCCACCCAGCGCCGGGCCTCGGCGTAGCGCCCCTCCCTGATCGCGTTCTGCGCAAAGTGCATGAGCGTCACGGGGCGCGCCGGCTCGATGGCCAGCGCCTGCCGGTCCTGCTCGAGCCCGGCACTGTCCTGGCCGAGCAGGGCCAGGGCGAAGCCGAGCAGGTGATGGGGCTCGGCACTGGTGGGATCGAGCGCGATGGCGCGCTCCAGGGCTTCCCGCACGCCGGCCAGGGTGCGCGCTTGGGCCGCCAGGCGGGCCAGCCCCATGGCCAGCCAGGCGTCGGAGGAGTTCGGCGCGCGGCGCACCGCCTCGCTGGCGTTCCGCATGGCGCGCGCGGCCAGGGTGTCAGCCGGGAGCCCGAGATCGAGCCCGTTCCCGTGCGCGATCCCATGCGTCATCGCGACCCGCGACAGGGCGTCGGTGTACGCGGGATCGGCGCGCAGTGCGGCCTCGTACTCCTGGAGGGCTCGCACCAGGCCGGCCGAGTCGCGCCGCGCGACGTGGAAGTTGCCGCGCAGGAACGCCTCATAGGCCGCCGGGCTGGCGGTCGGTCTGACCGCAAGGGTCCGCACCTCGTTCGGGAGCAGCCGGCCGACGATGCCGGTCGCGACCTCGCTCGCCACCGCTTCCTGGATGGCAAAGACGTCGTCGCCCGCCTGATCGAACTGCCGGCCCCACACCTGCGCGCCCCCCGAGGCGCGAACCAGCTCGGCGCTCACCCGCAGCCGGCCCCCCGCGCGCCGGACGCTGCCGCTCACGAGGTACGACACGTTCAGCGCGCGGCCCACTGCCGCCGGGTCCTCGAGCGCGGCGCCGCGGTAGCGCCGCACCAGGTGCCGGCTGCGGACCGTGAGGCGCTCGATCCCCGAGAGCCGGGTGATGATCTCCTCGGTGAGACCATCGGCGAGGTAGAGGTCGTTCGAGTCCCGCGACCGGTTGTCGAAGTAGAGCACGGCAACGCTGTTCGGCGATGGCGCCGCGACGGCCCGCGTGCCCCGGCACGGCGGCGGCGTGCCGTCGGGGCACTGGGCGAGAGCGGCCCTCGCCAGCAGCGGGAGGCAGAGGCACAGCAGCAGCGGGGCGCGCCTCACCGGTTCGATCCTTCGGCGCTGTCCAGCCACGGGACCCGCGGCCGTGTCTCCTGCAGCAGACGCTGGTAACGCCGGTCGCCTCGCAGGGGCGCAAAGATGGGGTCGTGGAGCAGGCGCCACGTCCGCAGGCTGACGGAGCACGTGGCCGTGGGCGAGCATCGGGCTTCCAGAGAGTCCGGTGTGGCGCGCAGTTCTTCCAGCGCCCGTAGCGCATCGTTTCGCATCCCTAGCGCCATGGAGAAGCGCGCGATCGCGGCGTAGTCGGGCCGTCCGCTGTCGGCCTGCGCACGCAGGCTCGCAAGCATGGTCCGAGCCGGTGTGCTGTCGCCGAGCAGGACGCCGCACAGGGCGCGCAACTCGGGCTGGGCCACGCCTCCGCCGAGCCCCGCCGCCGCGACGCCGAGCGGGTCCAGTCGCTCGGCCTCGGCGATATCCGCCAGCGCGCCGGCGCCATCCCCAAGGGCGTACCGCACCGACGCGCGTTGCACCAGCGCCAGGCTCCACCGGCCGAATGTCAACGCAGTGTCGGTCAGCGCTTCCGCGGCGCGCAGCTGAAGTGCTCCGGCGGCGATCACGCTCAGGTTGCGCCAGATGTTTCGGTCGGTCGGGTCCAGGGCCGCGGCTCTGCGGAACCAGGTGGTGGCGAGGCGCGTCTCGTTGAGCCCGATGAGCGGGCCGTACAACACGCCCTGCCAGGCCAGGGTCTCAGCGTTCAGCGAGTCGAGCCGCAGCGCCCGATCGAGCGCCGAACGTGCGCCGGCGAAGTCGCCGCGGCGGATCGCCACGTATCCCACCGCAACCCAGGCGTTTGCCGCGGCCGAATCCAATCGCAGCGCGCGCGACGCCGCGTGGACCGCAAGGTCGTATAGCGAATCGCGAGGTGCTCCTTGCTCGAATCCGAACGAGGCTTGCTGGGCTCGGGCGAAGCCGATACGCCCCCAGGCTGCGGCGAAGTCCGGATCGAGACGGACCGCCTCGGCCAGTGACGCCAAGGCGGAGCGGGTGTCGGCCTCGGTGCGGCGCCTGATCAGGACACTCGCACTCAGGTAGAGCCGATACGCCTCGTTGTTGCGCGTCGGCCGGCGTGCGAGGCTGGTCTGCTCGCCCGGAAGCAACTCTCCGGCCACGGCCGTGGCCACCGCGCGGGCGATGTCATCCACGAGCGTGAGGAGGTCGTCGCCGGTGCGGTCGTAGCGCTCGGCCCACACACCCTGCTCGCGGTCGGCGCGCAGGAGCTCAACGCGGACCACGAGCCGCCCGGCAACCCGCTGCATCGAGCCGCCCACCAGAAACCGCGCGTGCAGCAGGCGGCCCAGTGTGGCCGGTGTCTCGCGCTGCCCGCGCACACGCTGCGATGCATAGCGCGAGGCGACCGCCAGCCGGCGCACCTGCTGGAGCCGGGTGATGATCTCCTCGGTAAGACCCTCGGCGAGGAAGGCGTCAGCGGTGTCGCGGGAGAGGTTGTCGAAGTAGAGCACCGCGACGCTGTTCGCCGCGGGCGCGGCGGCCGTACGCGCACCGCGGCACGGTGGCGGCGTGCCGTCGGGGCACTGCGCTGGGGCGGGCGCGGCGAGCAGGACCGCGCAGCCGCACAAGAACAGCGTGCGCACCAAGGCCACCAACCCGCGGTGCGGTGGTGCAGTGGTGCCCACGGTCACCTCGGCACCGTCCATACCGGCGCGACCGCCGGTCTGGCCGCCTCAAAGAGGTGCTGGAAGCGCGAATCGTCGCGCAGCGCGTCGAACTCCGGGTTCTTGAGCTGGACGTACAGCTCGTAATCACGGAACTGGAAGGCCTCGAGCGCGGCGATCGCCTCGTCACGGCGACCCAGCGCGAGCAACGCAGCCGCGAGGCCCGTGCCGCCGTGCGTCGAGCGCAGGTGCGCCGTGTCGGCCGCGGCCAGTGCGCGCCGCAGCGCCGCCGCCGCCTGCGCCGTGTCCCGGCGGGCCAGCGCGACGGTCAGCAGGAAACTCGGGCGGGACGGGGTGAGCCGGTCGGCGCGCTCGGCGTCGGCGATGGCCCCGGCGATGTCGCCGGTGGCAAGGCGGACGCGGGCCCGACCGTGGTAGGCGGCAGGGAAGTCGGGGTCCACAGCGATCGCGCTGTCGAGCAGCCGCCCGGCCTCGGCGAAGTGGCGGCTGCGCACCAGCATGCGTCCCCACGTCTCCAGCGTGATAGCGCGCGCGGGCTCCAGCGCGAGCGCCCGGCGGAATGCCTCCGCGGCCGCGGAATCCTGTCCGGCATTCAACAGGTTCCAGCCCAGGCCGTGCTGCAGCTCGGCGTTGCGCGGATGACGGGCGACGACTGACTGCACGCACCGCGCGCCCTCCACCGCATCGCGGTCCGCAGCCAGTCGCAGCATGCAGGCGGTTTCCAGTGCGATCGGTTCGGGCGGATCGCGCGCCAGGGCTGGCGCCAGGGCCCGGTTCCCGCGCGCCAGCACGCTGTCGCGCGTGAGTCCGGGCCACGGCCATTCCCACGACAGGTAGATCCCGTACGCGAACGCCGCCGAGGCGAGCGCCGTCGTGAGCCGCGGGTCGGTGCGCGCCGCGGCCTCGAATTCCGCGATGGCGCCCCTCACCGCCTCGGGGGTCCGGCGGGCGACCAGGTAGTTGCCGCGCAGCAGGTGATCGTGCGCAGCGGGATTGTCGGTCGCCCGCGATGCCAGCCGCTGCCGCTCGGCCGGCAGCAGGCGCCCGGCGATCGCCGTGGCGACCGCGCTCGCCCCCTCCTCCACGATCGCCAGCGCGTCCGCCTCCCCACGGACGTAGGACTCGCCCCAGACGCGGTCGCCGGTGGCGGCCCCCCGCGCGGCGCACGCTGCCGCCGCCGATGTAGGCTACCTGGAGCGCGCGGCCGACGTCGCGCGGGTCGGCGCTGGCGCCCCGGTAGCGCCGCACGGCGTACTTCGACTTCACGGTCAGGCGGCCCAGCTGCCCGAGGCGCTCGATGATCTGCTCGGTCAGCCCGTCCACCAGGTAGGTGTCCGCGGAGTCGCGCGACAGGTTGTCGAAGTACAGCACCGCGACGCTGTTCGCCGCGGGCGCGGCGGCCGTCGCGCGAGCGCACGGCGGCGGCGTGCCGTCGGGGCACTGGGCTGCGGCCCAGCGTGCAGACGCCAAGACGCCACAGACGCCAAGGAGCAGCGCGCTCATCGCCCCGCCTCCGTGCCCCCGTCCTACTGCGATCTCGCGCCTCATCTGGCCCCCGGCGGCCGGCTCGCTTCCATCAGGCGCTGGAACCGCGGGTCGGACCGTAGCGGGTCGAGCGCAGGAAGCTGCAGCGAGTACCACAGCACGCCTCCCTGAGGCGCGGTCCGCTCCAGCACGTCCACTGCCTGACGCAACTGGCCGGCGGAGACGAGGCCAAGCCCAATCATCTGGCCCACCAGCGGGCCCGGCGTGCGGCTGCCGAAGGGCGCGAGCGCCCGATCCATCAACCGGCGAGCCTCCACGGTGTCGCCCCCGAACGCGGCAACCGCCGCCAGCGGCGCCAGGCCGTAGTACTGCTCGCCGTGCGGGCTGAGTCGCATCGCCGCTTCCGCATCCGAGCGGGCGCCGGCGACATCGCCGGCGCGGAGGCGGACAAACGTGCGGAAGGAATAGGCGGCATAGAACTCGGGATCGGCGACGATGGCGCTGTCGTAGGATTGCCGCGCCTCCGCATCACGATGGCGCATCTCGTGCACCTGGCCGAGGTTCAGGAAAGTGACCGCCCGGCCCGGTTCCAGCGCCAGCGCGCGCCGTGACGCCGTGATGGACTCGTCGAGCCTGCCGAAGACCACGATCCAGGAACTGTACTGGTGCCAGGCCTCGGCGTTGCGCGGATCCAGCGAGGTCGCGCGCTCCAGCGCTTCGATGACGCCCTCGAGAGTGCGCGGGCTGCGGAAGCTCAGCAGGTAGCCCCGGGCCATCCAGCCGTCGCCCGACGACGAATCGAGGGCGAGCGCCCGGTCCGCCGCGCGAACACCGCGCGCCAGCTGGCTGTCGCGCGGGACACCGGGGAAATCCCAGCCCCAGTCGAGGTAGAGCGCGTAGCCGAGAGCGACCCGCGCGTCTGCCTGCGCGAAGGACGGGTCCAGCCTGACCGCGGCCGTGTACTCGTCGATGGCACGCGCCACGCCGCTCGGCGAGCGGCGCGCCAGCTGGAAGTTGCCGCGCAGGAAGTGGTCGTACGCCTCGGGATTGCGGGTCGGGCGCACCGCCAGCACGGTCCGCTCCTGGGGCAGCAGCTGCCCGGCTATCGCCGTGGCGACAGCACTGGCGATCTCCTCCTGCACCGCGAGCAGATCCGTCACCGGCCGTGTGTAGGCTTCGCTCCAGCGCTGCGTGCCGCTCGGCACGGCGACCAGCCGCACCGAGACCCGGATCCGGTCCCCGCCCCGCTGGAAGTCGCCCTCGACCACGTACCGCACGTTCAGCCGTCGGCCGATGGTGCGCGGATCGGGCTCCACCCCGCGCTGCGCGCTGCGCACCGCGCCGGGACTGCGCACCTCAAGACGCGGGACGCGCGCCAGGCTAGTGGCGATCTCGGAGGCGAGGCCGTCGGCGAGATAGGCGTAGGCCGTGTCGCGGGTGAGGTTGTTGAACAGCATCACGCCGACGCTGTTCGCGCCCGGCGCCGGCGCGGCGAGCGCCACGCGCGTGCACGGCGGCGGCGTGCCGTCGGGGCACTGCGCGAGGAGACCGTCGGACGGCCAGATTGCCAGCAGAGCAACGGCGAGCGCGACGCGCACGTCAAGCCGCCTGCCGTCCGTCCGGATTCCCATCCACCCGTCCGGCGCGGTTCACTCGGATCCGGGCTCGACGGTCACCGGCACCTGCATCACGACCGGCGGCCGCCCCCTGATGAAGGTGGCGATCTCGATCGTGTACCGGCCCGCGGAACCGCGCTGGAACGTGAAGTCGTAAGTTTCGCCGGCGCCGACCTCCTGGTCGGCCGGGACATCGACCGCCTGGTGGGGTGGCGCCAGCGCGCCGTCCTTGGCGTAACGGCGCCACGTTGTCAGATGCGCCGCCGGGCCCCCCGATCCCTCGACCATCCGGATCCGCTGGTTGTTGCTCGGCGTGATGTTGATGAACCGCAGCCGATAGCTTCCACCGACGCGCAGCCGCATGGGAGCCGGGCTGACGGCGCCGTTGAGGAACGGCGGCGCCTCCGGGCCGGGACCGCCCCAGCCCATCAGGAGAATCCGGTCGTGCTCCGCATCCCACTCTTCACCCGGACCCAGCACGACGAGCGGGCCGTACAGGCCCGACGCCAGCTGCTCAGCCTCGTCCGCGTGCGTGTGGTACATGAAGGTGCCGGCGCGGTCCGGCGTGAAGTTGACCGTGAACGAGTCGCCGGGCGCGATCAACGGCGCGATGCGCCGAGGATCCCCGCTCCAGCCGGGCACGCCGTCATAGAGACTGATCAGCTCGATGCCATGCCAGTGCACCGACATGCCCACGCGGGTCCGATTCACGACGGTGATCGCGACCGGCTCGTCGCGGCGCAGGACGATGGGAGTGCCGGGAATTCGGATCGAGTCGGTGGGCGGCTGCGCGCCATCCTGCAGCACGAACCCGTATCCAGGCCGATCCCCGAAGTGGCGCGCTCGCTCGTTGGCGAACAGCCGCAGCCGCCGCACCGGTTCCGCCGTGGCCTCGACGGCATCCTGAGGCCGCGGCCGGACCTCGATACCGGTGACCAACCCGGCCATCCCACCCAGCGCGTGATTGTGCGCGTACTCCACGTGAGGCTCGCCCTGATGCTGCGAGCCCTCGATGTGCCGGATGAAATGGCAGTGGAACAGCCAGTTGCCGGGGCGTGACGGACGCCACGTCAGCGCCATCGTCGCTCCGGGGCGCAGGAATTCCGTCACCGCGAGGCGCGCCTGCGCCGGCGTGTAGATCGTATCGGTCATGCCGCCGCCACGCGCATCGACCCGGAAGTAGAAGCCGTGCAGGTGCATCGGGTGGGGCGCCACGCTGGCGTTGATCACGCGCCAGCGCAGCTCTTCGCCGACCGTGGCCTGGAGTCGCTCCGTGTGCGGCCACGACAGTCCATTCACGAGGAAGGTGTGCCGCTCCTCGAGTGAGTCGTTGCGATCCGCCCAGAGCTGAATGACCAGCAGCCGCTCCTCGGAAGGAGGCGGCACGTCGTACACGATCATGGCGCCGAGCAGCTGGCCGTCCTCGAACACGCCGAGCCCGCGACGCTCGTCGCTGGTGCGTCCCCAGTAGTAGTAGGTCCCGGCCCGCCGCGCCGTGAAGACGACCTCGCGCAGCTCGCCCGGCTGGAGGTCCACCGCAGCGGTGTCCGGCGTCGTCCGATCGTTCAACCCGCGCATGGCGAGCGCGCGGCCGAGCCGGTTGCGCACGCTCACCCGCACCGTGGTGCCGACCGGCATCCGCAGCACGGGACCAGGCGTCAGCAGCGGCCCGCCCTCCTCACCGAACGCCTCGACCACGAAGCCTGGCCCGCCGGTGCCTTCAGGGTGCCACACCCCCA
>CAYHQJ010000076.1:0-10060 GCA_964358595.1 uncultured Gemmatimonadales bacterium
GTCTAGCGCGCGGCCTGCAGGACGCGCAGGTACGCGACGACGTCCCAGATCTGCGCGTCGCTGAGGGCCCCACCCCAGTTGGGCATGTACCGGCCGTGCGGGGAGACGCCCCCGGCGCGGACACTCCCGAACACGTGACTGATCCGCCCCTCGAGGTCGAGCACCCGCAGGTCCGACGGCCGCCGCGCCGTCGCCTGCGCGAGCCGGCCGTCGCCCGCACCTCGCACGCCGTGACAGTGGACGCAATAGATGGCATAGATAAGCCGGCCCGCGGCCGGGTTGCCGGGAGTTCCCGGCTGAGCGAAGCCCTTCACGTACGCGAGCGCGGCCCGCAGCTGCTCCTGGGGGAGGCCATGCCACACAGACTCGTCAGGGCGCCCCGGCCCGTCGCGCCCGGGTTGCAGGCGGCCGACGAGTTCCTCGAGTGTAGTGGTCGCCACGGCGCTGCCCAGGTCAGGCAGGGGGTCGGGGAAGCCCCTGGCACCGGGACCGTCGCCGTGGCCGTAGAGTCCGTGACAGGTCCAGCAGAACGCGTTGTAGGCTTCCTGCCCCTCCAGCTGCAGCGGGGTCAAGGGCCGCTGCGCCACCGAGGGGATGGAGTCGAGAGCCGAAGAGAACGCGGCCTGTGCGCCGGGACGTGCGGCCACCCCCGCCTCGCCCGCGGGCGGGGGCGGCGGATTCTCGCGGCATGCGAGGAGGCACACGAGGAGCGTGCCTCCCGCTCCGAGCCGGCGCGACACGGCTCCACCCCTCCTCGCGATTGGCGCCTAGCGCCGGAACGTCTTCAGGTGCGCGACCAGGGAGTCGACCTGCGCGTGCGTCAGCGTCCGGCCGTACGCCGGCATGCCGCGGCGACCATGCTGGATCACGTCACCGACTGCGGAGTCCGTAGCCGCCTGGCGCTGTGCCGCGTTGGTAAAGTCCGTGGGGCGGGGGTTCAACGCCGCCGCGGCCGGCCCGTTTCCGCGCCCCTCCGGGCCGTGGCACGCCGCACAGTTGGCACGGTAGATGTCTCGCCCCGTCACCGGCCCGGCGCTCCCACTCTGGGCGCTCATCGCCGCGGCGCCCTGGGCGCCGCCCATGGTTGCGGTGCCGGGAACACCCGCGAGGTTCGGGGCCAGCTGGCGCGCCGTCTCGGCCGCCTCCCGGGCCCGAGCCGAACTCACCAGGAACTCGCGCACCGCGCGCGTTTCGGCCGCCGTCAGGCGCGCCACCAGGCCCATGTGGGTGGCGATCGAGTTCCACTGCGACGCGCTGTAGGCGTTCAGGGCCCGGATGCGGTGGCAGCTCCCGCAGTTGGCCGCCCACACGTCGGGGCCGCTGGTCTGCTGGCCCGCCAGCCGGGGAGGCAGCACGAGGAGCGCTGCGACCGACACCGCGGCCAGCAGCCCGGCCGCGTGCAAGGATGACCTGTTCATGGAGCGCGCCTCCTAGAAGCCGACCGTGAACTGCACGATGATACTGTCGTCCTTCGGGTCCGTGACGCCGCTGCCGAAGTGCTTGTTGATGTTGTAGAAGATCCGGACCGCGGCCGCATCAGACGGATACAGGCTGAGGCCGAGGCTGATGCGCCGCCTGTCGTCGGCAACGCCGGGGAAGCTCACCTGGGAGAATCGCACGGCTGGCTCGACCGTCGGCATGATCGCGTACGACCCTTGAACGTAGAGACCGCTCTTGGTGACGTCGCCCGTCGCGGCCGTATCCTGCTGCGCCGACATCCACTCGCCCCGCACCTCGAGCGGACCGCGCCGGTAGCTCGCGTCCAACCCGAGAATGCGGAGGTTGAGGTTCTCGCTCCCGCTGCACGCGCTGTCGCAGTAGACGCCGTTGTACAGGGACGCCCCCGCGTCGAAGCCCAGTGCGGCGACGAACCCCAGCCGCGCGCCAAGCGCGATCTTGTTGTCCACGTCCACGACGTTGTCCCGCATGCCGCGTATGCCCGCCCCCGGATCGCCAGCCAGGCCGTTCACGCCCCACACGTCGTACGTGAACCGCCCGGCGGCGCCGGCCGCGGCGGCGCCGCGCACCATCACACCGACGTCGCCGTAGCCCACCGGCAGGATGGCGTCGTTCGGCAGCGGACGCCCCGGAACCCGGTTGATCCACGCCGGATGCAGGTCCGCGTTGAAGCGCCCGAACGGGACCAGGAACTTCCCGGCGACGATGTTCGCGAACGGCCACCGGGTAAACGCCAGGTAGCCGTACTCGAACGCGATCTCCTCGCCCCCGTGCTCGTACTCGATTTCGGCGGCCGCGAACACGTCCCCGCCGAGCTGCCCCAGGAAGATCAGGTTGAAGTTCTGGGCGTCGAACGTGTTCGCCCTGGGCTTGGTGAGGCTCACCTCGAGCTCCTCGGACGCGTATCCGCTGACGATGAGTCCCTGCGCCAACAGCGGCGGGGCGGCGATACCGCTGAGGGCGATCGCCGTCCACATGACCATCTTTCGCATGCCCCCTCCTTGACTCGATGTCCAACGGCGCAGGAACGACGACCGCAGCCCTGCCGTCCCGCAGGTGACACCGGGTGATTCCTTAGCACCAAACGGGCCGCTGGTGCGTTGCGCCTCGTTCTCGTTACTGTGTATGGAGTTGCGGGACGTCCTGCCGCCCGGCGCGCAGCCGGGCGGGTGAGATGCCGATGTGCGCGCGGGGCTTTTGCCCCAGATGCCTAGCCTATGCCGTACTTCTCGAGGCGATACCGCAGCGTGTCACGGGTGAGCCTCAGGAGGCGCGCCGCGCGGGTCTTGTTCCCTCCCGCGCTGCGCAGCGCCTGCGCGATCAGCGTGCGCTCCAGCTCCTCGAGGTCCACGCCCTCGGTCGGGAATGCCGCGATGGTGCCGCCACGCTCGGATTCGCCGACTGCGGCCGAGCCTCCGAGTTGCACCTCGACGGGCAACTGAGCCGGCACGATCTCCCCGGCGTCCTCGAGCAGGACGACGCGCTCGATCACGTTGCGCAGCTCGCGGACGTTGCCGGGCCACGGGTAGCTCTCCAGACACCCGATGCTCTCCGGCGCCAGATGCTGGCACGGGCGATGGAACTCCCGCGCCAGGCTCTCCAGGAAGTGGGCGGCAAGCGGGGCGACGTCCTCGCGGCGCTCGCGCAGCGCGGGCATGCGCTGCGGCAATACGTTGATGCGGTAGAACAGGTCGGCGCGGAACGACGCGTCGCCGACGGCGGCGGTGAGGTCGCGGTTGGTAGCAGTGATGATGCGCACGTCCACCTCGAGGTCCGTGAGTCCGCCAAGGCGCCGGAAGGTCCGCGTTTCCAGGAACGACAGCAGCTTTACCTGAACCGCGAGCGGGACGTCGCCGATCTCGTCGAGCAGCACGGTGCCGCCGTCGGCCAGCTCGAGCAGTCCGCGCTTGCGCTCCTTCGCGTCCGAGTAGGCCCCGCGCTCGTGCCCGAACAGCTCCGACTCGAACAGGTTGTCCGGGATCGCCGTGCAGGCCACGCGAATGAACGGCGCCTCGCGGCGCGAGCCGGTGTCGTGGATGGCGCGCGCGATCAGGTCCTTGCCGGTGCCGGTCTCGCCGTGGAGCAGGACCGTCGCCGGATCGGCGGCGGCTACCTTGTCCACCCACTGCAGCACGCGCTGCATCGCGGCCGAGCGCGCGATCACGGTGACCGTCCGCGAGGACCACCGGTACATCTCGCGCAGGCCCGCCACCTGGTGCCGCAGGCGCCAGGCCTCCAGAGCCTTCTCGAGCGTCAGCAGGAGCTGCTCGAACGCCAACGGCTTCTGGAGGAAGTGATAGGCGCCGGCTCGCACGGCCTCGACCGCCGTCTCCACCTCGCCGTAGGCCGTCATGATGATGACCGCCATGTCGCGGTCGATCCGCTGCAGCTCGTGCAGCGCCTCCAGCCCTTTGGCGTCCGGGAGGCGCAGGTCCAGCAACACCACCGCAGGGCCCTCGGCGGCCGCCTGGCGCAGCGCCTCCTGGCGCGAGCCAGCGACGAACACCTCGTATCCCGCCTTCCGAAGCTGGTCACCGAGCCAGAGGCGGAGCAGCTCCTCGTCGTCCACGACCAGAATGCGGGGTCGGCGTATTCTCACGGCGCATCTCCCTGAATCTGTTCGTCGGGGTCGAGCGGCAGCGTGATCACGAACTGGGCGCCGCCGCTTGGCGCGGCGGTGAGCCTCACCGTGCCTCCGTGCCGCTCGACGACCTGCCGCACGATCGCGAGCCCGAGGCCGGTCCCGGCGTGCTTGGTGGTGTGGAAGGGCCGGAACACGCGCTCGCGCTCAGCGGCGGCGATGCCCGGTCCCGAGTCGGCGACGCTCAGCTCGACGCTCCCGTCAGCGCGGCGGGTCGCGACCTCGAGGCAGCCACCGCCGTCCATGGCCTCGATCCCGTTCAGTGCGAGGTTGACGACGACCTGCCCGATCTGCTCCGGGTCCACGGGCACGGGGGGCAGGTCCGCGGCGAGCGCGCGCCGAATCTCGACCCCCGAGGACCGGGCCCGCGGGTCCAGGAGCTGGAGCGCGCGATCGACGACGGCGTTGAGGTCGAGGCGCGAGATCCGGGCCGGCGTGGGCCGTGCATAGGCCAGCAGCCGCTGGACGGCATCCTCCATGCGGCCGACGCGCGCCAGCGTTTCCTCGACCAGCCGCCGACCCTCCAGGTCACCGGCGTCCAGACGCCGGCCCAGCAGCTGCAGGCCCCCGCTGATGCCGAGCAGTGGCGTCTTGAGCTCGTGCGCCACTCCCGCCGCTAGTTCGCCGACCGTGGCCAACTGCTCGGCGCGGCGCAGCTCCTCCTGGTGCAGCGCCGCGATGCGCGCCGTGGAGTCCCGCAGCTGCGCCGCCATCGTGTTGAAGCGCTGGCCCAGCAGGCCCAGCTCGTCGCGCCGCCCCGCCGCCACCGACGCGTGGAGGTCGCCCTTTGCGATCCGCTCGGTCGCGACCACGAGGTCGTCCACCGGTCGCACGATACCGCGCGAGACCAACGACGCGACGGCCAGCACGACCAGCACGAACGCTGCCGCGAGCACCACCGAGAGCCTGCGCAGCCCCCGCAGCTCCCGAAAGGCCTCGCGCGCCGGCACCTGGCTCACGAAGCGGAGCGGAAGTCCGGGGACGGGCTGCACGCTCGCGATAACGTCGAGCCGCTCCGCCAGGACCGCATCAGCATCACCCGCCGCGCGCGGTCGCAGCACCGGCACCAGCGGCACATCCGTGGCGCCTGCGCCGGCGCGGGAGATCAGCACCGGCAGTCCATCGTCATCCACGATGAACGCCTCCACGCCCCCGACGGCTGCCGGCATCCTCAGCGCGACGGCGATGTCCGCGGACCGGATCGTGCCGGCGACCACCGCGGGACGGACGTCCGGCTCCAAGGCGTTCACGGCGACAACCAGGCGCGCCTGGCGACGCGAACCGGTCCGCTCGACCGCGAACGAGCGACCCGTCGCCGCTGCGTCCGCCAGCACGCCGAGGTCGGACCAGCGCACCCCGGACGTGAACGGCGGCGACGAGGCGACGACCAGCCCCTCCGGGCGCAGCAGCTCGAGCGTGGAAAAGACCGGCAGCTGTCGCCGCAGCTGCTCCAGTTCCTCGGCGGCCAGGGCGCTCGCGCCGCTGAGCGCCAGCGGGCTCGCCGCAGAATCCGTCAGCGCGGCGGCGCTCGCCACCAACAACCGGTCGTTGTGCACCGCCGTGGCCAGCGACAGCTGCAGCCGCTCGATCTCGTCACGCACATGGCCCGCCTGCAGCACCGCCAACGCCGCCAAGTCACGCTCCACGAGCCTCCGGATGATGCGGTCGCTGGCGAGGTAGCCGAGCGAATTGGAGAGGACGAGTGGGACGAGCGAGAGCAGCAGTAGGGACACGAGAATCCGCTTCCCCAGCGCGGTGCGCAGGGGGCTCTCGCGCCAGAAGGCGCGCCACCGACCAGCCGCGAATGCCACGTGGATGCCGCCGCCTGGTAGATCTGGGAGCAAGGTGTGGGCCAGAAGACCCACAACCGCCCCCGGTCACCGTACAGCCTCAACCAAGCTCATGCTGGGACAAAGCGCCAGTCCCTTTGTCGGATATGTCACAACGATCCAGTAGAGGGTCACTGCCCCCGGTAGCGGATCCCTCGCCGGCATCATCGGGGCATTTCCCCCGCTACTTGGCCCAGGCCCTGAGCGCCCAACTGCCCGGCCTGCAACGCGTTGACCAGCTTCCCGTCGGCTGGCATCCGACGTGCCCTGGTGGCCGAAGTGTGCTGAACCTCCTGCGCAGCGACATCCTCGCGAGCGCCTGGCTCCGCGGACGGAGGCTCGCCGCCATCGTCGCGGCACTCGCGCTTGTCGTTGCGGTCGCCAGAGCGCTGGCCGGGAATCCTGGCGTCGTGCAACCCATCGCGTTCAACCACCGCAAGCACACGCAGGACCTTCAACTCGGCTGCGAGCTGTGTCACCCGCGGGTGCGCATCGGCGCCCATCCGGGCCTGCCGGCGCTCGAGACGTGCGCCATGTGTCATCAAGCGCAGCAGGGGACCAGCGCCGAGGCGGCCCGCGTGACCGAGCTGGTCACGGCCGGGCGCCCGCTGGTGTTCGTGAAGCTCTTCCGCCTGCCCCCACACGTCTACTACACGCACCGCCGGCACGTGGGCATCGCCAACCTCGAGTGCCGGAACTGCCACGGCGACATCGCGCTGACCACGACGCCGCCGCGCCGCCCGCTCGTGAAGATCCGGATGGCCGACTGCATCGCCTGCCACCGGGCGCAGCAGCAGAGCACCGACTGCAACGCCTGCCACCGGTGAGGGGATCGTGCGACTGAAGCGCCGCGAATTCGTTCTCACCATGGCCGGCGGCGCCGCCGGCCTCGGTCTGGCTCGGCGGGCCGGACAGGTCGGCGCACCCGATGCCACGCCTGACGCCGGCTGGCCGCCGGGCGTCGAGGAGCGCATCAACTCCACGTGCCTCGTCTGCCCGTCGCGGTGCGGCGTGCGCGCGCGGGTCGTGGACGGCCGCCTGGTGCACCTGGACGGCAACCCGCTGCACCCTCTGAGCCGAGGAGGCCTGTGTCCGCGCGGGGTGGCGGGTGTGCAGACGCTCTATCACCCCGAGCGCCTGCGCCAGCCGCTGCTGCGCATCGGTCCGCGCGGCGGTGGGAGCTGGCGGCCGCTCACCTGGTCGAGCGCCATCGCCACACTCGCGGACCGGCTCGGCCAGCTGCGCGCGGCGGGTCGCCCCGAGGCGCTGGTCGTCGTGGCCGGCTACGGCGCGGGCTCGATGGAGGACCTCTGGCGGCAGTTCCTGGGTGCGTTCGGATCGCCCAACTACGTCGCCGACGGGTACCCGGACGGCACGGACGCCGTGGCAGCCGCGATGCATGGCATCGCCCGGCGGCCAGCCTACGACCTCGAGCACGCCGCGCTGGTCCTGTCGTTCGGGGCGCCGCTCTTTGAGGCGTGGTGGTCGCCGGTGCAGGCGTTCGTCGCGTTCGGCGGCCGCGCGGACGAGGCGAGCCGGCGCACGCGCTTCGTCCAAGTGGACACGCGCTTCTCCCGCACCGCCGCGCGCGCCCACGAGTGGATCGGCGTGCGGCCGAGCAGCTACGCGACGCTCGCCCTCGGCATCGCCTACGTGCTCCTCAAGGAGGAGCGCGTGGACGCCGACTTCCTGCGGGACCATGTGGCGGGGTTCGACGACTGGACCGACGCGAAGGGCGTGACGCACGAGGGCTACGGCTCCATCGTGCTCCGGCACTTCCGCACCGAGGAGGTCTCGGTCGCCACCGGCGTGCCGGTCGAGCGGATCGTGCGCGTGGCCCGCGCGTTCGCCGCGCAGCCGCCCGCCGTCGCCGTGTGCGGCGCCGCCGTGACCCTCGCGCCCGACGGGCTGCTCGCCGGGATGGCCGTCCACAGCCTCAACGCGCTGGTGGGCAACATCAACCGCCCCGGCGGGGTGTTCTTCGCGGACGACCCGCCGCTCGCCCCGCTCGCTCCGGTCGTGCTCGACGGGGCGGCTCGCCGCGGCCTCGGGCGCGGGGCGCTGGTCGTTCCGGCGCCGTTCGGCGCCCCCACCGCCGACGGCTTGGCCGAGGCCATCGGGAACGCGGACGCCGGCGCCGTCCAGGTCCTGATGCTGTACTACGCCAACCCGCTCGCCTCCAGCCCGTCGCCCGAGGCGTGGCGGCGCGCGCTCCAGCGCGTGGAGCTGGTGGTGACGTGCTCGCCGTTCCTCGACGAGACCGCGCGCGAAGCCGACCTGATCCTGCCCGACCTGCTGCCGCAGGAGCGATGGCAGGACGGCGTGGCGCCGTCCTCGTACCCGTATCCCACGTGGATGATCGCCCGTCCCGTGGTGAAAGCGCCGCCGGTCGGGATGGCTACGGGCGACATGCTGCTCGAGCTCGCGCGGCGGCTCGGCGGCACGGCGACCGCCAGCCTGCCTTACCCCGACGTCGAGACGCTGCTCAAGGCGCGGGCCCGCGGCTTGTTCGCGGTCCGGCGGGGCATGCCGTTCGGCGACGAGTTCGAAACCGCGCATCAGCACCAGATGGAGGAGCGCGGCTGGTGGCTGCCGGCGCAGCCGGACTTCGACGGGTTCTGGACCGCGCTCCTCGAGCGGGGCGGCTGGACGGATCCCTTCCTCGACACGACCGACCCAGGCCGCTGGCGCCGCACGGCGAGCGGTCGCCTCGAGCTGATGCCCGCCGCGGTGCGCCGGCACGTGGAGCAGCCGGGGCGGCCGGACGGTCTGTATCGGTTCGCGCCGCAGCCGGCCGAGCACCCCGCCGACGCGCGCTACCCGCTGCGGCTCAACCCCTACCGCCTCTCGACGCTCGCCTCGGGCACGGTGCATCTGGCGCCGTGGATCGCCGAGCGGCCGACGATGCTGCCCGAGGTCCACTGGGTCCCGTGGGTCGAGGTCCACCCGGAGACGGCGCGCGCCGCGGATTGCGAGGACGGTGTCATGGCGTGGGTGGTCTCGCCCCACGGCCGCTATCGCGCCCGCGTCAGGCACTTCGCGGGCGCGCCCAGGGACACGGTGGTCGCGCCGTACGGGCCGAGGCACCCCGACGGCGCCCTCGCCAGCCCGCTGCAGCTGCTGGACGGCGCCACGGACGCGCTCACCGGGCTGGCCGCCTGGTGCACCACTTTCGTCCGCCTCGAGCGGGCCTGAGGAGGGGCATGCCGCGCTGGGGCATGGTCATCGACCTCGACCGGTGCACGGGCTGCGGCGCGTGTGAGGTGGCGTGCAAGAGCGAGAACAACGTGGCCACCGTCTCGCCCGCGCAGGCCGACATGGGGCGCGCGATGAGCTGGATGAAGGTGATGGCGGTGGCCCAAGGCGAGTTTCCCGACGCCACGCTGCGGTTCGTGCCGCGGCCGTGCATGCACTGCGACAACCCGCCCTGCGTGAAGGTCTGCCCGGTGGCGGCGACCTACCTCAGCCCGGAGGGGATCGTCGGCCAGATCTACCCGCGCTGCATCGGCTGCCGCTACTGCGCCAACGCGTGCCCGTACACGGTGAAGTACTTCAACTGGTACGCGCCGACGTGGCCCACCGCGGAGCGCGAGCACCTCAACCCCGACGTCTCGGTGCGACCGAAGGGGGTCATCGAGAAATGCACGTTCTGCCACCACCGGCTCCAGAAGGCCCGTGAGGACGCGCGCGCCGAGGGTCGCGAGCTGCGCGAGTCCGACTACCAGCCGGCGTGCGCGGAAGTCTGTCCCGCCAGCGCCATCGTCTTCGGCGACCTCGACAACGTCAACCACCGCGTCCACGCGCTGAAGGAGGATCCCCGCGCGACGCGACTGATGGAAGAACTGGGCACCGAGCCCAAGGTCTACTACCTGACCCCGAGAGCGTGATGGCCGACGCCGCGAGCAAGCTCGACGCCCTGCCGCCCGACGCCCGCACGCTGCTGGCGCCGCTGGTGGTGACGACTTGGCGCTTCTACCTCGCCGCCGGCGTGCTCGGCGCGATCACTCTGTGGGGCGTTGTCGCGTACTTCCTGCAGTACCGCTTCGGCCTCGGGCGCACCGGCCTCAACCAGCCGGCGTACTGGGGCATCTACATCATCGACTTCGTGTTCTTCATCGGCATCAGCCACGCC
>CAYHQJ010000077.1:0-9991 GCA_964358595.1 uncultured Gemmatimonadales bacterium
GCGAAGGCGCGTCCCGGCACCGCGACGCCGGCGCGGTCCGCGATCTCCACGAGCACATGGTCCTGGCCCTCGAGCACCTCGGACAGCCGGACGATCTCCTTGGCCATCTGCCACAACGCGTCGCGCTGCTCGCGCTCGCCGTCGAGGATCGCGGCGAGCAGGTCGAGGTTCGAGACGTCCTCGAGCGCGCGCTGCGGCTGGGCCTGCGCCGTGGGCACGGCGAGCGTGGCGTTGCGCGGTGCCTGCTGGCCGATGGCGCGGCGGATCTCGCTGCGCTGGCGGCCCGCCGCGTAGCTCCTGGCGATCGAGCGCAGAACCGCAACCGCCTGCGGCGGGTAGCGGCGGCGGCGCCCCGTCCCGACCGAGGGAATGTGGTCGAGGAAGGCGTCGCGGTAGTAGCGGACCGTGGATTCGGGCAGACCGAGTTCGGCGGCGAGCTGCTTGAGCGTCAGGAGGTTCTCGTCCGGCATGCCGAAGAATACGGCGCGGAAACGCGGGAGCGCAACCCGGCTGCGTTAGAGGTCCGGGCTGCGGCCCCGCCAGTCGCGCCCGCACCGCGGGCAATACAGTCCGCCGTGCTCCAGTTCGGCCAGTGCCCAGTCGAAACCGCGCCCGCAGCGGCACTGGTCGGCGAGCGTATCGTAGCCGCAGCCGATGCAGTAGCTGTCGGCCGGCTGATAGTTGCGGAACCGCCCGCAGGTAGTGCAGACCTTCGTCACCCGATCGCCCGGGGTCATTGGCGCCGCCGGAGCCAGGCGATCGGGTCGAGGGCCTGGCCGCCTTCGCCGCGGATCTCGAAGTGCAGGTGCGGCCCCTGATCGCTGTTGGCCCCGCCGGACTGGCCGATGGACTGGCCTTTCTGGACCGTCTGCAGGACGCGTACTTCGATGGTGTTCAGGTGTCCGTAGATGCTGTAGAAGCCGCCGCCGTGGTCGATCACGACCGACGGCCCGTAGGTGCCGAGCTGGGCGGCGAGCCGCACCGTGCCCGCGGCGATCGCTCGCACCGGCGTGCCGGCGGGCGCGGCGATCCCGATCCCGTTCCAGCGGATCGTCGTGGTGCCCGGGCCGGCCTGCCGGCCGAAGCGGTAGATGATGTCACCGCCCACCGGCCAGTCGAGCTGGCCGAGGTCCGCGGTGCGGATGCGGGCCGGCGCCGCCGCTTCGGCGCGGTTCGCCGCGGCCAGGCGGCGGCGCTCGAGGCTCGCGATCAGGCTGTTCAGCCGCTCCTCGTCGCGCGCCAGCTGCGCAAGCCGCTGCTCCATCCGCCGCGCCTCGCGTTGCGACTCGCGCAGGCTGCTCTGGCGCTGCGCCTCCAACAGGCGCAGCCGCTCGATCTCCTCGGTGCGCTCGTCGCGCCGGCGGGCCACGGTGCTGCGCAGGCTCAGCAGCCCGTTGCGCTGGCCGGCCACCCGGTTGCGCAGCGCCTCCACGTCGGACACGAGCTGCCGGTCCTGCCGGCTGATGAGGTAGAGGTACTTGTAGCGCGAGATGAGGTCGCCGAACGACTCGGCGACGAGCAGGACCTGCACCGCGAACAGCGGGCCGCGCTTGTGGATCTCGGCGAGGCGGTGGTGGAGGATCGCGCGCTTCTCGGCGAGCGCGTCCTCGGCGACGACGAGGTCGAAGGTCACCTGCTCGATCTGCGAGCCCATCGCCGCGACCTGGAGGTCGAGCTCCCCGACGATGCGGCCGGAAACGTCCACCTGCCGCTCGATGTTCGACAGCTCGCTGGACAGCGAGTGCACGCGGCCGCGCAGCCGGTCCATCTCGCGCTGGAGCCGTTCGCGCTCGCGGCGGATCTCGAGCAGGCGCTGCTGGCTGCGCTGGAGGGCCGTGTCCGCGGGGGCGGGCTGCTGGGCTGACAGGGGGACAGGGGGACCGAGGGACAGCAGGACGGTGAAGGCGAGGATCATCCATGCCCGCGCGGCGCGGGGCCTCCGTCCCGCGGTCCCCCCGTCCCGCGGTCCCCCCGTCATACGCTGCGCAGGTGCCGGCCGACGCTGACGAGGCTGCCGAGCAGGCCGAGGACGCCTCCCGCCGCGACCCCGCTGACCGCCTGCGCCGCGGTGAAGAACGCGGCCCGGATCAGGTAGGCGTCGATGAGCGCGTAGGCGCCGTACGAGAGGCCGAGCGCGACCACGCCGCCCAGCAGCCCCTTGAGGAGCCCCTCGAGCAGGAACGGGCGCCGGATGAACCCGTCGGTCGCGCCGACCAGCCGCATGATGGCGATCTCGCGGCTGCGCTGGAGGACCGCCATCCGGATCGTCGTGCCGATGATGATGATCGCGACGATCGCGAACGCGGCGCCCACCACGACCCCGACGGCGCCCGCGATGTTGCGGAGCCGGTCGAGCTTCTCGATCCAGTCGCGGCCGTAGCGCACGTCGTCCACGAACGCGAAGCCGCGCAGCCGGTCGGCCACCGCGGCCGCGCTCCGGGCGTCGCGGAACCGCGGCTTGAGCCGCACTTCGAGCGAGGCGGGCAGGGGGTTGGTCTCGAGGTCCTGGAAGATGTCCTGGAACTCGCGCAGGTCGCGCCGGGCGCGGGCGAGGGCCTGCGCCTCGGTGATGTGCGAGACGCTCTCGACCTCGGGGAAGGCCTCGATGTCCTGCGCGGCCATCGTGACCGTCTCGATCGGTGTGCCGCGCCGGAGGTAGGCCACCACCTCGACCCGCTCGGCGACGTCGCCGATGGTGTGGCGGATGTTGACGGTCACCAGCCCGAACAGGCCGAGCACGAACAGCGAGAAGGCGATGGTCGTCACCGACAGCGCCGAGAGCAGCGGGGCGCGCCGGAAGGCGAGCGCGGTCTCGCGCACGACCAGGCTCATGCGACGGGCTCGTCCCGGTCGGCGGCGTCCTCGGCGGAGTCGTACACCAGCTCGCCTTGCTGCAGCTCGATGAGGTGCGCGCCGTCCATGCTGCGCACGATATCGAGGTCGTGGGTCGCCATGAGCACGGCCGTGCCCGACGCGTTGATGTCCTTGAGCAGCTGGATGATGCCGCGCGTGGCGCGCTCGTCGAGGTTGCCGGTGGGCTCATCGGCGAGGAGCACGAGCGGGTCATTCACCAGCGCGCGGGCGATGGCGACGCGCTGCTGCTCGCCGCCCGACAGCTCGCGGGGGTACTGGTTCGCCTTGCCGGCGAGCCCGACCTGGGTGAGCACGCGCATCACCCGGGGGCCGATCGTCGCGCGCCGCGCGCCCGTCACCTCGAGGGCGAAGGCGACGTTCTCCTCGGCCGTGCGGTCCTCGAGGAGCCGGAAGTCCTGGAAGACGATGCCGAGGCGGCGGCGCAGCCGCGGCACCTCGCGCGCACCGACGCGCGCCGTCGAGAACCCGGAGACCCGCACCTCGCCGCTGGTCGGGTGCTCGGCGAGGTAGGTGAGGCGCAGCGCGGTGGACTTCCCGGCGCCGCTGTGCCCGGTGAGAAAGGCAAACCGCCCCTTCTTCACGTGGAAGGAGACGTTCTTCAGGGCGAACCCGGTCTTGGGGTACTCCTTGGAGACGTCCGTGAACTTGATCACGGCGGCAATCTAGGAGACGGGCTAGGCGGCGGCGAGTCCCCGGGCGAGGTCGGCGATGAGGTCGTCCGCGTCTTCGAGGCCCAGGGAGAGACGCAGGAAGCCGTCCGGGATGCCGGCCGCCGCGCGCTGCTCGGGCGTCATCGAGGCGTGGGAGGTGTAGCGCGGCTCCGAGACGAGGCTCTCGACGCCGCCGAGGCTCGGCGCGTGGGTGATGATGCGCAGCGCCTTGAGGCAGCGCTCCGCCGCGCGGGGCCCGCCCGCCAGCTCCACGCCGACCATGCCGCCGCAGCCGCGCAGCGCCTTCGCCGCGAGCACGTGGTCGGGGTGCGAGGGGAGACCGGGGTAGTGAACCCGGCGCACCTTGGGGTGCGACTCGAGGAACCGCGCGACCTCGAACCCGGTGGCGTTGTGGCGGGCCATGCGGACCACGAGCGTCTTCATGCCGCGCTCGATCAGCCACGCGCAGTGCGGATCGAGCGCCTGGCCCCAGACGCGCATCCGGCTGCGCACCTCGTCGATGAGCGGCTCGCTGCCCGCGACCGCGCCCGCGATCACGTCCGAGTGCCCGTTGAGGTACTTCGTCACGCTGTGGATGACGATGTCGGCGCCGTGTTCCAGCGGGCGGTAGTTCACGGGCGTCGCGAAGGTGGAGTCCACCAGCAGCGGGATGCCCTTCTCGCGCGTGAGGATGCTGAGCCATTCGACGTCGAGCACCCGCATCACCGGGTTGGTCGGCGTCTCGACGAAGATGGCGCGGGTGTTCTTGCGCAGCTTGGCGCGCCAGTCGCGCCGCTTGTCCGGGTTGACGAACGAGACCTCCATGCCGAGCCGCGCGAAGTCCTCGGTGAAGAGCCGGCGGGTGCCGCCGTAGATCCACTCGCTCGAGAGCAGGTGGTCGCCGGGGCGGAGGACCGCGAGGTGCGCGAGCGCGGTGGCGCCCATCCCGCTCGCCACGAAGATCGCCGCCTCGGCCCCCTCGAGCCGCGCGAGGCGCTCGGCGAGGCGCAACTGGTTCGGATTGTTGCCGTAGCGCGTGTAGAGGACATCGTCGGACGGGCCGTACGGGGCGACGAAGGTGCTCGACTGGTAGATCGGCGGCGCGACGGGCTCGGCCGGCTGGTGCTCGCCGACCGCGCCGTGGATCGCGATGGTCGAGAGGCCGAGCGGCCGGCGCGCCATGCGGTGTTACGCGACCGACGTGGGCGGGAGGTAGCGGCCCGCCTCGCGCACGACGAGGCGGCGGCCGGCCAGCTCGTCGAGCACGGCCCGCGTCTCGTCTGCCGACCAGGCGAGCTCGGCGGCGAGCTCCTCGGCGGCCGCACTGCCCAGCAGGACCAGGCGCTCGAAGGCGGCGCGCGCGCCGTCGGTCACCCGGCCGAGGAGGCGTAGCGCGCCGTCCAACACCGCGACCAGCGCGAGCTGCTGGCGCTGGAGCACCTCGTCGATCTGCTCGACGTGGTGCTCGGCGAGGCCGCGGATCAGGAAGAAGGTCTCGCCCGCCGGGGAGCCGGGCTCGAGCGAGCCGGCGACGAGCTTGGCGACGATCTCGTCGGCGCACGAGCAGTCGATGAGCCGTACCGACGAGAAGTCGAGGACGACGACGTTCACGCCGCGCACGCCGCTCAGCTCGGCCTCGATGGAGGTGCGCACGGCGCGGCCCGTGGGACGGGTCACCAGGTCGTTGTGGAACTCGCAGACAGTGCGGGAGAGGACCCCGCTGACGTCGATCTCGGTGATCACCGTGCTTCCTGCGCCTCCGCCGGGATGACAAGTTGCACCTGGGCGCCCGGGAACGGCGCCAGTCCTTCGGCGAGCGGCACGTCCTGGTCCCACGGCGGGACGATGGCGATGCGCGCCGTGCCGCTCCGGATGCTGAGCTTCCCCTGCCACCGCCCGAGGTAGCGCCGGATGCCGGCCAATCCCTGGCCGCGTCCGGGGTCCCGGAAGCGGCTCACGCTCTGCAGCAGGGCCGCCTCGAGCGCGGCGCCGTCGCCCCAGCGCTCGCCGAAGCGAGCCGCCTGCGTCGGTTCGAGTGTGTGCCGGAATCCCACGCCCGCATCGGCGACGGCGATCACCACGACGCGTTTGCCGAGCTTGCGCCAGGTGTACGCCTGCACGGACACCCATCCGCCGGTGCCGGCGTGCTCCACAATATTTTGACAAGCCTCCGAAAGCGCCATACCGAATCCCATCGTCGCCTTGGGGTCGAGTCCCAGCTGGTTGGTCAGGATCTCCGCCGAGCGCTCCTGGATGTGGTGGACGACGGCGTGCACGTCCTCGGCGCCACGGACCGGCGTCACCTCGAGCAGCACCTTCGACGCGCCGGCCTTCACGCGCGGCACCGTGCCGTGGATCTCGAACAGCTCCTGCGCCTCGCGGAAAAAGCCGGTGCGCGCGAAGAAGTGGGCGACCTCGCGGTCGGCGGGGACGGTGAGGAGCGGCCGCGCGCCGGTGCGCTCGTGCAGCGCCTGGCCGGCCGCGAGCAACCCGACGAGCCCGAGCGGGGAGACCCACTCGCAGGCGTGCGCGTCCACGATCACCTTCGCCGCCCCGTCGGCCTTGGCGAAGGCGGTGGCGAACTGCTCGAACGACCAGTCGTCGAACCGCTGCGGGACGTCGATGACGGCGCTCACGACGCGAGGGCTCCCGGCAGGCTGCCGCGCAGGTGGTGCTGGAGGCCGGTCGCGCCGCGGTACGTGACGTTGCGGCGCGCCATCCGGTTTGCCGTGGCGACGGCGGGCTCGAGCTCGGTGCCCGCCAGCAGGCAGCTGGCGAGCGTGGCGCCGAACACGTCACCGCAGCCGGTGGGGTCGCCCGCGAGCGGCGGCCCCTCGGCCCGGACGAGCGCGGTGCGCACCAGCGGCGTCCCGGCCAGCCGCGCGGGCCGCGCCGCGCCGGCCCAGGCGAGGCTCGTGAAGTCGCCGGCGGCGACGTACACAGCGCCGCGCGCGCCGAGCGTCACGCACACCGCGCCCACGCCGCGCTCGAGCGCGCGGGCCGCGAGCGTCATCGGATCGTCGCCGAGCTGGCGCATCTCGTCCTCGTTGACCTGCGCCACGTCGAAGCACGCCAGCCAGGCGAGCGCCTCCTCGATCGGCCGGTAGTAGCGCGTGCCGCCCTCACGGATCCCGAGGGCGAGGCTGTGCAGGTCGCCGTAGATCGGGCCCGCGAAACCGCGGCGCAGCGCCTGTGCGGTGGCGAGGTCGCACTCGAAGCCGGTGATGAAGTTGACGTACAGCGCCTCGAGGCCGAGCAGCAGCGGGCCCAGCTCGGCCCAGGTCCACGTCGGCAGCCCGCCGGTCAGCCCCTCGCAGCGGCGCTGGTCGTCGAGGTAGCTCAGCTTGACGCGCGGGTTGGGCTCCGCCACCTCGATGAACCGCGCGCCCCGCGTCGCGCGGGCGAGCGTGCGCAGGAACTCCGCGGCGCGCGGGGCGAGGTCGCGGCCCACCTTCACGAGCGGAACGACCTCCCAGTCGGGCTGGAGCGCGGCGTCGAGGCCGGCCAGGCCGTAGCTGATGCCCCCCCACTCCTCGACCGGCGACTCGCGGGGGTCGCGGCCCTGGATGGTGTCCCAGATCATCGTGCCGAGCACGCCGAGCCGCTTCAGACCTTCCCCCACGTCTGGTTCCGGAAGGTCGCCGCCGCGCCGAATACGCCGGCGGTGCCGGGCAGAGTGCCGGCGAGGACGCGGCACGCCTCGACCGCCGGCTTGAAGGCGCGGCGCTTGATCTCGGCCTGCAGCGGCACGAACAGGTGGTCGCCCGCGAGCGTGACGCCGCCCAGGATCACGAATGTGTCGGGGTTGAAGATGTTGAGCAGGTTCGCGACCCCGGCCCCGAGGAACTTCGCGGTGTCGCGCACGACCTCGAGCGCGAACTCGTCGTGGTCGTGTGCCGCCTGGTAGACGGTCTGCGCCGTGATCCTCGCGAGGTCGCCGCCGACGTACTCGCTCAGGCGCGTCTCGGCGCCCGCCTCGACCCCCTCGACGGCGCGCGCGGCGATCGCCGGCCCCGACGCATAGGCCTCGAGGCAGCCGTAGTTGCCGCACTTGCAGCGCCGGCCGGTGGAGTCGATGGTCGTGTGGCCGATCTCCCCGGCGACGTCGGAGGCGCCGTGGAAGATCTCCCCGTCGATCACGATCCCGCCCCCGATGCCGGTGCCGATCGTGATGCCGATCAGGATCTTCGCGCCGGTGGCCGCGCCGACCCACCACTCGCCGTAGACGGCGCAGTTGGCGTCATTGTCCAGCGTCGCCGGGAGCCCCCCGAGCGCATCGCTCACCAGTCGCCGCAGCGGGAAGTCCGTCCAGCCGAGGTTGGGCGTGACGAGGACGATGCCGCGCGCGCGGTCGAGCGGCCCCGGCGCGCCGATACCCACGCCCGCCACGCGGCCCGGCAGCACGCCGGCCACGCGCTCGGCCTCGGCCATGGAGTCGCGCGCGAGGCTCGCGATCCGCGCGATGACGGCCGGTGAGCCCTCCTCCGCGCGGGTGGGCTCCGACCGCACGCCGTAGATCGCCGAGCCGTCCTCGGCCACCGTGGCGACGACGATGTTGGTGCCGCCCAAGTCCACGCCGATGATGTAGCGCATCGCTTCAACGGTTCCGTTTGCGGACACGGACAATCTGGAGCACGGTGCGTACCTCGGCCAGTACGCTGCTGATCTGCGTGTCGTGCATGCACTTGTGGTGCACCAGGGGGCAGACCGCCGGGCCGTGGTGGTGGCACGGCCGGCAGGGCAGCGGGTCGGGCTCGACGATGCGCGACAGGTGGGAGCGCGCCGCGAAGCCGAACTGCGGCACCGTCGGTCCGTAGATCTCGATCACCGGCGTCCCGACCGCAGAGGCGAGGTGCACCGGCGCGGAGTCGTTGGAGACGAGGAGCGCGGCACGGCGGATCAGCTCGCCCGCCTGGAGGATCGACAGCACCCCGGTCGCGTCGGCGAGCCGCGCGCCGGCGCCCAGCGCGTGGCGGATGGCGCGGGCGTCGGCGCGGTCGCCCGGCCCGCCGACGATTGCGAGGGGTACCTCCGCGGCGAGCGCCTGCGCCAGCTCCGGGTAGTACGGCCAGCGCTTGGTGGCCCAGGCGGCGCCGGGCGCGAGCGCGACGAACTCACCCGCGATCCCGGCTTCCTCGAACAGCAGGCCCACGGCGTCACGGTCGCCGGCGCGCGGGTAGATCTCCGGCTCGCGGCGGTCCGGGGCGCCGTCGGCGAGCTGGAGCAGCCGCTCGACCTGGTGCGGCTCGCCGTAGGTGGCCACGGCGTGCGTGTAGAACAGGGAGCCCTTCGCGTTGCGGAAGCCGATCCGCCGCGGTACCCGCGCGGCGAGCGCGAGCAGGGCGGAGCGCGGGCTCGCCTGCGCGCAGTAGGCCACCGCGTAGCGGCGGCGGCGCAGCTTGGTCGCGAGCCGCCAGAAGCCCCCGAGCCCGCGGTCCTTCCCCTGCTTGTCGAACGGGATGACGTCGCGGACGTACGGGTTGTTCGCCAGCACGGGCGCGGCCTGCGGGAGCACGACGACATCCACCGGCGCGCCGAGCCGCTCGGCGGCGCGGCGGATCAGCGGCGTCGTGAGGATGACGTCCCCGTACCACGCGGTCTGGATGACGAGGCCGCGCTGGACGTGCGCGCCGGTGATGCGCCCCGACAGCCCGGGCGCCAGCTCCGGATCGGGGACGGAGACGTCGGTGGCGACGCTGATCCGGGAGGGACGGCGGGGCTCGGTCACTCCACCTTGAGCACCGCGAGAAAGGCATCCTGCGGGATCTCGACCGTGCCGACCTGCTTCATCCGCTTCTTCCCCTCCTTCTGCTTCTCGAGGAGCTTGCGCTTGCGGGTCACGTCGCCGCCGTAGCACTTGGCGGTGACGTTCTTGCGCAGCTGGCGCACCGACTCGCGGGAGATGATCTTGGTGCCGATCGCCGCCTGGATCACCACCTCGAACAGCTGCCGCGGAATCAGCTCGCGCAGCTTCCCGGCCAGCTTCTTGCCCCACTCGTACGCCTTGTCGCGGTGGATGATCACGCTGAAGGCGTCCACCGCCTCGCCGTTGATCAGCATGTCGAGCCTCACCAGGTCGCCGGTGCGGTAGCCGGCGAACTCGTAGTCCAGCGTCGCGTAGCCGCGCGACAGCGTCTTCAGCTTGTCGTAGAAGTCGAGGATGATCTCGGCGAGCGGGAACTCCCACTCGAACTCGACGCGGGTCGGGCCGATGTACTTCATGCCGCGGTACTCGCCGCGGCGCTCCTGGCCGAGCCGCATCAGGGCGCCGATGTACTCGGCGGGCGACAGGACGCGGGCGTGCACGTACGGCTCCTCGATCCGGTCCACCTGGGAGCCGGTCGGCATCTTCGACGGGTTCTCCACGATCACCTTCTCGCCGTTCGTGAGGTACACGTCGTACTCCACGTTCGGCACCGTGGTGATCAGGTCGAGACCGAACTCCCGCTCGAGCCGCTGGTGCACGA
>CAYHQJ010000078.1:0-9834 GCA_964358595.1 uncultured Gemmatimonadales bacterium
GCGCCGAAGAGGCATTCAAGCTCTACGACACCTACGGCTTCCCGATCGACCTGACGCAGATCGTGGCGGCCGAGCGCGGGATCCCGGTGGCTGTCGCAGGGTTCGACCGGCTGCTGGACGAGCAGCGGGAACGGTCGCGGAAGGCACGGGGGACCGGGGGACGGGGGGACCGGGGGGACCGGGGGACCGAGGCGGCGGCGGTGCACGTCACCAAGACCGGCTGGACGCGGGTCAGGCCGCGGGTGCGGCAGCGCTGGGTGGGGTACGAGACGACCCGCGCCGCAACCGACGTGCTCGCCTTCCAGCGCGAGGGCGACCGCCTCGGCCTGATCCTGCACGAGAACCCGTTCTACGCCGAGAGCGGCGGCCAGGTGAGCGACCGCGGCGAGGTCGTGGGGCAGGGGTGGCGGCTCGCGGTTGACGAGGTGCGCAAGCTCGAGGGGAAAACCGCGGTGTTCGGGCCGTTCGAACAATCGTTCGAACCCACGCCCGTCGACGCCGTAGTGGACGAGCCGCTGCGGCGGGACACCGAGCGCAATCACACCGCGACCCACCTGGTGCACGCCGCGCTGCGCAAGCTCCTCGGCACGCACGTCAGGCAGGCGGGCTCGGTCGTCTCGCCGGAGCGGCTGCGCTTCGACTTCACGCACCACCAGCCGATCAGCGCCGATGTGCTGCGGGCGATCGAGGCCGAGGTGAACCGGCACGTGTGGGAGAACCTCGACGTGCTCTCGGGCGAGATGCCGTACGCCGGCGCGCTCGCGCTCGGCGCGATGGCGTTGTTCGGCGAGAAGTACGGCGCCGTGGTGCGGGTCATCACGGTGCCGCAGGTTTCGGTCGAGCTGTGCGGCGGCACCCACGTGCGCACCACGGGGCAGATCGGCTTCCTCAGGTTCCTGGGCGAAAGTGGCGTGGGCGCCGGGGTGCGGCGGGTCGAGGCGCTGACCGGTCCCGGCGCGTTCCGCTGGTTCGCCGAGCAGCAGGCGCTGCTCGCGAGCGCCGCCGAACGGGTGGGGAGCGCGCCCGAGCACCTGGCGCGCAAGGTCGAAGGGCTGGTGGACGAGCGCCGCAAGCTCGAGAAGCGGGTGGAGGAGTTGATCCGCGGCGGCGGTGCGGCGGCGGCGCAGGTGACCGAGGAGGGTGGCGCGCTGATCGCGGTGGCGAGCACCGCCACGGCGGACCGCAACGAGATCGGCGCGATGGTGGACGCGTTCCGCACCAAGCACCGGAGCGGCGTCACGGTGATCTTCGCGACGGGCGAGCGGCCCGGTATCCACGTGGGCGTGACCGACGACCTGGTCGCGCGCGGCGTGCTCGCGCCGGACGTCGTCAACCGGATCGCGGCGCTGTCCGGCGGGCGGGGCGGGGGAAGGCCCCACTTCGCCTCGGCGGGGGCCGGCGCGGCGGGGCTGGCGGAAGCCGAGCGTCGCGCGGGGGAGATCGTGCGCGAAGTCCTGACGGCGCGGGCGGGATCTACGCTCGCGCCTCACTTGGTGCCGAGGAGCCAGTGACGAGGGACCAGGTCCAGGCCTGGCTCGCCGCGCGCGAACCGGCGCCGCCGGCCGCGCTGGCGGAGCAGCTGCGCCACGCGCTGGACGCGGCGAGCGAGGCCGCGCTCGCCGGGACGGGGATGGCGGAGACCATGGGGACGCTCGGCATCGTGACGCTCGCCGCTCTGCGGGACCGCCAAGCGCAGGGCGAAGGGGTCGCGCTGGATCTGCTCGCGGCGGACGCCTTCGTCACCTACGCGTTCGAGGCGGCCGCGGAGGAAGGGACCGACGTAATGGCGCTGGCGCAGCGGCTGCTGAAGGAGGTGGGCTCGTGACCACGCTGCTCGAGCGGTTGCGCGCGCGGGCGCCGGGGCTGTTCGTCCTCGTGGATCCCGAGCGCACCGCGCCGCGCGCCGCGGCCGACCTGGCGGCGCGCGCCGAGCGGGAGGGCGCGGCGGGACTGCTCATCGGCACGTCGTTCGATGGCGCCACGCGCACCGGTGCGGTCGCCGCGGCCATCAAGGCCGCGTGCGCTCTTCCGCTCCTGCTGTTTCCCGGCTCCGCGGCGCAGCTCGTGCCCGAGGTGGACGGGGTGCTGCTGCTCTCGCTCGTCTCGGGCCGGAACCCGCAGTACCTGATCGAGGAGCACGTGCGCGCCGTGCCGTTCTTCCGGCGGCACCCGGTCGCGGCGATCTCGACCGCGTACATCCTGGTGGACGGGGGCCGCGTCACGGCGGTCGAAGCGGTGAGCCAGACGCGCCCGCTGCCGGCGGACAAGCCGGAGATCGCCGCGGCCCACGCCTTCGCCGGCGGTATGATCGGCATGGCGGCCGTCTACCTGGACACGGGGAGCGGGGCAGAGCGCCCGGTGGCGCCCGCGGTCATCCGCGCCGTGCGCGAGATGGTGCCGCTGCCGCTGTGGGTCGGCGGCGGAATGCGGCGGCCCGAGCAGGTGGCGGCGGCGCGCGAGGCCGGGGCGGACTTCATCGTCGTCGGCACCGCGGTCGAGGACGGCGGCGCGGAGACGGTGCGCGCGCTGGTCGCCGCGGTGCGGGACGGCGGGCGGTGATCGACCTCCACACCCATCTGCTGCCCGGCGTGGACGACGGCGCGGACACGGCGCCGCAGGCGCTGGCGGTGCTGGCCAGGTTCGCGGAGCAGGGGGTGACGGCGGTCTGCTGCACGCCCCACCTCAAGGCAAGCGAGTGCGACGACGCCCCGTGCGGCGAGATGGACGCCGCGCTCGAGGAGCTGCGCGCCCTCGCCCCCGAGGCGCCGAAGCTGGTGCGCGGCTTCGAGATCATGCTCGACGTCCCGCAGCCGGAGTTCGCGGGCCGCTGCGTGACGATCGGCGGCACGCGCTACATCCTGGTGGAGTTCGGCCGGCTGGTCCCGCCGGAGGCGAGCGTCGCGACGCTCGGCCGCATCGCATCCCGGGGGCTGGTGCCGATCCTCGCGCACCCCGAGCGGTATGCGTCGTGCTCCGTCGAGCTGGCGCGCCGGTGGCGCGAGGCGGGGGCGCTGCTCCAGCTCGACGCGACGACCCTGCTGGCCGAGACGCGGCGCGCCGAGCGGGCGCGGGCGCTGCTCCAGGCGGGGCTGGCGGGCATCATCGCGAGCGACAACCACGGCGACGGGCGGTCGCTGCTCGCGGGCATGGAGTGGCTCGACGGGCACGGCGGGAGCGTGCAGGCGCGGCTGCTCGCGGTCGAGAACCCCGCGGCGATCCTCGCGGACGAGGACACCGTGCCGGTGCCCGCGATGCGGGTGCGGCGGTCCTGGTACACGGCGCTCAAGGACTTCGTGATCGGCGGAAAGGAAGCATGAGCCTCGGCCACCTGGCGGCGTTGGGCGAGCTCGCGGCGCGCTGCGCCGACCAGCTCGCCGACCCGGTCGCGCGCTACGCGGACCTCGTGCGCCGCACGCTCGCCGGCGGCGGGAAGCTCCTGTTCGCGGGCAACGGCGGCAGCGCGGCGCATGCCCAGCACGTCGCGACGGAGTACGTCGTGCGCTACGCTCCGGTGGCGCGCCGCGCGGCGCCCGCCCTCGCCCTGTCCACGGACTCGTCGCTGCTGACGGCGGCGGGCAACGACTTGGGCTTCGAGCGCGTGTTCGCGCGGCAGGTCGAGGCGCACGCCCGCACGGGCGACCTGCTCGTCGTCATCTCGACCTCGGGCAACTCGCCCAACCTGCTGCGCGCCGTCGAGGCCGCGCGGGCGGCGGGCGCGGCGACCGTGGGGCTGCTGGCCAGAGGAGGCGGCGCGCTCGCCGCCGCGGTGGACCTGGCCATCGTCGTGCCGACCGACGAGGTGGCCCTGGCCCAGGAGATTCAGCTCGCGATCGACCACCACGTGTGCTCGGTTGTGGAGCCGGGGCTGCCGTGAGGGCAGGGGGAGAGCGGAGCGGCGGGGCGAGGGGAGAGGGCGTGATCGACCTGCGAGGCATGAGGGGCGTCGTGACGGGCGGCACGCGCGGCATCGGCAAGGCCACGGTCGAGCTGTTCCGGCGAGCCGGCGCGGAGGCGCTGGTGGTCTCGCGCTCGACGCACGGCGACCTGTCCGACCCCTGCACCGTGGAGAAGGCCGCGGCCGCCGCCCCGGGCGCGATCGACTTTCTCGTCGTGAACCACGGCGTCTGGCCGCCGGACGGCGTCGCTCTGGCGGACATGCCGCCCAGCCAGTGGCACTCCACGATCGCGCAGAACCTCGACTCGTATTTCTACGTGGTGCGCCACTTCGCGCCGAAACTGCGCGAGGGCGGCGCGATCGTGCTGGTCGCCTCGACCGCGGGCCAGCGCGGCGAGGCGTTTCACGCCGACTACGCGGCGAGCAAGGGGGCGATCGTCGCGCTCACCAAGAGCCTCGCGGTGGAGCTGGCGCCAGGAATCCGGGTCAACTGCGTCGCCCCGGGATGGGTGGACACGGAGATGGCCGCGAAGCCGTACGCCGCCGGCGGCCGGGCCCGCATCGAGGCGACGATCCCGCTCGGACGGGTGGCGTCGGCGGATGAAATCGCCGGCCCCATCCTGTTCCTGTGCTCCGACCTCGCGCGCCACGTCACGGGCGAGGTCCTCAACGTGAACGGCGGGAGCGTGCTGTGTGGCTGAGCCGCGCTTCCCGCTAGCGCGCATCCCCGCAGAGGTCAGCGCGATCGCCGAACGCCTGAAGGGCGCCGGTCACGAGGTGTGGTACGTGGGCGGTGCGGTGCGCGACGTGCTGGTCGAGCAGACCCACGGCCGCGCCCCCGCGCGGGTCGGCGACTTCGACATCGCGACCTCGGCCAGGCCCGAGCAGGTGCAGGCGCTGTTCCCCCGCACGGTCCCGGTCGGCCTCGAGCACGGCACCGTCGCGGTGCTCGACGGGCGCGGCGCGGCGCACGAGGTCACGACGTTTCGCCGGGACGTCACGACCGACGGCCGGCACGCGGTCGTGGAATTCGGCGTCTCGCTCGAGGCGGACCTCGCGCGGCGCGACTTCACCATCAACGCGGTGGCCGTCGAGCCGTGGACCGGCGAGCTCAAGGACCCGTTCGGCGGGCGCGCGGACCTCGCGCGCGGCGTGCTGCGCGCCGTAGGCGACGCGGCGACGCGGTTCCGCGAGGATTGGCTGCGGGTGCTGCGCGGTCTGCGCTTCGCCGCCGCGCTGGACCTCGAGATCGAGCCGGCGACCTGGGCGGCCATCGCTGCGTCGGTCGGCGAGCTGGACCACCTCTCGCGCGAGCGGGTGCGCGAGGAGTGGCTGAAGACGCTGGCCACCAGCGCGCCGTCCCGGGGGATCGGGCTGTGGCAGCGCTCCGGCGTGCTCGGTGCGGTGTGGCCCGAGCTGCGCGGCCTGAGCGAAGCGGCGCTGCCGCAGCTCGACGACGTCGGCCCGCGTGACCCGGTGCTCCTCACGGCGGCGGCATTGCACCGGGCCGGCGTCGGCGCGGAGGCGGCGGGGAACGCGGCGCTGCGGCTGCGGTTCTCGAACAAGGACGCGGAGCGCGTTGCCGCGATCGTCGCCGCCCTGGGCGCGCCGCTCCCCGAGCCCGCGGACGCGCGCGGGGTGCGGCGGTGGCTCGCCCGGCACCGCTCGCACGCCCGCGACGTCGTCGCCGCCGCGGAGCCGGCGGAGCGGCGCGCGGCGCTGCTCGCCGCCATGGACGCCGTCCTGGCGGCGCGCGAGCCGCTGGCGCTCCAGGACCTGGCGATCACCGGAGCGGACCTGATCGGGGCGGGGATGCGCCCCGGCCCTGCCATGGGCGAGGTCCTGCGCCGCCTGCTCGAGGAAGTGCTGGACGACCCGGCGCTGAACACGCGCGAGCGGCTCCTGGCGCGCGCGAAGGAGCTGGTGTGAGCGGCACCGTGCTGCTGCTCGGCTGCGTGGCGGCCCTCGCCAACGTGGCGGGCGCCGCGGCCGTGGCCCGGGGCGCGCGGCTCGGGCTGCGGGTCATCGAGCTGCTGGTCGCGTTCGCGGCGGGCTACATGCTCGCGCTGGCGCTGGTGGCCGCGGTGCCCGAGGCCCTGGCCCGCCACCCCGCCACGGCGGCGCCCGTGGTGCTGCTCGGCTACCTCCTGGTCCACCTCGCGCAGCACACCCTCACGCCGCACTTCCACTTCGGCGAGGAGACGCATGCCGTCTCCGCGCAGGCGAGCACCGCCGCGCTGTTCGGCCTGTTGCTGCACACCTTCTTCGACGGCGTGGCGATCGCGTCCGGGTTCCTCGTCAGCCCCGAGCTCGGCATTCTGTTCTTCGTGGCCATCGTGTTGCACAAGCTGCCCGAAGGCGTGACGATCTCGAGCCTGGTGATCGCCTCGGGGGGCACGCCGCAGCGCGGCTATCTGGCCGCCGGGCTGCTCGGCCTCGCGACCGTGCTGGGCGTCGCGCTGACGACGAGCGTGGGCGTGCTGCACGAGTACGGACTCGCGCTGTCGGCCGGGGTGACGCTGTACGTCGGCGCGTCGAACCTGGTGCCGGAGTTCCAGGGCAAGAGGGGGTGGCGGCTGCCGGTGGCATTCTTCGCCGGGGCGGGGGCGTTCCTGGCGACCCACTGGCTGCTGGCAAGGGTGGCGGGGTGACCGCGACATGACTACATTGGTCATATCAATCTGACCTATGAGGTCACGATGAAGCGGAAGCCAAGGAAGGCGAGGAAGCCGGTGGGACGCGTGGCCAAGGTCTCGGAGCTCAAGGCGGGATTGAGCGCGTATCTCGCGCAGGTGAAGCGGGGCGAGGAGATCATCGTCACGGAGCGAGGCCGGACGATCGCCAAGATCGTCCCGGTGCCGCCGCCCGAGAACGACGAGGAAGCCCGCATGCGCGAGGCGGAGCGCCAGGGCCGGATCATCGTGCGGGGGTCCGGTCGCCTCCCGGACAGCTTCTTCGCCTGGGAGCGTCCCAAGGTGCCGGAGGGGGCCATCGAGCGGTGGATCGCCTGGGAGCGCTACGAGGATGAGTCGTGAGGTTCTGGGATTCCTCGGCGATCGTGGCGACGCTCGTCGCTCAGCCCGGCACCGAAGCGTGTCTGGCCCTGGCAGAGGCTGACCCGGCAATGGTGGTGTGGTGGGGCACCGCGGTCGAGTGCGAGGCGGCCCTCGGACGCCTGGTACGAACGGGGGAGGTGGCCGAAGCGGCGGCGCCCGCCGTGCGGGCGGGGTTGGCGCAGATGGAATGGCGCGAGGGGGCCCCGCGGCAGGCGATTCGCGACGTCGCGGCGTCCGTGTTGCGGCGCCATCCGCTCAAGGCTGGAGACGCTCTCCAATTGGCTGCTGCTCTCTCGTGGTGCGCGGAAACGGCACCGGGTCAGTCGTTCGTCACGCTGGATCGGCGCCTCCGGAAGGCGGCGCTTGCCGAGGGATTCGAGGTCCTGCCGTCCCTGTGACCCGCGAGCCCTCCCTCTTCGTCCCTCCCGAAGCGGCTCAGCCGCTCGCTGCGCGGATGCGCCCGCGCAGCCTCGAGGAGTTCGTCGGCCAGGAGCAGCTGCTCGGCCCCGGCAAGGCGCTGGGCGAGCTGATCCGCCGCGGCGAAGTGGGCTCCATGATCTTCTGGGGCCCGCCCGGTTCGGGAAAGACCACGCTCGCCTACCTGATCGCCAAGTACACGGACCGCGAGTTCGTGCCGTTCAGCGCGGTCACCGAGGGCGTGCCGCGGGTGCGCGAAATCATCAAGGAGGCCGAGGAGCGCCTGACGCTCCACGGCCGGCGCACGATCCTGTTCTGCGACGAGATCCACCGCTTCAACCGCGCGCAGCAGGACGCGTTCCTGCCGCACGTCGAGCGCGGTACGATCGTGCTGATCGGCGCGACGACGGAGAACCCGTCGTTCGAGATCACGGGCGCGCTGCTGTCGCGCTGCCGGGTCTTCGTGCTCGAGCCGCTGGCCGAGGCGCACATCGCGGGCCTGGTGCGCCGTGCGCTGGAGGACAAGGAGCGCGGGCTGGGCGCGCAGGCCCTCGTCATCCAGGACGACGCCCTCGCGCTGCTGTGCCGCGAGGCGGACGGCGACGCGCGCCGCGCGCTCTCGGCGATCGAGGCGGCGGCGGAATACCTGGAGGGGACGAGGGGGACGGAGGGGACGAGGGGCACGGATGTGATCATTGGGGCCGCCGTCATTGCGGACGCCCTTCAGCGGAGGTTCGCCAAGTACGACAAGGGGGGCGAGGAGCACTACAACCTCATTTCCGCCCTGCACAAGGCGATGCGCGGCTCGGACCCGGACGGAGCGCTGTACTGGCTGGCGCGGATGATAGACGGCGGGGAGGACCCGCTCTACATCGCGCGCCGCGTCGTGCGCGCCGCCGCCGAAGACGTCGGGCTGGCCGATCCGCGCGCCCTCACCGTCGCGCTGGCCGCCAAGGAGACGTTGCACTTTCTCGGCCAGCCGGAAGGGGAGCTCGCCCTCGCGGAGGCGGTGCTTTACATCGCCACCGCGCCCAAGTCCAACCGGGTGTACGAAGCGTGGGGCGCCGCCCTCGAGGCGGCCCGGGAGTACCCCGCCGAGGGGGTGCCGCTCCACATCCGCAACGCCCCGACCGGCCTGATGAAGGAGCTGGGCTACGGGAAGGGCTACAGTTACGCCCATGGGGCTGCCGAGGGCTACACGGCCCAGGAATACCTACCGGAGGCGCTGCGCGGCAACCGGTTCTACGAGCCGACGGACTTCGGGTTCGAGAGGGAGGTCGCCAAGCGGATCGCGTGGTGGCAGGAGCTGAAGCGGCGGGCGGCGGGAGGGGAAGCGGCTGCGGAACCGTAGGCCCGCCGCGGGGCGGCGGTGCGACGGGGGCATGACGCGCCGCCGAGAAGGCCTCAAGCCGCGCCGACTGTGTCTCGACTTCCATTCTCGGTAACTTGTTTCCATCCCGCGTCGGGAGGCTGGTGTGGCGGGTCTCGTACCGGTACTGAAGCCTGAGCACTTGGAGCGGCTCGGAGCGGTCGCGCCGGACGTCGCGCGAGCGGCAGCATACCGGCTCGTCGTGCTGTTCGGGTCGGCGGCTCGCGGCGCGCCCCATCCAGAGGACCTCGACTTGGGGATCGTGGCGGACGGCGAGTTGGATACCGTGGCTGCGGCTAACCGGTTCATCGAGGCGCTGGGGACGCAGCACGTGGACATCGTGGACCTGCGTCGGGCGACGCCGCTGGTGGCGATGGTCGCTGCGCGCGAGGGCCGGGTGCTGTACGAGGCGCGGCGGGGCGAATTCGCGCGGTTCGCGTCGCTGGCCGCGCGCCGCTACGCCGACACGGGCAAGTTCCGGCGTCTCGAGCACGAGGATCTGCTGCGGCGGCTGGCGCGGCTGAAGGCCGAAGTGCGATGACCGAGCTCGATCGCGAGGTCGTGCGGCGGCGGCTGGCCGTGATGGCACGGAACCTCGAGCGTCTCCAGGCGATCGAGGGGCTTTCGCTGGAGGCGTACCGCGCCGACTGGACGCGGGTCAAGGCGACCGAGCGGGTGTTGCAGGAGGTCGTCGAGGCCGCCGTGGATGTCAATCAGCATCTCCTGGCGGCGTGCGGGGCAGGGGCTGCGGCCGACTACCGCCAGTCCTTCCTGGAGGCGGGGCGCCTCGGGATCATCCCGAGCGCTCTGGCGGCGGATCTCGCTCCGTCCGCGGGTCTCCGTCACCGGCTCGTGCACGAGTACGACGAGATTGACGACGCACTCGTGCTCGCGGCGGTCCGGACGGCCCGCCGCTTGTACGTACCCTACATCGAGGCGGTCGAGGCTTTCCTCGAGGGCCGCTGAATCGGCGCCGGGAAGATCCGTGACGCCGTCAGGGTGTGTCGGCGAGCAGGACTCCGCTCACCAGCGCGCTGGTGTCGATTACGAGGCCCACGGGTCGCCGGGCGCCCTTCGCTGGTGTTCTTGGGTGCACC
>CAYHQJ010000079.1:0-9781 GCA_964358595.1 uncultured Gemmatimonadales bacterium
GTAGCCGACGGTTTCGATGAACATCTCCTGCTCGCCGCCGGTCGCGATGCGGTAGCCGGTCGGCAGCACGCTCCCCTGCCGCAGCTGCCGCTGGATGTCGCCTGAGACCTGCGTGAGCGAGCGGCCCTGGTAGTTCCCCTCGATCCGCACCATCCGCTCGAGCTGGTAGCGCTTGATCTCGCTCGGCGCGCCGCTCGGGAGGATGCGCGCCACCTGGCCCAGTGGCACCATCACGAGCGACCCCGACCGCTGGTCCACCTGGGTCGTCGCCAGCGGCACGCGCGCCAGGTCGGTGGAGGACTCGCGGAACTCCGGAGCGAGTCGGACCACGACGTCGTGGGTGAGGCCCGACGCGTCCTCGAAGTTCGAGGCGACCGTGCCGGAGAGGACGGTGCGCAGGCCCGTGGACACCGAGCCGATCGTCACGCCCAGGTTGGCCGCGAGGTCGCGGTCGAGTTCGACGACGAACTCCGGCTTGCGGCCCTCGAGGCTCGAGCTGAGGTCCACCAGCCCCGGCACCGGGCGGATCGCCGCCAGCGCGCGGTCGGAGATCTCCTGCAGCCGGGCGAGGTCCGGTCCGAGGATGTTGACCTGGATCGGCCGTTGCCCCCCACCCATCCCGCCCGCTTCCATCACGTACGCCCGCACGCCGCGGAACGGGGGGACGGCCGCCCGCAGCGCCACCATCACCTCTTCCTGCGATCGCGCACGCACGGCCACCGGCTTCAGCCGCACGTAGATCGTCCCGTCGGTCACGGTGGCCTGCTGCCCGCCGCCGATGGTCAGGTACGTGAACTCCACCTCCGGCAGCGCGCGGATGAACCGGTCCAGCTCCTCGGTCTTGGCGCGCGTGTAGGCCAGCGACGACCCGACCGGCGTCTTCACCGTGACTTCGAACTCGCTGCGGTCCGACTTCGGCATGAACTCGCCGCCCACCGCCCCGATGCCGAAGAGGCTGATGGCCAGAACGAACGCGCCGATCGCGACGCCGACCGTCGTCTTGCGGTGGTCGAGCGCCCACGCGATCACGGTGCGGTACCACGCGCCGAGGTCGCGGAAGCGCTGGTTGAAGCGCTCCAGCTGCCTCCCGATGGGCCCGCGCTCCGCGTGCCCCTCCGCCTGCGGGTCGTACCAGATCGACGAGAGCATCGGGTCCAGCGTGAACGACACGAACAGCGAGACGGCGATGGCGAACGCCACCGTGATGCCGAACTGGAAGAAGAACTTGCCGATGATCCCGCCCATGAACCCGACGGGGATGAACACCGCCAGCACCGACAGCGTGGTCGCCAGCACGGCGAACCCGATCTCGCTCGTGCCCTCGCCGGCCGCGGTGTAGTGGTCCTCGCCGCGCTCCACGTGGCGCACGATGTTCTCGCGGACCACGATGGCGTCGTCGATCAGCATGCCGATGGCGAGCGACAGCGCCATCAGCGTCATCGTGTTGATCGTGAACCCGAAGGCGTAGATCGCCAGGAACGCCGAGATCACGGACACCGGCAGGGTGAGGCCGGTGATGACGGTGGAGCGCCACGAGTTCAGGAACAGGAAGACGATGAGCACCGTGAGGAGCGCGCCGAGGACCAGCGTGAGCTGCACGTCGGCGAGCGATTCGCGGATCCACACCGAGTTGTCGCGGATGACCTCCAGCCGGACGCCCCGGGGCAGCTGCGCGTTCAGCTCGGCCACCGTGCCGCGCACGCCGTCGGCCACCGCGACGATGTTCGAGCCGGACATGCGGCGGATGTCGATGCCGATGGCCCGGCGCCCCGAGAACTCGGCGGCCGTCCGCTCCTCCTCCTGGGCGTCCTCGATCCGCGCCACGTCGCCGAGCCGGACGGGCGTGCCGCCGCGCACCGTGACCACGAGGGCCGCGAACGCCCGCGGATCGCGGACGCGGCCCTTCACGCGCACCAGCTGCTCGCCGATGCCGCGCTCCACGCGGCCCGCCGGCGCGTCCATGTTCTCGCGGCGCAGCGCGCCGACGACCATCTCGGGGCTGACCCCGAGCGCCTCCATCCGCGGCGGCAGGAGCAGGACGTGGATCTCGCGCTGCAGGCCGCCCACGACGGTCACGTTGCCGACGCCGTCCACCGTCTCGATGCGCCGGGAGATCGTCTCCGTCGCCAGCTGGGTCAGGTCCCGCAGCGCCCACCCCTCGCCCGAGAGCGCGAGGCTCACGATCGGCGATTGGCGGAAGTCGAACCGCGACACCACCGGCGTCTCGATGTCGGACGGCAGGCTGGGACGGAGGGCGTCGAGCTTGGAGCGGACGTCGGCCTGCGCGTCCATCACCTTCGTCTCCAGCTCGAACTCCACGAAGATCGTGGAGACCCCTTCGACCGAGGAGGACTCGATCCGTTTCACCCCCGCGATCGGGTTGATCGCCTCCTCGATCTTCTTCGTCACCTCCCGCTCGACCGCCTCCGGGCCGGCGCCCGGGTAGATGGTCTGCACCATCAGGAACGGGAACTCGACGTCCGGCATCTCGTCGAGCGGAAGCCGGCGCAGCGAAAAGAGCCCGAGCACCATCAGCGCCACCATCATCATCGTGGCGAAGACGGGCCGCTTGATGGACAGGTTCGAGAGGAACATCGGCCCCGCCCCCTACCGCGCCCGGCGGGCGGTGCTGTCCGCCGCCTGGCCGAGGATCTCCACCGGCGCGCCCTCGGTGAGGCCCTCGATGGGCCCCACCACGACGATGTCGCCGGCCTGCACGCCCGAGGTGACCTGCACGAGCTGCCGCTCCTCGTCCAGTATCCCCACGCCCACCGTCCGGCGCGCCACCTTGCCCTGCACGATCACGTACAGCATCGGCGTCCGCGCGTCGCCCTCGTACCGCAGCGCGGTGCGGGGCACCGCGATCGCGTTCGGCGCCTCCTGGGTCAGGACGCGCCCCGACACGAACAACCCGCCCACCAGCCGCCGCGCGTGGTTGGGGATGTCCACGTAGATCCGCACCTGCCGCGTCGCGTTGTCGGCGGTGGGGTTGATGCGGCTGATGCGGCCGGTCACGCTGGTGGAGTCGAGCTGGCTGACCGTCAGGGAGACGGGACGCCCGATCCGGAGTTCCGCCATGTGCTCGACCGGGACGGACGCGGAGAGCTGCAGGACGCGCGTGTCCACGATGTCGAATACCGGCTTGCCGAAGTCCACCCGGTCGCCGGCCTGCAGATACCGCCTGCTCACGACGCCCGAGGCCGGCGCGCGCAGGGTCGCCGTCGAGAGCCCGTCATCCGCGCTCGCCGCCTGCGCCTCCGCGAGGGCGAGCCGCGCCCGCGCGGCGTTCAACGCGAGGACCGCGTTGTCGCGATCCCGGGGGGCGATGGCACCCTCGCGCAGCAGCGCGTCGGCTCGGGTGGACTCGGCCACGGCGATGTTGGCCTGCATCCGCTGCGTGGCGACGTCGGCCCGCGCCGAGTTGGCCACGGCGCGCAACACGTCGTCCTTGAAGCGGCACAGCGGCTCGCCTTGCTGGACCGGCTGCCCCTCGTCGACGAACATCTCGACGATCTGCTCCGCGACCGGCGCCCCCACGGTAATGAAGACCTTGGGCTCGAGCGAGCCGCTCACCGGCACGCCAGCGTGCAGCGTGGTGCGCACCGCCGTCGCAACGTCCGACGCGCCGATCGAGATCTTCTCGGGGGCGTTCTCCGCCTGCGCGCTGTCCGTGTTGCGCTCACCGCAGCCTGCGGCGAGGGCGGCGGCGAGGGCCGCCGCGATCGGGAGTCCGAACCGCTTCATGGCGAACGCCTTCCTCCTCGGGATCCTGGCGTTCATCGGGACACTCCGCTCGCGGCCACGCGCTGCGCCGGCCGCGCCAGCGGCACGGTGCGCCCGAGCGCCCGCTCGAGCCCGGCGATGGCGAGGAGGTAGTCCCGCGTCGACTGCGCTTCGTTCACCCGCGCCTGCTGGAGCGCCAGCCGCGCGTCCGACACCTCGATCGCCGAGGCGATCTGGTTCGCGTAGCGCACCGACGCCAGCTGGTGCGCCCGCGCCGCCTGCGTCACCGTCTGCCGGCGCGCCGCCACCAGCGCCCGCGCGCGCGCCATCTCCGACCGCGCCTGTGCGACTTGGATCGTCACGCCCTCACGGGTCTGCGAGAGCTGGGCCTCGGCGCGCATCAGCTCCGCGCGCGCCTGCTCCACGATGCCGCGGTTCCGGAACCCGTCGAACAGCGGCATCGAGAGCGACACCGACGCGTTCCAGTCGCGGCGGAAGTCCGAGCCCGACGGCAGGCCGCCGGCCGGGAACGCCTGGCCGCCGTAGTTCATCGTGAAGTGCAGCGCCGGGTAGGCGTCGCCGCGGAAGACGCGGATCGCCTGCCGCCGGAAGTCCACGTTGGCCTCGGCGGCGGCGAGGGCCGAGCGGTCGGGCAGCTGGGCCCGCAGCGCGACGGTGTCCATCTCGGGTAGAGAATCCGCCTCGGTGAGCACGGCCGTCGTCAGCTCGACCGGCTGATCCACCGGGATGTTCACGAGACGCCGCAGCTCGAGCTGGGCGTTCTCGAAGGCGTTCCGCGCGCCGATGACGAGGGGCTCCTGGTTCGCCGACTCCACCTGCGCGCGCAGGAGATCGTAGTCGGCCGTGGATCCCACCTGGTGGCTCACCTCGACGCGGCGCAGGTGCTCGTTCGTCTGGGCCTGCGTGGCCCGGGAGATCTCGAGCATCCGCTCCGCGAAGAGCGCGTTCAGGTAGGCGACCTTCACCCGGAAGGCGAGGTCCTCGCGTGCGTCGTCGAGCTGGGCCTGCGCCGCCCGCTCGAAGGCGTGGGCACCGCGGATGCCCGCGCCGACCTTGCCGCCCTGGAAGAGCGTCTGGCTGAGGGTGAGCGAGTAGATGTAGGTGTTCTGCCGGCCGAACGGCAGGGCGGCAAAGAGGCTCCCGAGCCCCCGCATGAACACGTTTCCGCTGTCAATGTCCCGCTCCAGGTAGCGTATGCGGTCCGACAGCGGCGCGGTCGTGTCGGGGTTGAACGCCGGGAGCGGCGGACCGCTCGAACGGCCCCCCGACTCGAACACCGACGCGAAGGTGCGCTGATAGGTCAGCGAGCCCCGCACCTCAGGCAACGCGGAGGCCCACACCTGCCGCACCTGGCCCCGCGCCTGGCGCACGGCCGCCTCGGCGAGGCGGACCTCGTCGCCGGAGGCCAGGGCGCGCCGCACCGCCTCGTCCATCGAGAGGCGGATCGGCGCCGGACCGCTCGCCGCCGGCTGCTGCGCCCGAAGCGCGGCGGGCAGCAGGGCGAGCACGAAGAGAAGATGGATCGCACGCATCGGACTACCCTCGCGCGCGGCCGCCCGGGGCCGCGCGAATCCCGTCGAAGACCAGCTGCAGCTGCTCCCGGATCACATCCTCCAGGCGCGCTTCATCCCTTGGCACGTCCACCTCGCCCGGGTGTGCGTGCCCCACCCACCAGAACAGCGTCCCCATGAAGGCCGCGCCCAGGGCGAGGAAGATCGTGCCCGGCGCGCGGTCCCGGCGGAACTCGCCGGACTCCTGGCCTTCCCGGACGGCGTCCTTCACCAGCGAGACGAGACGGTTGCGCGAATGGAGGTCCTCCGGGCAGAACATCTGCTGCATCCCGGCGTGGACGACGAGGTGCGCCAGCGTCCGATTCTCCCCGTACGCCGAGGCCACGGCCGTGAAGAACGCCGTGATGCGCTCCGCCGCCAGCCGGTGCTTCTGCGCCGCCTGCTCCTCAACGCGCTCCAGCCACTCCTCGCTCATCAGCGCGAGGACCGATTCCTTGCGCGGGAAGTAGTTGAAGAACGTGCCCTTGGCGACGTCGGCGCGCTCGGTGATCTCGTCCACCGTGGTGTGCTCAAACCCTTTCTCGTGAAAGAGTTCGAGCGCAGCGACGAAAATGCGACGTTTTGTCTCCTCTTTCTTCCGCTCGCGCCGGCCCAGGATGGCCTCTGTCATTGCAGCCCTCGGGCAAAGGTGACCACAGTCAATAGCGCCCTGAGTCTACTTTTGCACTACGGTATTGGCAAGGCTCTGGTTTCGAAGGGGCACGAGCGCAAGATTGGGCGGCGATGAAGGTCGCGATCACGGGAGCTACGGGGTTCGTCGGCGGAGCCGTCGTGCAGCGGCTGCTGCGCCGCGGCCACGTCGTCCGCGCACTGGCGCGCAATCCGGAGCACGCCGGGCGCCTTCGCGACCTGGGCGGCGTCGAGATCGTCGCCGGCCACCTGGACGACGAGGCAGCGCTCCGCGCGCTGATGGCGGGCGCCGATGCCGCCGTCCACCTCGTCGGCATCATCATGGAGAGCGGCTCGGCGACGTTCGAGCGCATCCACGTCGCGGGAACGATGCGGGTGGTGACGGCCGCGCGCGCGGCGGGCGTGGGTCGCTTCGTCCACATGAGCGCCCTCGGCGCCCGCGCGGAGCCGGCGGCATCGGCGTACCACCGCACCAAGGCGGCCGGCGAGGAGGCCGTGAGGAACGGCGGGATCCCGCACGCCATCCTCCGGCCATCGTTGATCGCCGGCGAGGGGAGCGCGCCGCTCCGGATGATGATCGACCTGGTGCGGTTCTCGCCGATCGTCCCGATCATCGGCGACGGCCGCTACCTCCTCCAGCCCGTGTGGATCGAGGATGTCGCCGAGGCGTTCGCGGTGGCCGTGGAGCGTCCGGAGATCACCGGCACCTTCGAGATCGCGGGACCGGACCAGCTCACCTGGCACCAGATGGTGGACCTCCTCGAGGCCGCTCTGGCTGTCACGCGCCGGCGCGTCAGTGTGCCGGTGGGCATCGTGCGCTTCGCGGCGCACGCCGGGATGGCCCTGCCGGAGCTCGCGCCCATCTCGCCCGATCAACTCCAGATGCTGATCGAGGGGAACACCAGCCAGGCGAACGCGATCCAGACCGTGTTCGGCATCCGGGCCCGGCCCTTCGGCGACGTGGCGCGGGAGTTGTGCGCGCCCTATGCGCCGACGGGAGCGGTGCGGAAAGAAGACGGCCCGGGGGTCTCCCCCCGGGCCTGATGGCCGGACAAAGCCGCCGTCAGACTTTGCGCGCGACCACCACCGGGCCGGGCACATACACCGTCGGCATCAGCGACGGGCGTGCCGCGTAGAGCCAACGCAGGAGGCGCGGGAACTCGAAGTGGCGCTCCGGCTGCTCGGCACGGGGGCGCGCCGATTCCTGCCCGCGCTCCCGTTCTCTCGCCGTCGCCGTCACCTGCATCGCCCCCTCCAGAGGTCCCGTTCACTTCCTTGGATGCTCGACGCAGGGGAAGGGTTGCTAGCGCCTGAGCCGTCCGGTGCGTGAGACGGTCAGCGTCTCTACGGCGGCACCGCGGGAGAAGACGACCCGGGTGTTGGAGGCGCCGTAGCCCAAGCCGAGCGGACTGAAGGTCACCGCCCGCTGGCTGGCGGACACCCGGACCGATCCGAGCGTCCAGACGCGCAATGTGTCCCACGTGCCGCGCGGGTTCCGGACGGTGAGCGCCACCGCGGCGCTGTCGCGGGCCAGTTCGTGGCGCACGAGGCCAGCGCGCGCGATCGCGGTCACCCGCGCTGCCTGGTGGACCGCGGAGTAGCGCTGCGCCGCGTTGACGACGGCGATGCGATCGAGAGTGTGACGCAGCGGTGGCGTGACGATGGAAGCCATCACCCCGATGGTGAGGGCTACGATGACGAGCTCGGGCAAGGTGGCGCCGCGTGCCATGGCGCCCACGATGGCACAGTTGCGGCCGAGCTATGGTACCGATTTCGAGCGGAGCCGGTGCAGGATCGTGCATCAGCCTCTGCCGCGCCCGTCCCACGGCACGTCGGCCGTCGGCGCGAAGCGTGGCAGCCGGCGGTGCCGGGTGGCCTGTTCGTAGGCGTACGCCAGGCGCAGCAGCACCGACTCGCTCCACGCCCGCCCGAAGAACGACAGCCCCACCGGCAAGCTGTGGATGAAGCCCATCGGCACGGTGAGGTGCGGACAGCCCGCGATGGCGGCGAGGCCCGAGCTGCCGCCGCCGCCGGAGTCGCCGCTCACTAGGTCGATGGGACGCGCGGGGCCCGTGGAGGGCGCGACCAGCGCGTCCAGCCGGTGCTGGTCCATCACTGCGTCGATCCCCTCTGTCCGCGAGGCACGCTGGAGTCGCTCTTTGACCTGGAGATACTCGGGGCTCGTGAGTGGCCCCCTGCGCGCGGCCTGCTCGAAGATCTCCTGGCCGAAGAACGGCAGCTCGCGAGCCGCTTCGCGCCGATTGAAGGCGATCAGGTCGTCGAGGGTGCGCACCGCAGCGCCGGGCGCCCACTCGGCGAGGTAGCGCTCGATGTCGGTCTTGAACTCGTAGGAGAGGAGGTCGCCCTGGCCGGTGAGCTGGGCGAGAGAGGCCACGTTCGCCGGGTCCACGATCTCGGCGCCCCGCTCGCTGAGCACGCCGAGCGCCGCCTCGAAGAGCAGGTCGGTCTTGGGGCTGAAGCCGGTGTAGCGCTCGCGCACCACCCCGATCCGCGCGCCGCGCAGGCCGTCCGGGTCGAGGAAGGCGGTGTAGTCGCGTGCCGCGTGGTCGCCGGCCGCGGCGGTCGCCTCGTCGGCCGCATCCGCACCGGCGACGGCGCCGAGCACCGCGGCCGCGTCCGCGACGGTGCGTGTCATCGGCCCCGCCGTATCCTGGCTGTGGGCAATGGGGACGATGCCGGCGCGGCTCACGAGTCCCACCGTGGGCTTGAGGCCGACGATGCCGCAGATGCTCGAGGGCGAGATGATCGAGCCATTCGTCTCGGTACCGATGGCGGCTGCACAGGTGCCTGCCGCCGCGCCGACCGCGGAGCCGGAGCTGGAGCCCGACGGGTTGCGGTCGAGCGCGTGCGGGTTGCGCGTCTGGCCGCCGCGGCCGCTCCAGCCGCTCACCGAGCGCGTCGAGCGGTAGTTCGCCCACTCCGACAGGTTCGTCTTGCCGAGGATCACGGCGCCTGCGGCCCGGAGCTTCGCCGCCACGGTGCCGTCGCGCGGCGGCCGCACACCCTCCAGCGCGTACGAGCCGGCGGTGGTCTGCATCTGATCGGCGGTGGCGATGTTGTCCTTGACCAGGATTGGGATGCCGTGCAGCGGGCCGCGGGGCCCGCGCGTGCGCCGCTCCGCGTCGAGCGCCGTCGCGATGGTCGCAGCCTCGGGGTTGATCTCGAGGACGTGCCCCAGCCTGGGTCCCGCGCGGTCGAGCGACGCGATGCGGCGGATGTAGTAGTCCACGAGCCGCCGCGACGTCAGGCGGCCCGCGCTCATCTCGGCCTGCAGCTCGGCGATGGTCGCCTCGGGGAGGCGGTCGTCGGCGAGGGGGGTACCGGCGGCGAGCGGCCCGTTGTCCCCCAGCGCCGAGCGGGCATCCCCGAGCGTGGCGGCCACGCCGCTCGCGGCGACGGTGCCGAGGAAGGTGCGTCGCTTCATGGGGATCCTAAGCCGTGCCGTTCGATGGTGAAGCAGCCCGTTTCGCAACGCCGGGGAAGCGCGTGCGGATGTAATCGCTGGCGCTCTCCGTCGGCAGCTTCACGGTGCCTGGCCCGCTCCGGACATAGAAGTCGCCAGCTGGGCTCCCCTCCATACCCTTCCACTTCAGGAACACCGGCTCGGGGCTTCGCTGACAGCTCACTATGCACACGGTCCTGCCCTGCACGAACTGGGCCTTCGGATCAATGCATGTGCTTGCCCGGTCGCCGAGCCCGTTCCGCACCACCTGCGCGAGATGCCGGAGGAACTTGTCGTCGGTCTCCAGTTGATCGCGTTCAATGCCGACGATCGAGCGGTCGTCGGCGACGCCGATCAGGAGATCGCCGCCCTC
>CAYHQJ010000080.1:0-9778 GCA_964358595.1 uncultured Gemmatimonadales bacterium
CGGCGGGATGTTGGCGCCGACCAGGCCGCCGGGGTAGCCGCTGCCGTCGTAGCGCTCCTGGTGCGCCGCAATGGCCGTGATGATGGTACGGTCGGCCCCGAGTCGCTCCACCCAGCGGGCGCCGAGCGTGGGGTGTACGCGGATGAGATGCTGGGTCTGGCGCGCGAGCTGCCCCGAGTGCTGCAGCTCGGTGGCGGGGACCGCCAGCATCCCGATGTCGTGCACCCGCGCGGCGAGGACGAGCCGCTCGCCGTCGAGGCCCAGCGGCCCGGCGAGGGCGCCGACCAGCCGCGCCGTGCGCGAGGAGTGCCCAACCCGGAACGAGTCCGCCCGCTCGAAGGCGCTGACGACCTCGCCGAGCACGAGCAGCACCGGCCCGGCCTGCCGCTGCACCTCCACCGCCGCCACCGTCTGGCGCAGCGCGCGCAGCTCGACCGCGACCACCGCCTCCCGCTCCACCTGCTCCGGCTGGAAGGGCTTCACCACGTAGCCGTCGGCGCCGCGCTCCAGCGCCGCGACGGCCTCGCCCGCGGCGCCGGGCGCCGCGAGGATGACGACCGCGGGAGGCGTGCTGAGCCGTCGGGCCGCGTCCAGCAGCTCGAAGCCGCTCGCGCCCGGCATCTGCACGTCGGTGACGAGGAGGTCGAACCCGCCGGCCACGAGCAGCTCGAGCCCTTCCGACCCCGAGTACGCCACGACGCAGGCCGCGCCGGCGCGCTCGAGCTGGCGCACCACCAGCGCGGCGATCGCGCGCTCGTCGTCCACCACGAGGACCTGCCGGCCGACCAGGGGCGAGGGCATCGGCGCGAATGTAGCGCTAGGCCCCGCGCGGGGCGAGGACGCGGAGGGCACGGGGGAGGAGGTCCACGCGCAGCGGCGTCGTGCCGCAGGCCTCGCCGTCGGCCTGCGCCGGAAGGTCCGGCTCGGCCCGGACCCGGACCGACGCCGCACGCAGGAACGTGATGCCCGCACCGCCGCGCGGGTCGCGCAGGAGCATCCGCCACACCACGCGCACGGCGCCGGGGATCGAGGCGGCGTCGAGGATCGCCACGTCGAACACACCGTCGTCGGGGCGGATCTCCGGCCGGATCTGGAGCAGGCCGGGAATCAGCTCGCCGCAGTTGGCGATCAGGATGACGGCGGCCTCCGCCTCGTGCGTGATCCCGTCCGCCTCGATGGTGAGGTGCGACCGCGTGATGGACGTCGCCAGGCCCACGGCGGTGGCCACGTACGCCCCCATCCCGAAGGCGCGCTTGTGGTGCGACGCGGTGCTGCGCATCAGCTCGGCGTCGAAGCCAGCGCCGCACGCCACGGCGAAATAGCGGGCCCCGTCGCGCGTCTCGAGGCGCCCGATGTCCAGCGGTCGCGCGAGGCCGGCGAGGATCACGTCGGTGGCGGCGCGCCACGAGCGGCGGATGCGGAGGTTGCCGGCGAGCAGGTTGCCGGTGCCCGCGGGCAGCAGGCCGAGCGGGTGCTCGGTGCCGACGAGCGCCGCCGCCACGTCCATCGCCGTGCCGTCGCCGCCGTGGGCGATCAGCAGCTCGGCGCCGTCGGCGAGGGCTTCGCGTGCGAGGCGCTGGCCGTCCCCGGGGCCCTGGGTGCGCACGATCTCCACCCGGAGCCCGCCGGCGGCGAGCCGCTCCCGCGCGGCGCGGAGGTGGGCCTCGTCAGACCGCGCGGCGGCCGGGTTGGTGATGATGATCGCACGCGTCACTGCATGCCCCGCTGCCAGAAGAGGTCCACGCCGATCTGGTACGGCGCCGTGGGCCGCGGCCCCACGCCCAGCGCCCGGCACTCCTGCAGGAGCGGCTCCAGGCTCGCCTCGACGCGCCAGTGCCTGCCGAGGCGGTACTCCACGCTCGCCCCGAGGAGCTGCCCCGACAGCGGGTGGCTCACCTCGCACAGCGGCGCGTTCAAGGTGAGGAACGTCCGCTCCCCGATCCGGGTGCCCGCCTCCACGCGCGTGGTGCTGATGAGGTTGCCCGCCGCGCCGGGGCGGATGGCAATGTAATCGAGCGGCAGGCCGAGGTCTGCCACGAGGGTCTGCGCGAGCTGGCCCGCCGCAGCGCCCGCGAGGCCGGCGAGCGCCCCCTGGAGCACCGCCTGCTCGCTGCGTGTCCCGGGGACCGGTGCGGTGAGCTCGGCCGACGGCCGCCCGAAGAGCAGGTACGACACGAGCTCGGTCTCCGAGAGCGGCACCCGCTGATCGCTCTCGAGGGCGAGCAACGGCTCGAGCAGGGTGCCCCCGATCCGGGCCCGCACCACGATGTCGTTCCCTCGCACCGCCCGCACGACGTGCTCGGCGAGGATGTCGAGCTGCGGGTTGAGGTCCGGCGTGCCGAAGAAGCGCACCTCGCCCCGCGTCACCTGGAACTCCTTCGACGTCGGGCCCATCACGAGGCGGTAGGTGCCCCGCACCGCCCGCAGCGTCCCGTCGAGCCGGTAGGGGTTCAGCACGCTCTCGGCGGTCTTCGAGACGGTGAAGTCGCCGGCGAGCTGGATGTTCGCCTCGGTCGAGCGGAGCCACACCGACGGGCCCATCGCCACGCCGAGGCCGACGATGCGCAGGCTGTCGAGGAAGACGTTCTCGAACGAGGGCCCGAGCTCGGTGGCGCGCGCGAGGCTCGAGTCCACCACCGCGCGGAACTCAGGGTCGTCGAGGTTCACGATGCGCTTCTCGACGAGGTCCGCGAACGCGAGGTACCCGTCGTCCACGGTCAGCTGGCCGGTCAGGCGCGCCCCGAGGAAGGGACCCTCGAGCTTCAGCCGCCCGGTGCCGGTGACGCCGGCGAAGTCACGGCGGTTCATCGCCTGGAAGCCGCCCGCGTCGAGCGTGAGGTGCAGGACCGGCCGCGTGAGGTCCTCCAGGACGATGTCGCCCGACGCGTCGAGGGTGCCACCGCTGCGGATGCGCGCCTCCGCCAGGTGGATGCTGTCGCCCGCGGTCTCGAGCCGGAGCGCGATGCCTTCCCACCGCTGGCCCAGCGCGGGGAGGTACAGGGCGCCGCCGCTGACCACCGCCTGCCCCGACAGGACGGGCCGGTCCCAGCTGCCGCGCACGCCGACGTCGGCGCTGAGCAGGCCCCGGACGTTCGTCACCAGCGTCGTGAAGGCGTCCATCGCGGAGAGATCGGCGGAGTCCGCCTGCACCCGGATCTCGAGCGGACCCGGGAGCTGGCGGTGCGCGACCGCGGAGAGGGCGAGGTCGAGCGGCAGCGAGCCGTGCGCGCCGAGCACCCGCACCGTGTCCCGCCAGAGTGCGCCCTTGAACGCCAGGTGCCGGTCGACGTACTCGAACAGCCCGTCCACGAGCGGCGTGCGGAAGTCGCCGAAGCGGCCGTTGACGAGCGAGACGTGCGCCTCCATCGCCGGCGTGGCGGCCGCACCGACCAGCCGCGCGGAGACCCCAAGCCAGCCGCCGACGCCCGCCGTGTCACGCTGGATCAGCGCGTACACGTCGCGCACCGGGACGCTGTCGGCCGTAAGCGCGAAATCGCCGACGCCGCGGACCGGCAGGCTCCCCTGCGCCCGCAGCCGACCGCCGGCGCCGGAGCGCAGCTCGAGCGAGTCCACCGCGACGGAGTCGGGGGTCACCACGATGCGCGCCGGCTGCGCCAGTGCCCACGTGCCGGAGGGCAGGATCAGCCGCGCGGAGTCGAGCCGCGCCCGCACGTGCGTCGAGTGAAGCGCGGCCACCAGCGCCACCTCGAGGGAGGCCTCGAGCGGCAGCGCGACCGCGCCGCGCACGGCGACGCTGTCGAGCGGCCCCACCGCGCTGAGCCGGAGCGCGCCGGACCTGAGGCCGCCGACCTCCAGGGACTCGGCCTCCACCGCCACGCGCAGGCGCGCGCCGCCCTCGCCCGGCGCGTACACGCCCTCCGCTCGCAGCGTGCGGGCGCCGGAGGAGCCGTAGCGGAAGCTCGCGACGTGGAGGTCGCCCCGGAGCTCCCAGCGCTCCGAGGTCCCCACGATGCTCCCGACGAGCCGGCCGTCGCCGAAGGGCCCGGCCGATTCGTCGTCGCCGCCGCCGTTCCGCTCGCGCCACCACCGCACGACCGGCGCGAGACTCACCATCGTGTCGATTCGGACGGTGAATGACACCTGTGCCGGCGGGCTTCCCGGCCGCCCGAGGGCGCCCACGGCGTCCACGCGCGCTCCCGGGTGGTCCAGGTACAGCGTGTCGAGCTGGATCGCGTCGGTGCCGAGGGTGAGCCCGAGTCCCGCGCGCTGCAGCGTGACGCCCGCCGCCTTCGAGCGCTCGAGGGCAACCTGCACGTTCCCCGTGACCGGCGCGAGGGTGTCGGCCGTGGGCACCACGAGATCGGTGCGGAACGTGCCGCCCAGCGATGTGGGAGGCGCCCAGGAGAAGTGCCGGGCGAGGTCCACGCCCTCGAAGCGGCCCCGGATCTGCACGCTCGCCGCCGACTCCAGCGCCCCCACCGTCCCCCTCGCCTCGACGCGCCCCGCGGGACCCGCGACGTCCACCTCGAGCGCCAGCGCCGTCGTCGGCCCCTCGACGTGCACCCGGCCGGCGACGGCGCCGTGCAGCGGGATGCCGGGATACGTGCGCGCCAGGTCGTCGAGGGAGAGGGAGTCGAGCGCCAGGTCGGCCACCAGGCGCACGGTGTCCGCGAGCGTGAGCCGCGCCCAGCCGCGCGCCGAGGACGCGGGCCCGTCGCCGTCGCGGTGCGTGAGCGCGCCCGCGAACGTCGCGTCCCTCCACGGCCCGTCGAGCGTGCCCTCCGCAGCGACGCGGCCGTGCAGGCCCACCGCGGGTGCGAGCCGCTCGATCGTCGCCAGGCTCAGGTCGGCTCGGCCGACCGCGAAGCGGCGGAACGCGAGCTGCTCCGCCCCGCCGAACGCGAGGCGCCCGCGCCCCGCGATGCTGCTCGTCGGCCGGCCGGGCACGGCCGCGTCGGCGAAGGCGAGGTCGGCCCGCAGGTCCAGTGCGGAGAGCGGCCCCGCGCCGACCACGCGGCCGCGGAGCTCGCCGCGGAGCGGCAGCGAGTCCATCAGCGGTGCGAGCAACGCGAGATCGAGCGGCTCCGCGGTGATGTCCATCGCGCCGATCCGGGCTCCACCACGCTCGCCGAGCGAGAGCTCGAGGGAGCCGCGGACGCGGTTGTTGCGGCTCCAGACGTCGGCCCCGCGGATCATCCAGTCCGACGTGCCGTCCGCGCGCCGGCGCGCCCGCAGCTGCAGCGACCCGCCCCCCGTCGCGGGGAGCGCGGGCGACAGCGCGGCGAGGTCCTCGAAACGGAGCCGCTCGGCGTTCACCGAGACCTCGTACGCCGGGCGCGCGCCGCCGGTGTGGATCAGCCCGTGCACCGTGAGCGCGCTGCCGGGCAGCTCGAGGGACTCGAGCCCGAGGTGGATGCTGTCCCGGTCCACCACGACGTGCCCCCAGCCACGCGTCACGTGGAGTGCCGGGTCCACGAGGCGGACGGAGATGTTGCGCAGCTCGGCGATCACCGCCGTCGAGTCCGGGTGGGAGGCGCGCAGCCGGCGGAGATCGAGTTCCACCCCCGCGAGCCGGACGGCGCGCGCATCCCGCCCACGCGGCCGCACGACGAGCGCGCCGTCGGTGACTCGCACGTCGCGGAGGTCCACCAGCGGACGCCGACGCGCCGCGGCGGTGTCCGGGCCACCGACGCGGAAGAGCCGCTCGATGTTCCACCACCCCGCCGAGTCCCGCTCGAGATGCACGGCCGGACGCGACAGCCATACCTCGCGCAGGAGGAAGCGCCCCCGCGCCAGGTCGAGGAGGGAGAACCTCGCCCGCAGCCGCGACGCGGCGAGCACGGTGCGGCCGGCGGGATCGGCGAACTCGACGTCGCGGAGCTCCACCGTCCGCCAGAGGGAGCCGCCCACCGCGCCGACGCGCACCGTGCCGTCCACCGCCCGCCCCAGCTCGCGCAGCGCGACGTCGCGGACGAGGCGGCCCCCGAGACCCGAGAGAATGAACACCGCGAGCAGGCCCGTCCCGACGACGGCGACCGCGGCGGCCCCCGCGGCGAGCACCCCGAGCGTGCGGCGCACCACTAGAAGGCCTGCCCCGCGCTGATCTGGAACTGCAGGCGCTGGAGGAGCGTGGCGCCGCGCCGGGGTCCGCCGTAGTCCGGCGTGACGAGGTCGAACCGCCCCGGCGCGGTCTCGGTCGGCGGCACCGCGACGTAGAGCGGTCCCGCCACCCGAGGGTAGTCGTTGTAGGCGACGTCCACGCGCAGCGGCCCGAGGGGCGTGCCCACGCGCAGCCCGACCCCGGGCGTGACGCGGAACCCGGCGGAGACGAGGCCGGACTCCCCCTGGTCCCAGAGCCGGCCGACGTCCACGAACGCCGCGAGCCGGAGGCGGCTCGGCAGAACCGGCGAGGGGAAGCGCAGCTCCGCGTTGGCGAGCACGATCGCGTAGCTGCCGAGGGGGCTGGTGCGGAGCCGCTCCGGGATCGTGTCGTCGTCCACGACGCGCACGTCGTCCGCGACGTACACGACGGGGCCGAGCTCGTTGCGGCCGAACCCGCGCACGCTCGAGGGGCCGCCGGCGTAGAACCGCTCCTCCGGCGGAACGAAGCGGATGGCGGAGTCGGCGACGAACGCCAGTCCGGGCCGGATGAGGCCGCCGCGCAGCCGGACGGCGAGGACCCACCGCCGCAGGCCGGGAACCCGCGTGTACCGGATCCACTCGCCCACCACCTTGTTGAACACCACCAGCGAGTCGGAGCCGAGGAACGGCGAAGCATGGGTGAACTCGACCGACGTGACGCCGCCGCTCGTGGGATCGAGCGGGGAGTTCGCGGTGGTGCGCGAGGCGGTTACGACGAGCGTCGCCTGGCGCCGGCGCTCGGACAGGAGCGCGATCGTGCCTTCCTCGCAGCGGTCGAAGTAGATGCAGAACGTGGCCGGGCCCGCGTCGGTGCGCCCGTAGCTCAGGCGGTACGCCACCGTGACGGGGATGTCACGGCCCACGCCGAAGGTCAGCGCCACCGAGCCGCCGAGCCCCTGCCGCAAGAACGCCTTGTATTCCGAGCGCCGCTCCGCGAAGGCCGAGATCGCCAGCGCCGTCCGCCGCGAGAAGAGCTGCGGCTGCGTGAGCGCCACCGACCCGAGATAGTCCACGCCCTGGGAGAAGGGGTCGCCCTGCAGCGCCGAGCAGAGCGTGTTGCGCAGGCCGAGGTCCGTCGGGCTGCCCACCCCGAGCTTGGTGACTTGGCCCACCACGTCCGCGCGCCGCGTCCCGCCGAGGAAGCCGCCCGCAGTCCAGGTGCCTTGCGCGCGGAAACAGTCGATGGTGCCGTAGCCCCCTCCGAGCCGGAAGCGCTGGCGGAGGCCCTCGTTCACCTGCACCAGCACGCGCACCAGCGAGTCCGCGCCCCCGACCGTCGAATCGGGCGCGACACCGACGCTCGCGAAGCCGAAGAGATCCGTGTGGTAGAGGCCCCGCTGCGATTCGACGAGCGCCTGCTGGCTGAACCACGCGCCCACGTGGGTCGCGAGCGAGCGGCGGATGGTGGCGGCACGGACAGTCTGCGCGCCCTCGATCCGGATTTCCCCGACGCGGGCCCGCGGACCGGGGATGACGTCGAACTGGACCGTGGCGAGGCGCGTGGCGCGGTCCACGCCGAAGTTCCGGTACACCTGCACGAACGGGTAGCCGCGGTCCCGCAGCAGCAGGCCGACGGTGTCCGCCGCGCCCTCGAACGCGAGGCGGTCGAAGGGCTGGCCGGCGCGGAACGAGAGCCGGCGGAGGACCGTGCGTGCGTCCAGGACCCCTTCCGTCCCGCGCACCGCGATGGTATCCACCTTCACCGGCTGGCCTTCGTCCACCCGGAAGGTGACGGAGACCGAGCGGTCGCCGCGCTGCACCGCCGTGTCCACGCGTGCGTCGTAGAAGCCGCGCTGGCGGTAGAAGAGCGCCAGGCGGAGCACGTCGCGGCGGAACTCCAGCTCGTCGAAGACGCGCCGCGTTCCGTACCAGCCGAGGTGCTTGAAGAGCCCGATGCCGAAGGCGCCCGTCGAGGCGCTGGTGCTGATGCTCGTGCCGAGGGTGTACGCGTCGAGCGCGGAATTGCCCCGGAAATGCACGCCCGTGACGGTGCGGTCGGGCGTCTGGGCTGCGAGGGGGGAGGAGAGGACGACGGCGGCGAACATCTCAATAGCGGCTCTCCGGAGCGCCCCGAAGAGCCGTGCGGCGACGCGGCTCACGCGTCGCGCCCGCGGGTCCGACCGGTCGGGAGCCGTCGCACTTTCATACACCGCCCCAAGGATGTTAACCATTTGATGGTGCGGAGGATACTGCGGATGGAGCTCCCAGCACGGCCGGTCGCTGCCCTGCTCGTCGTGGCCGGGCTGGTGGCGGGCCGTCCGTACCCGGCGCACGCCCAGGAACGCGGCGCCACCAGGCAGTCGGCGGCCGCTCCCGAGGCCGGTGGGGCCCGGCGCCCGTCGCTGTCGCGGCGCCTGAACCGGCTCCTCGACGAGCCGCCCTTCGACCGCGCCCTGTGGGGTGTGGCCATCGCCGATCCCAACGGGCGCGTCGTCTTCGAGCGCAACGGAGACCGGCTCTTCATCCCCGCCAGCAACACCAAGCTCGTGGTGAGCGCCGTCGCGGCCGCGCTCCTGCCGCCCGATCTCCGCTTCCGCACCAGCGTCTACGCCGGCGGCCCCGTGGAGGGCGGCGTCGTCCACGGCGACCTCGTGCTCTACGGCCGCGGCGACCCCACCCTCTCGGGCCGCTACTACGACTCCGTGTCGGTCCCGTTCGACACGATGGCGGACTCGCTGCGTGCCCGCGGCATCACCCGCATCACCGGCGACCTGGTCGGCGACGCGTCGTACTTCGACAGCGTCCTCGTCCACCCGTCGTGGGAGGGCTACGACCTCAACTGGTGGTACGCGGCGCCCGTCACCGCCCTCGGCTTCAACGACAACAGCGTGGATTTCCGCATCACGCCGGCGGCCCCGGGCAGCCCGCCCACGATCACCTTCCAGCCCGACCTCGGCGTCGTGCAGTTCACGAATCGCGCGCGCACCGTTCCGGCCGACTCGGAGCGGACCCTCGACTTCTACCGGCTCCCGGGCACGAACGTCGTGTGGGCGGAGGGGAACGTGGAGGCCGACGCGCGTCCGTGGACCGAGTACTTCGCAATCTTCGACGCGCCAGCCTGGGCGGCGACGGCCTTCCGCCGTTCCCTCGAGCGGCGCGGCATCGCGGTCGAAGGCCGCGTGCGCACGACCTTCGACTCCACCGCGGACGCTGCGGCGCGGGGGGCGCCGCCGCTTGCCGAGCACCGCTCACGCCCGCTCCCCGACATCCTCCGCCCCATCCTCGAGTCGAGCCAGAACTGGTTCGCCGACCTGCTGCTCAAGACCCTCGGCCGGGAGTTCCGCGGCCGCGGGAGCTTCGCGGCGGGCATCGACGTCGAGCGCCGCTTCCTCATCGACTCGCTGCGGGTGGACTCCACGCAGTTCGCCGTCGTGGACGGCTCGGGACTCTCGAGCAGCAACCTCGTGACCCCGCGCGCCTTCGTGCAGCTGCTCCGGCGGATGCACGAGCACCCGCGCGCGCAGCCGTTCCTGGAGGGGCTGCCGGTGGCCGGGCGCTCCGGGACGCTGCGCTTCCGCTTCCGCGACACGCCCCTCGAGGGCCGCGTGCGGGCGAAGACGGGCTCGATCAACCGGGTGAACACGCTGGCGGGATACCTGGAGCTCGCCGACGGGCGGATCTGGACCTTCTCGATCCAGCTCAACCACCACACCGGCACCACGCGCGACGCGCTGCG
>CAYHQJ010000081.1:0-9724 GCA_964358595.1 uncultured Gemmatimonadales bacterium
CGTCCACCAGGCCGGGGATGATCGTCTTCCCCGCCACGTCCACGACGCGCGCGCCGGCGGGGACCTGCGCCCGGTCCGCGGGCGCCACCTGCGTGATCCGCCCGCCCGTCACCACGACGTCGCCGCGCTCGAGCACCTCGTCCCCGTGCATCGTGACGACCCGTGCGCCGCGCAGCACCACCGAGCCGTTCGGCCTGGCGCGCGGCACGCGCAGCGCGACCTCCGCGACCTGCGCGCGCACCTTCGCGTTGTCGTACATCCACCCCGTGTGCGTCGTGTCGCGCCGGGCGAGGCTGTCGGGCAGGTAAGCGTCCGCCACCACCTGTTGATAGAACGCGGGGCCGAGTACCCAGGTGAGCGAGCGCGAGTCGGGGCGCCAGTCGATCCAGTCCCCGCCGTAGCGCGAGAGCTGGGCGACGCGCACGCCTGAACCACTCCTCTCGAGCGTCACGCCGTCGCCCCCCGCCTGCGGGAGCGGCGCGACGTACACGTTGTGCAGCTCCTTGATGGCGACCCACCGGCCGTCGGGCGAGGCGATCATCTCCTCCGCGCGCCGGTTGCGCACGAGGGTGCGGCGATCGGTGCCGTCGAGCTTGACCGACGAGAGCATCGTGGTGTCGCCGCGGTTCTCGTGGTACAGCAGCCGCTGGCCGTCGCCGCTCCAACGGGGCCGCGGCATGCGCCGGTTCGTGCCGCGGTTCGCCGTCTCGATCACCCGGCGCACCTCGCCGCCGTCGGTGCTCACGACGGCCAGCTCGAGGTACAACTCTCCCGAGAGGTCCTGCCCGCGGTTCACGATCCCGCTCCCCTGCACGAACGCGACCCACCGCCCGTCCGGGGAGAAGACCGGATTCGCGTACTGGTTCGGCACGGTGGTCAGGCGCACCGGCTGGGGGCGCTGGCCGCGCGGCCCCGGCGTCAGCGACAGCTTCCAGACGTGCCCGCCCTGATCCTCGTCGAACGTCGTGTACGTGAGCCACCGCCCGTCGCCCGCGAAGCTCGGCGCGAACTCCAAGGCGGCGGCGTCGGTCACCCGCTCCGGCCGCCCGTTCGGCCAGGCCATGCGGTACAGATGGCCGAGGGCCTGGAAGACCAGCGTGCTCCCCTCGGGCGAGAGTGTGGGCCAGCGGATGATGCGCGCCGTCACGGTGTCGGGCACCGCGTACTGGAAGTGCAACGCCTGCGTTGCGACCTGCTCGACCGCCGCGGTGAAGGGGATCGGCGTGTCGCGGCCGGTGGCGACCTCGATCGCGTGGATGCCGCCGCCGAAGCTGATGATTATCCGCCGGTCGTCGGGCGTCCACTGGAAACCGGGATAGACGCCGTGGATCGTCCAGGTTTCCTGCTGGTCGAGGTCGAGCCCGTCGAACACCGCGCGCTCGGCGCCGCTCGCGAGGTCGCGCACCATCAGCACCGACTTGAGGCCGATGCGGCGCACGAAGGCGAGGGATCGCTCGTCGTGGGACGGTGTGGGCCGCACCGCGCCGCCGCCCTCGGCCGTGACCTGCTCGATCCGCCCAGTGACGCGGTCGAGGCGCGAGACCTGGAAGATCCCCGCGTGCACGTTGCGGTTGTAATCGAACGGGCCGCTGTAGCTGTAATAGACCCAGCGCCCGTCGGGCGAGGGGTAGGGCTCGTTCTGGTCCGACGTGAAGCTGGTGCGTTCCTTGAGCTTGATCCCGGAGCCGCCCTCGATGTGGTACAGCCAGATCTCGCCGCCCCCTACCGAGCGGGTGCTGCGGACGTGGCGCTTCACGACGACGTACTGCCCGTCGGGCATCCACATCGGGTTGGTGGCCAGGGAATCGTCGAGGCGGGTGAACTGCCGGCGGTCGGAGCCGTCGGCGTTCATCAGCCAGAGGTTGTCGGCGCCGCTGCGGTCGGAGGTGAGCACGATCGTCCGGCCGTCGGGGCTGATCCGCGGCTGATGGTCGAAGGCGGGACCGCCCGAGAGGAGCTGAGCGTGCCCGCCGCCGATCGGCATCTGGTAGATGTCGCCGAGGAGGTCGAAGACGATCCACGACCCGTCAGGGCTCACGTCCAGGTTGATCCACGTGCCCTCGGTGGTTTCGAACCGCACCGTGTCGGCGCTTCCGTGGGTGCCCTCGACCTCCCAGCGGGTCGTGTCGCGGGCGGGTCGGTTCTGGGCGGCAAGGGTGGTGGCAACGAACAGGGCGGCGGCAAGCGGGACGAACATACGGCGCATCGGCGTCTCCGGTGGCGTTGATCCGGGCCGAAGCATACACTATATGGGCCGCGGCGCGAGTCCCGCGCCGTACTCCCGGAGGATTCCCTGAAGATCGTCTGCATCGGCGGCGGACCCGCCGGGCTGTACTTCGCCATCCTGATGAAAAAGGCGAACTCGGCCCACGAGATCACGGTGCTCGAGCGCAACCGGCCCGACGACGCGTTCGGCTGGGGCGTCGTCTTCTCCGATCAGACCCTGGGCAATTTCCAGGCCGCCGATCCGGAGACCCACGCGGAGATCGAGGCGAGCTTCGCGCACTGGGACGACATCGACGTCCACATCGGGGGCCGTACGCTCGCCTCGGGCGGCCATGGCTTCACCGGCATCGCGCGCAAGCGGCTGCTCAATATCCTCCAGCGGCGCGCGGCAGCTCTCGGCGTCGAGCTGCGCTTTCAGAGCAGTGTACGGGACGATGCCGAGCTGCCGCACCTCGGCCTCGCCGCGGCCGACCTCGTCATCGCCGCCGACGGCATCAACAGCGTGATCCGCCGCAAGTACGCCGCGCACCTCAAGCCGGATCTCGACGTCCGGACGGCGAAGTACATCTGGCTCGGCACCACGCGGCTGTTCGACGCGTTCACGTTCATCTTCGTCGGGAATGCGTGCGGCGTCTACCAGGTCCACGCCTACCGCTTCGACGCGGACCACTCGGCCTTCATCGTCGAGTGCGACAAGGCGAGTTGGCTGGCGGCCGGTTTCGACCGGATGGACACCGGGGCGAGCATCGCGGCGTGCGAGGAGCTGTTCGCCGAGTGGCTGGGCGGCCACCACCTGATGAGCAACGCCGGGCACTTGCGCGGCAGCGCCTGGATGAACTTCCTCCGCGTCTCCAACGCCAAATGGTTTCACGGCAACGTCGTCCTCATCGGCGACGCCGCGCACACCGCGCACTTCTCCATCGGTTCGGGCACCAAGCTCGCGATGGAGGATGCGATTGCCCTGGCGCGCGCCCTGAACGAGGAGCCGAAGCTGCCCGTCGCCCTCCAGCGCTACCAGGACGAGCGGCAGACCGAGGCGCTGCGGCTCCAGAACGCGGCGCGCAACTCGATGGAGTGGTTCGAGAACGTCAAGCGCTACATCCACCTCGAGCCCGAGCAATTCACCTACAGCCTCCTCACCCGCAGCCAGCGCGTCAGCCACGAGAACCTGCGTCTGCGCGACGGGACCTACCTCGCGGGTGTCGAGCGCTGGTTCGCGGCGCGTGCGGGGCGGGACACGGCACCCACGGCGCCACCGCCGATGTTCACGCCCTACACGATGCGCGGCATGACGGTGCCGAACCGCGTCGTGGTCTCGCCGATGGACATGTACTGCGCCGTGGACGGCACGCCGAACGACTTCCATCTCGTGCACCTCGGCGCGCGTGCCCTTGGGGGCGCCGGGCTGGTCGTCACCGAGATGACGTGCGTCTCGCGCGAGGGGCGGATCACGCCCGGCTGCGCCGGGATGTACACGGACGAGCACGTCGCGGCGTGGCGGCGCGTCACCGACTTCGTGCACACCTGGAGCCCGGCGAAGGTCTGCCTCCAGCTCGGTCATGCGGGCCGCAAGGCCTCCACCAAGCTGATGTGGGAGGGGATGGACGAGCCGCTGGAGGCCGGCAACTGGCCCGTTCTCGGGCCGTCGGCCATCGCCTACGGGCCGAAGAACCAGGTCCCCCGCGAGATGACGCGCGGGGACATGGACCGCGTGCGCGAGGAGTTCGTCCGCGCGACGACGCTGGGCATCGCCGCCGGCTTCGCCATGATCGAGCTGCACGCCGCGCACGGCTACCTGCTGTCGAGCTTCCTTACGCCGGTGAGCAACCGCCGCACCGACGAGTACGGTGGGGCGCTCGAGAACCGCCTGCGCTGGCCGCTCGAGGTGTTCCGCGCGATGCGCGCGGCGTGGCCGGAGGACCGGCCGATGTCGGTGCGTATCTCGGCCACCGACTGGGTGGCCGGCGGGGTCACGGGTGAAGATGCCGTGGCGATCGCGCGCGCGTTCCACGACGCCGGCGCCGACATCATCCACGTCTCGACCGGCCAGACGACGCCCGACGCGAAGCCGGTCTACGGCCGCATGTTCCAGACGCCGTACAGCGACCGGATCCGCCAGGAGGCGAGCGTGCCGACGATCGCGGTGGGCAACATCACCGAGGCCGACCAGGTCAACAGCATCCTCGCGGCCGGCCGCGCGGATCTGGTGGCGCTGGCGCGGCCGCATCTGTCCGACCCGCAGTGGACGCTGCGCGCGGCGGCGGAGCAGGGCTACACCGCGCAGTGGTGGCCCGCGCAATACCTCGAGGGGAAGCAGCAGCTCGAACGCGCGATGCAGCGGCAGCAGGAGATGCGCGGGTTCAGCACGACTTGAGAAAGGCGTGAGAGGTGAGAGGCGCCAAGGTGATCGGGTGAGGGGTGAGGCGGGTGAACTTGGCGGCTGGCGGTTCCTTGCCGGCCATCACGCCGTGGTCACCGGCGGCGGCCGCGGCATCGGTGCCGCCGTCGCCGCGGAGCTGGCGCGGCTCGGTGCGAACGTCACGGTCATGGGCCGTGACCAGGGTCGCCTCGACGCGCAGGCCGATACGGTGGCGCGGGCGCACGGCGTAGAGACCGCCGCCGTCCGGTGCGACGTCAGCGAGCACGCCTCCATCACCGAAGCGTTCCGCCTGGCTCGCGAGACGTTCGGAGCCCCGTCCGTACTGGTGAACAACGCCGGCCAGGCGGATGCCGCGCCGTTCGTGGAGATCAGCCGCTCGCACTGGGATCGGATGCTGGCCGTGAACCTCACCGGGCCGTTCCTGTGCATGCAGGCCGTGCTGCCCGCGATGATCGAGGCGAAGGCCGGCCGCATCGTGAACATCGCGTCGTTCATGGGCGTGCGCGCCTCGGCCCGCGTTGCGGCGTACAGCGCCTCGAAGCGCGGGCTCATCGGCCTCACGCAGTCGGTCGCGCTCGAGGTGGCGAAGCTCGGCATCACCGTGAACGCCGTCTGCCCGGGGTACACCGACACCGCCATGGCGCGACAGGCCGTGGACAACCTGATGGCGGCTGGTCGCTCGGAGCAGGAGGCGCGCGCCATGATCGTGCGCACGCTGCCGCGTGGCACCCTCATCACGCCCGAGGAAGTGGCGGCCACGGTGGGTTGGCTCTGTACGCCGGCCGCATCGGGGATCACCGGCCAGGCCATAATCGTGGCCGGCGGCGACAGCTAGGAAGGAGTGGTCGTGGAGATCAACCCGAAGCACTTCGGCTGGCGGCTCGACGGCAAGGTCGCCGTCATCACGCTCAAAGCGCCGGAGCGGAAGAACCCCTTGACGTTCGACAGCTACGCCGAGCTACGCGACACCTTCGAGCGGCTGCGGTTCGTGCCCGAGGTCAGGGTGGTCGTCCTGACCGGCGCCGAGGGGAACTTCTCCTCGGGCGGCGACGTGCACGAGATCATCGGGCCGCTCGTGGAGATGCGCGAGAAGGGCGACATGAACGGGTTGCTCGCCTTCACCCGCATGACGGGCGACGTGGTGAAGGCGATGCGCGGCTGCCCCCAGCCGGTGATCGCCGCGGTGGACGGCATCTGCGCCGGCGCGGGGGCGATCCTCGCCATGGCCTCGGACCTGCGCCTCGGCACGCCGCGCAGCAGGGTCGGGTTCCTGTTCGTGAAGGTCGGCCTCTCGGGCGCGGACATGGGCGCGTGCGCGATCCTGCCGCGCCTCATCGGGCAGGGCCGGGCCAGCGAGCTGCTCTACAGCGGCCGGTTCATGACCGCCGACGAGGCCGAGCGCTGGGGGTTCTACAACCGCGTGGTGGAGCCCGAGAAGCTGCTGGCCGAAGCCGTGTCGCTCGCGCAGGAGCTGGCGTCCGGGCCCACGTTCGCCCACGCGATGACGAAGCAGTGCCTCCACCAGGAGTGGAGCATGGGCGTGGACGAGGCGATCGAAGCGGAAGCGCAGGCGCAGGCGATTTGCATGCAGACCGAGGACTTCGCCCGCGCCTTTCGCGCGTTCGTGAAGAAGGACAAGCCGGTGTTCGAGGGGAACTGATGCCCGACCGCACGTTTCTGGGTTGGCCGTTCTTCGACGACGGTCACCGCGGGCTGGCGGAGCGGCTCGAGGCGTGGGTGGTGGAGCAGATCGAGCCGTTGGCCGACGAGGACCACGACGCCGACAAGACGACGCTCGAGTTCGTGAAACGTCTCGGCGAGGGCGGCTGGCTGCGCTACGTGGTCCCGGACGCCTACGGTGGCGCGTTCCCGCACCTCGATGTGCGCTCGCTCTGCCTGATCCGCGAGACGCTCGCGCGCAGCTCGGGCCTCGCCGACTTCGCTTTTGCCATGCAGGGTCTCGGCACCGGCCCGATCTCGCAGTTCGGCAGCGAGGCGCTGAAACAGCGCTACCTGCCGCGCGTCTGCCGCGGCGACGCCGTCGCGGCGTTCGCGATCTCCGAGCCCGATGCCGGCTCGGACATCGCGGCGATGCGCACGAGCGCCCGGCGCGACGGCGCGGGCTACGTGCTCGACGGCCGCAAGACCTGGATCTCGAACGCCGGCATCGCCGACCACTACGTCGTGTTCAGCCGGCTCCCGGAAGCCGGCGAGCGCGCCTTCCTCGCCTGCGTCGTGGACGCCGATAACCCCGGCCTCAAGGTGGTCGAGCGGATCGAGGTCACGGCGCCCCACCCGCTCGGCACGCTGGAGCTGGAAGGCTGCCGCGTGTCCGCGGACGCGGTCGTCGGTGAGGCCGGCGCGGGGCTCACGGTCGCCCTCGGCACGCTCGACACCTTCCGCGCGACGGTCGGCGCCGCCGCGCTCGGCGGCGCGCGCCGCGCGCTCGACGAGGCGCTGGAATGGTGCCGGCGCCGCCAGGTCTTCGGCCGCGCGCTCGCCGAGTTCCAGCTCACCCAGGCCCGGCTCGCGGACATGGCGGTGGACATCGACGCGAGCGCGCTGCTCGTCTATCGCGCGGCGTGGACGCGCGACGTCCAGGGCCGGCGCGTCACCCGCGAGGCGGCGATGGCCAAGCTGCACGCCACCGAGGCAGCGCAGCGCGTCGTGGACGGCGCGGTGCAGCTGTTCGGCGGCCGCGGCGTCGTTCTCGGCGAGACGGTGGAACGGCTGTACCGGGAGGTGCGCGCGCTGCGCATCTACGAAGGCACGAGCGAGATCCAGCGGCTCGTCATCGCGGGCGAGGTGCTCGCCGCGGCGGAGGGAGACTCATGACGGCCCACGTGGACACCTTCGCGCGCGACCAGCTGCCCCCGCGCGGGCTGTGGCCGGCGCTGGACTTCTCGGACGCACCCTGGTTGAAGTACCCGGACCGGCTCAACTGCGCCGCCGAGCTGCTCGACCGGAACGTGGATCGCGGCCGCGGCGACCGCGTCGCGCTCCGGTTCCCCGGCGGCCAGTGGACGTTTGCGCAGCTGCTCGAGCAGGCGAACCGCATCGCCACCGTCCTCGTGAAGGACTTCGGGCTCGTGCCCGGCAACCGCGTTCTCCTGCGTGCCCCCAACAACCCGATGCTCGTCGCGTGCTGGTTCGGCGTGCTCAAGGCCGGCGGCATCTGCGTGACGACGATGCCGCTCCTGCGCGCACGCGAGCTGGCGTATACGATCGACAAGGCCGAGATCTGGCTGGCGCTGTGCGACGCGCGGTTCAAGGAGGAGCTGGAGCAGGCGCAGAAGGCGGCGCCGATGCTCCAGAAGATCGTGCTCTGGGGCGGCGGCGACGGCGAGCATTTGGAGGCGCACGTGCGTCGGGCCTCGAGCGACTTCCGCACCGTGGAGACCGCCGCGGACGACGTCGCCATCATCGCGTTCACCTCCGGCACCACCGGGCAGGCCAAGGGATGCGCGCACTTCCACCGCGACCTCATCGCGACGGCCGACCTGTTCCCGCGCTCGTGCGTCAAGGCCGATCCGGGCGACCTGTTCTGCGGCTCGCCGCCGCTTGCCTTCACCTTCGGCCTCGGCGCTCTGGTCCAGTTCCCGATGCGCATCGGCGCCGCGACTCTGCTGCTCGAGCAGGCGTCCCCGCCGCACCTCATCAAGGCGATAGAGGACTTCCGCGCCACCGTGGTCTTCACCGCGCCGACGGCCTACCGGGCTATGCTCGGCATGTTCACCGAGCACGACGTCTCGAGCCTCAGGAAGTGCGTCTCCGCGGGCGAGCACCTGCCGCGGCCCACCTTCGAGGCGTGGTACAAGGCGACCGGCATCAGGATCATTGACGGGATCGGCTCCACCGAGATGCTGCACATCTTCATCAGCGCGGCCGAGGAAGAGATCCGCCCCGGCTCGACCGGAAGGGCGATCCCCGGCTACCGCGCCAGGATCGTGGATGACGCCGGACGCGAAGTGCCGCGTGGCACCATCGGCCGGCTGGCGGTGCAGGGGCCCACCGGGTGCCGCTACCTCGGCAACGAGGAGCGCCAGCGCGCCTACGTGGGAGACGGCTGGAACTTCCCCGGCGACTCGTTCTACGAGGACGAGGACGGCTACTTCTGGTACCAGGCGCGGACCGACGACATGATAATCTCGTCGGGCTACAACATCTCCGCTGCCGAAGTCGAGAACGTGCTGCTCGAGCATCCGAGCGTGCAGGAGTGCGGCGTCGTGGGCGTACCGGACGAGGAGCGCGGCCAGCTGGTGAAGGCGTACGTCGTGCTGCGCGCGGGCCATCACCCTTCGGAGGAGCTGGTGAAGGCGTTGCAGGAGTTCGCGAAGGCGCAGATCGCGCCGTACAAGTACCCGCGCGCGGTCGAGTTCGTGACGGCGCTGCCGCGCACCGAAACCGGCAAGCTGCAGCGCTACCGGCTGCGGGGGGCTCGCGCGTGAGCGGCGAGGTCCTCCAGCCGCCCGGCTGGGCGAAGCCCGTCGGCTACGCCAATGGCCTCGCGGCGCGCGGCCGGCTGATCTTCGTGGCGGGCCAGGTCGGCTGGAACCCGGAAACCAGCACCGTCGAGACCGACGACTTCGTGGCGCAGGCGGCGCAGGCGCTGCGCAACGTCGTGGCGGTCGTGCGGGAGGGCGGCGGCGCGCCCGAGCACGTCGCGCGCATGACCTGGTTCGTCACCGACAAGGCCGCGTACCTGGCGGCGCTACCGCGGCTCGGCATCGCCTACCGCGAGGTGTTCGGCCGGCACTACCCGGCGATGTCGGTCGTCGTCGCGGAGCTGCTCGAGCCGCGGGCCAGGGTGGAGATCGAGGCGACGGCCGTCGTGCCCGAGTGAGCGCGCCCGCCGGCCCGGGCCGACTCAGGGCGACGCCGGTGGGGCCGTGGCCTCGATGTCGATCGTGATGCGCACATCGTCGCCCACGATCTGAGCGCCCTCCATGAGCCGGTTGAGCGTGATGCCGAAGTCCTGCCGGGTGATCGTCGTAGTGGCGGTAAAGGCGACACGCCGGCCCCGCGCCGTCGTGACGATGCCGCCGATCTCCGTGTCGAGGACGACGGACCGAGTCGTGCCGTGGATCGTGAGGTCCCCCGTGATGCGCAGGCGGGCCG
>CAYHQJ010000082.1:0-9617 GCA_964358595.1 uncultured Gemmatimonadales bacterium
CCGCGGTGCTGGAAGGCCGGCCGCCTCAGTAACCGCTCGGCGGTGCCGATCTCCTACCGGTAAGCGCTAGGCGGCGAACGCCACGCCGAGGCGCTCAGCCTGCCGCGCCAGCGGCCGGTCCAGGGTCCACAGGCGCACGCCGCTGAGCAGCGCCGATGCCAGCAGGTGCGCGTCCACCCACCCGACGCCCGTACCCCAGAGCCGGTGGTATGCGACGAGGGTGAGCACCTCGTCGTGCTCGGCCATGCGGGTCGCAGGCAGCTTGTGGAGCTCCGCCAGGACCTCGTCCCTGCGGCTGATGTCCCCAACCGCCAGTTCACCGATGACGAATGCGTGGATGCAAACCGCGCCCGCGTCGAGGCGTCGCGCGAAGGCGGGATTGAAGTGACGCCAGTGGCCGATCCAGACCGAGCTGTCGGCCAGAACGGTCACTTGCGTCGGCGAGCTGAAAACCGGCGCCGAGGCGCTGCCTTTGCGTGGGGCATCGTGCCGCCCAGGGCGGCCAGCCGGCGCGCTGCTTCGCGCTCGATGAGGGCTTTGAGGCCGGCGTGCACGAGGGCGGTCTTTTCCTCGATGCCGGTGTAGCGCCGGGCCTCCGCCACCAGCTCGTCGTTGAGGATCAGGGTCGTACGCATCGTGATCATATGTATGCATGATCTATGTGCCCGCGTCAAGCGGCGGTCACCGCGGCGTCAGCGGAGCCGCTCCGCCGCGGGGGACGGAACCGGCCGCGCCTGGGGCGCGCCCCGGGGACCCCGGCCTTGCATATAGTCGTTGTAACGACTATTTTAGCTTCATGGGTAATCCGGTGCTGGTCGCGTTGCGGCAGACCCAGCCGTTCGGCAGCCCCGGGGAGGAGCTGTTCGTGGCGCTGCAGCTGGCGGCCGCCCGCGCGCTCGATCCCTGGGCGCAGGAGCTGAAACGCCTGGCGCGGCTCACGCCGGTGCAATACAACGTGCTGAGGATCCTGCGCGGCGCGCATCCGGCGGCGCTGTCGTGCCGCCGGGTCGGCGAGCGGCTGATCACCCGCGACCCCGACGTGACCCGCCTGCTGGACCGGCTGGTGGCGCGCGGGCTGGTGCGGCGCGCTCGCCCGGCGGGCGACCGGCGGGTCGTGGAGGTCGCGATCACCGCCGCGGGCCTGGCGGTGCTCCGCGAGCTCGACGGGACGGCGCGGGCGCTGCCGCGGACGGTGTTCGGCGCACTCAGTACAACTCAGCTGCGGCAGCTCGGCGCGTTGCTCGGGCGGGTCGTGGCGCACCTGGAACCAGACGGCCCCACGCGGGGCCGCACAGCAAGGAGCAGTGCATGAGTAACGGCAGGCAGTTGATCGTGGTGACCGGCGCGACGGGCCGGCAGGGCGGCGCGACGGCGAGGGCCCTGCTCAAGGCGGGCCACACCGTGCGGGCGATGACCCGCAAGCCCGACGGTCCGGCGGCCCGCGCGCTGGCCGACCTGGGCGCCGAGGTGGTGCAGGGCGATCTGGACGACGCCGCCTCGCTCGGGCGGGCGCTGAAGGGCGCGTGGGGCGTGTTCGGGATGCAGAACACGTGGGAGGCCGGCGTCGAGGGCGAGGAGCAGCAGGGCAAGCGCCTGGCCGAGGTGGCGAAGGCGGCCGGGCTCTCGCACTTCGTGTACACCTCGGTCGGCTCCGCCCACCGCAAGACCGGCATCCCGCACTTCGACAACAAGGCGCGGGTCGAAGAGAAGGTGCGCGCGCTGGGCTTCCCGTCGTGGGTCATCATCCGGCCGGTGTTCTTCATGGAGAACCTGCTGAGCCCGTGGTTCAAGCCGGCGATTGACGGTGGCCAGCTGGCGGTCGGGATCAAGCCCACCACGTCGCTCCAGATGATCGCGGTGCGGGACATCGGGCAGTATGGGAAGCTGGCCTTCGAGCGTCACGCCGAGCTGAACGGCAAGGCGATTGACATCGCGGGCGACGCGCCGACCATGCCGCAGGCGGCGGAGATCATCAGCCGTGCGGCGGGGCGGAAGGTGGTGCACTTCCAGGTGCCGATCGCCGAGGTGCGGAAGTTCAGCGAGGACTTCGCGCTGATGCTCGAGTGGTTCGACGCGGTGGGCTACGACGCGGACATCGCGGGCAACGCGAAGGCCTACGGCATCAGGCCGACGCCGTTCGCGGAGTGGGCGGCGCAGGCGGCCTGGTAGGCGCGGCTTGACGGCCACCCGCCGGCCCTCCCTTATTCCGCGCAACAGGAGGGCCGGCATGGCCAACGCCGCCTGACATGGCCGAGGACACGCGGCACGCCGGCGCGGCGTTCGCGTTCGCAGGCGCCGAGGACGGCGGTGGCGGCTCCGGCCAGACGGGCAACGCCGAAGCGGTGATCGGCGACGACGCGCTGAGCGTCGGGCCGGTCACCGTGGCGTTCCTGGACGCCGACGCGCTGCGCGCGGCGGACTACCGCATCGAGCTGGACCGCTGGCCCAGCGGCCGACTCGTTCTCACGCAGCTGGGCCGCCGCTTCGACACCTTCACCCGAGAACTGCGCCGCGCCCGCAACCAGGCGCGGGTCAAGGGGCTGCTGGCCCACGGCGTCACCATGCCGGAGACGTTCGCGGGGGCGTTGCTCGTCGAGTCCGGCACCGTTAGGCCCGCCGAGCTTCAGGTGTACGACACCCACGTCACCATCGTGCCCGAGGACGCCGACCCGTTTCAGCTCCCGCTCGGCGGCCTAACGCAGGTCAGTGCCGGGGAGGACCCGCCGAGCGTCGTCCTGGCGATGGGCGAGGCGCGCACGGTGGTGGGCCAGCTGGCGCGGCACCGCGACGCGTTTCTCCGCGCGGTGACCGAGCGGCAGGCCGCGCAGGCGCGACTGCTCGCCGAGGTCACCGGGCAGTCCTGCTTCGCGGACGGGTTGGCGGTCCCGCGGGGCGAGGTGGCCGACTTCGACGAACTGGTGCGCCGGTTCGCCGCGCCGGACCGCGCCGAGTGCGCCGCCAAGCTGCTCCCGATGGCGAAGGGGGGCGAGCCGCGGCTCGGCTTCGCGCGGCTGCTGGACCCCGATGCCGAGGGGCTGGTGGGCGAGGCCGCGCTGCCGGAGAGCTGGGCCTGTTTCCTGCTGGTGCCGGTGGGCGCTCTGGTGGTGCTCGAGATCCTGGCCGGACCTTCAGCGGCGACCTACGCGTTCGCGGGTGAGATCACGTCCATCGGCGCCGATCTTCAGCAGCTGCACTTCCGGCGCGGCCCGCTGGCGCTGACCGAGGCGGAAGCGCAGATCACGCTCGCCAATCCCTACCGGCTGGCGCTGCGGAAGTTGGAGCCGCTCAAGCGGCTGCGCGCGGCCACGCGGGCGCGGCTGATTCACAACGAGAACTGGGCCGGCTCGGTGGCGAAGATCAGCGCCAGCCCAGGGTGACCGCCACGGCGTGCCGGATGGTCGTGGCGAGCACCGGCTCGTTGACGTGTGAGGATGGCAGGCCCCCGCGCGGGCAGAGCACGGAGGCCGGGACCTTCGCCCCGGCCTTCGTCATGCGGCGAGCTGGCGCCGCAGAGACCCCGCAAGTGAGCGCAGTATAGGCTCGGCCGGTGTCGCCGCCAATGCGACGGGATGGACTGGGATTGCGCAGGACCGCAGGCTGGAATCCCGCGGACTCAGAGCTTCAGCAGGGCGATGACGGTCCCCATGGTGCCGGCCCAGAACACCAGCATCCAGCGGAGCATCCGGGCTTCGAAGCGGTCGAAGCGGGCGTCAATCCGCGCTTCGAACGCTGCCATGTGCGTTTCGAGGATCAGGAACCGCTCATCCACGTGGCCGTGCAGTTTCTCCAGCTTGGCCTCGACGCGCGCCTCGAGCGCGCGCATCTCGGCCTCCAGCCGGCCGAAGTTGGCGGCGAAGAGGTCCCGGAACTCCGTCCGGTAGGACTCGTCTACGGCGTTGAGCCAGGCCACGAGCTCGTTGGTGACCTCGTCTCCGAGGGTGTCGTAGAACTTCTTCGAGAGCTTCGCGGTCACCGGCATGTCGCGCCTCCAGGCTGAGCCGGTGCCACCCTACACGGTATGCTCGGCGGGTGCGTAACCGCAATGTTGCGAATACGGTGCCGATCGTTGCGCTGCGGCGGGGCCCTCACCGGCGGGTCACCGGTGGTTGGCGTGGACCGCGTCACGCCGACTCGTTGGTGGCGGTCCGCCGGCCCGGGTGGTAATCTCTGGCGCGGTACTCGGATTTCTTTAGTGGGCTGAGGCCAGGGGGTGGGCGATGGGACATCGAGACGATCTGCTGGGGGTGTTCCATCTCGAGTCCGGGGATCTCGAGGCCAATCGGGCGGGGAAGCTCGGGGAGGGTCAGGCGCGGCGCCTGGTCCGGAGCGGCTACTGGAACGTGGTTGCGGCCCTCTTCGGCGGCATCTGCCTCGCCGCCATCCTGTACTGGGTGGCCAGGAAGCCGCTGGCCCCGGTCCAGTGGATCCTGGCCAGCGGGCTGTTCCTGGCGGCGCTGGCCGTGGGCATCGGGTACATGCGGCGGACCCGGGCCGCGGCGGCGGAGGGTCGCGTGGAGTGTGTGACGGGGCCGGTTCGGGCGCAGCGGGCCGGCAAGGCTGGCTGGTACCTCCATGTCGCCGACCGCTCGTTCAGGCTCCCGGTGCGCCCCGGGCACGTGCGCAACGGCATGCAGTACCGCGTGTATTTCGCACCCCGGGCCGACGTGATCGTGGCGATGGAGCCCGAGGGTTGGGACTGAGCGAGGGCAGTACCGGCGCGGGGGCGCCTAGTCAATGTGGAGAGGCCTCGGCTTTCCTGATGGGCACCGTGATCCCCCGGGCGCGTCTTTCTGCACCGCACCGCGCGGAACCGGTGACATGCCGGTCTCGGGTTCCCCCGACATTCGCGCGTGTCCTCTTGCGACCCGCTTGCCGAGCCGAGCAGACTATGGGCATGCCACAACAGGCCGCGCGCTGGACCGCCGCGATGGTTCGCGCCCTCCCCGACGACGGCAACCGCTACGAGGTGGTGGACGGGGAGCTGCTGGTGACGCCCGCCCCCGTCGAGCTGCACCAGCGCGCGGTGGTGACGCTGGTCAGGCTGCTCGCAGATTACGCCGACGCGCAGCGCTTCGGCGAAGCGCTGGCCTCACCCGCCGATCTGGAGCTGGATCCAGAGGGGCTGGTCCAGCCTGACGTGTTCGTGCAGGGATTGGTAGGCGGGCACCTGTCCCGTGGCTGGAACACCGGGGCGCCGCTGCTGCTGGTGGTGGAGGTCCTCTCACCGAGCACCGCGCGCTACGACCGGACGGTCAAGCGACTGCGCTGTCAGCGCGCCGGGATCCCCGAGTACTGGATCGCGGACGTGGATGCGCGGGTGATCGAGCGGTGGCGACCGGCCGACGAGCGGCCGGAGGTGCTTGGCGAGACGCTTTCGTGGCAGCCGGCCGGCGCGAAGCAAGCCCTGACCATTGACCTGGCCGGGCTGTTCGCGCGGATTCATGGGGAGGCACCGTAGAAGGCACGTCAGGGGGTCGCGGTGCGAATCCCGCCGTGCCGACTGCAAGAGGGCAGACGGCAACGGCAGAACGGAGCACGACGCAGCGGCAGCGAAATGCAAAGCCCGGGCAATCGCCCCGGCCTTTCGTTCCGAGTAGGGCGCTGGGGGAGTGATGCACGAAGGCCGGGGCGGTTGCCCCGGCCTTCGCAGTGCGGCGAACCGACTGCCGCGGTGGTCTCACACGCTCGCCGAGTATAGGCTCGGCCTGATCGACGCGCAAGGCAGGGGGCGGCGGTGCTGGCGGTGGGACTCGAACCCACAAGGGCTTTCGCCCAGTGGCGTGTGAGACCACCGCGTTTGCCAGTTTTGCCACACCAGCACCGTTTCGGCTGCGAACCCTGGCAACCCCGAGGGGCAAGACGCTGGACCTCACACGTGCCGCCGACCGCGCCAGCAAGTTGGTGCGGGCCGGGCTGCTCCCGTTAACCCGTCCATTGCGCCACGGTGCGATATCACGCGTTCGGGGCTACATTTCGGGCCCGAATCGCGGGACGTAGCGCAGCTGACTCGGAATGGCCGGGGAGTTTCGGGACGTAGCGCAGCCCGGTAGCGCACCTGAATGGGGTTCAGGGGGTCGCGGGTTCGAATCCCGCCGTCCCGACTGTGTAAGGCCCGGGCCGACAATGAGTTGTCGGCTCGGGCTTCTTCGTTGTATGCCGATGGGTATCAGTTTGGGGATCAGTTTCTCGGTGGTTACTACCGGAGTCGATCCAGCGCCTTCGTCAGCCGCGCCCTAGACGACCACGGCCTCGCGCAGCGCCGTCGAGCGGATAGGTTCCCGTAGGCTCTCTTCCGTTACGACGTCTACGCGGCGGCCGAGCAGCTCCTCGAGACGGGCCTCGAGGCGCGTGAGATCCAGGAGCGAGCGTCCCGGCTCCAGCGAGACGACGAAATCGATATCGCTCTGCTCGTCGTCCTGGCCGCGCGCAGCGGACCCGAAGATCCGGACTCGTCGCGCGCCACAGGCGGTGGCGGCGGCCAGGATCTCGGGACGAAGCTCCCGCACAAGACTCCGCGCTTCGCGCTTGGCCCCTGCCGATCGGTCCATGGCTGCCTCCCTTCTCCAGTATACAAGCGGGCTGCCGTCTTCGCTCCCCCTCGGGCTGAAGCCCGGGCTCGGCAAAGGCACGCCCTGAAGGGCGAACAACTCACCCCTGCGCGACGAGCTCGAGGCACCGGATGTCCTGATCCAGGTTGGGCAAGGTAGCGGCAATCCGACCAGCACGCGTGCCCTGGTGGTCTCCACTGTGGGCCTGCATCATTGGCGCGTGGATGCGGACTGGGAACTCCGCCTGGCTGCGTTCCAGCACCTGGACCGCCTGCGTGCCGCGTCTGGTGGGCTGGTGAGGCTCGCAGAGCTGGAGGCTGGTTTCGTTTTCCGCAGCGAGCGCATCGCACTGATCAACCGCTACCGCGGCATCTGGCGTCCCAACCAGCTCGGCGGCGACGGCCCCGCGCTCAGCATCACGACCACGCCACGCCGGCCGGGCAAGACGCCGCCCTACGACGATCAGGTCGGCGGGGAGGGGTGGTTCGCGTACCGTTACCAGGGCGACGATCCCCACCTCTGGACCAACCTCGCCGTGCGGCGTGCCATGGAGCTTCAGCGCCCGCTGATCTACTTCTACGGTATTGAGCCCGGGGTGTACGAGCCCATCTACCCCGTGTACGTCGTCGCTGACGATCCGGCGAACCTGACCTTCTACGTGTCGGCCGACGTTGCGACAGCGATCCCCATCGCCGCGGACGCGGACCCCATCCAGTTCGCTGCCCGCCGCGCCTACGCCACGGCAGCCGTGAAGGTGCGGCTTCACCAGCGCCGGTTCCGCGAACTCGTCGTGCGCGCGTACCACACCTCTTGCGCGGTCTGCCGTCTGCGGCACGTGGAGCTGCTCGACGCAGCGCACATCCTGCCCGACCGGGACGAACGGGGCAGGCCCGAGGTGCCCAACGGCCTGGCACTCTGCAAGATCCACCACGCGGCGTTTGACGTGAACATCCTCGGCGTCTCTCCGGACCGCATCATTGTCATCCGGCACGACATCCTCGAGGAGCACGACGGCCCCATGCTCCAGCATGGCCTGAAGGAGATGAACGGAACCGCCCTGCAGGTCCCGCGCCGCGAGGAGCTGCGCCCCAATCGGGACTACCTGGCAGCGCGGTTCGAGCGGTTCAAGGCGGCCTGAGCGGCTGCCGACCGGTGCGGCCGGCATAGGGTCTCGCGCTTGTGCACGAGTTCCGCGTGCTCGCCCTGCGCGATCTGCTGCTCTTGAAGCTGCACTCGCCGATGACCTAAGGTGTCGCCCATGGCTTTCGCCGACGTCGAGAAGAGTCGCCAAGCGGCTTTCCGAGCCAGCTCGGACACGATCTCAGAAGCCGCGCGGACGCCGAACGACGCCGCCAGCCGGCGCCACAAGTACCTGCTGGCCAAAGGGTACGAAACCGAGAACTTGATGCCGTCGCTTCGCAGCATCGCGCCGGCGTTCTTCGCCGCCCGTGAAATCAAGTGGTGGCGGAGTCCAGCGTCTGGCGACGCAGGGCGGAGCAAGGCGCCGACCCGTAACATGGCCAGCTCTCAGGTGGCGTGCGTCAACGCACTGCTGCCCCTGGCGGAGCAACCACAGACCCTCGCTCAGCTGCTCGCGCAGCTCGATTCCGACGTGGTCGGGGTGGAGCCAATCGAGTACAGCTGCTACGGGACCAAGCTGTCCAGCGCGGTGGAGTTCGAATGGGTCGGACTAACGGCGAGCCTGGAGGGGGAAGGGGTGACGACCCGTGGCGCGAAGGTCACCAGCGCAGATGCGCTGGTTGTCGGACGCGTCCGCGGTGGAGGACAGCGCGCGTACCTCATGGAGTGGAAGTACTTGGAGCGCTATTCCGGCAAGGACAAGGGAGCCGGGCAGAAGGGGAAGACGCGGCGAGCCCGGTATCAGTCGCTCTTTGCAGGAGACGACTCGCCGTTCGACCAAGCGGTGCCGATGGAGGAGCTTCTGTTCGATCCGTTCTACCAGCTCATGCGAATGCTGCTCCTCGGCGCGAGGATGGTCCGGGAACGTGAACTCGGCGTGTCAGACTACCGCGTAGTCGCCGTGTGTCCTGAGGGCAACCTCGCGTACCGGAACGGCATCACCAGTGATGCGCTCGCCAGGCGATTTCGCAGCGCTGCCACAGTCGAGGACATCATGCGGGGCGTGCTGCGGGAGCCGAAGCGTTTTCAGCTGGTGAGTCCGCGCGTGTTGTTCGACAGGGTCACGAACGGACCGACTGGGTGGCGCGAGTACGTAGAAGCGCGATACGGGTGGTAGCTGGCTGAGGACGGCCGCCGGCGCGGGCGCGGGGGCACAGTGCCGACCTCTTCACGGGCACCAAGCATCCCCCCTACCTCTCCCAGGGCAGCCCCGGCCGACCGAAGTGCCCGTAGTTGGTGGTCCTTCGATAGATGGGCCGCAGCAGATCCAGCTTGTTGATCATCGAGGCTGGGCGGAAGTCGAACCGCCGAACAAAGGCTTCGGCGCGCTCGTGGTCGCCGGTGCCGAACGTCTCGACGAACACCAACACAGGATGAGCGTGGCCGATGGCGTAGGCCACCTGCACCTCGGCGCGCTGGGCCAGGCCCCTGGTGACGATCTGCCGCGCCACCCACCGGCAGAAGTACGCGCCCGAGCGGTCCACCTTGGAGGGGTCCTTGCCGCTGAAGGCGCCGCCGCCGTGGCGCGCGATGCCGCCGTAGGTGTCCACGATGATCTTGCGGCCGGTGACTCCCGCGTCGGCGGAGGGGCCGCCGTCGGTGAAGGAGCCGGACGGATTCGCGTGTATTTCGATATCCGCCCTGAACCAGCGGCCGAGGGCGATGGGGAGGAGGTGCTTCTCGACCTAGTCGCGCACCACGCGCTTGGCGGTGCGCGGTGCGTGCATGGTGGACACGACGGCTGTGGTGACGCTGCGCGGGACGCCGTCGGCGTACTCGACGGAGATCTGCGTTTTGCCGTCGGGGCGCAGCCAGGACACGCCGCCCTTCTTCCGGTCGTGCGCGAGCCGCGCGGCGACGCGATGGGCGAGGAGGATCGGGAGCGGCATCAGCTCCGGTGTCTCGTCGGTGGCGTAGCCGAGCATGAGG
>CAYHQJ010000083.1:0-9605 GCA_964358595.1 uncultured Gemmatimonadales bacterium
CGGCGCTGGCCTGGCACGACCTCACCGACCAGATCCCGCACGAGGTCCATCTGGCGCTTGCCCCCGGCGCGTGGACGCCGCGGGGGACGTACCCGCCGCTGCGCACGTATCGCTTCTCCGGCCCCTCGCTCACGGCAGGCGTCGAGCGGCATGAGGTGCTCGGCGTGGGCGTGAAGGTATACGGCGCGGCCAAGTCGGTCGCGGACTGCTTCAAGTTCCGGAACAGGATCGGGGCGGACGTGGCCATCGAGGCCCTTCAGCGCTACCGCCGGTCGCGAGGCTTTCGCGCGGACCGGCTTCAGCACTTCGCCGGCATCTGTCGCGTCGAACGCGTGATGCGGCCGTACCTCCAGGCGCTGCTATGACGCGCCGCGTGCTCGTCAACGTCGCCCATTCCGTGCATCGGCGGCTCCTCAACCGGGCGCAGGCGCTCGGCCGCCCGTTCAACGAGATCCTCCAGCACTACGTCGTCGAACGCTTCCTGGCGCGGCTCGCTCGATCCGCGCACCGCGAGGACTTCGCGCTCAAGGGAGCCACGTTGCTGCGCCTCTGGAACGCCCCCCTCCGGCGCCCGACGCGCGACCTCGACCTGCTCGCTCTCGCGGCATCATCCGAAGAGCACATCGCGACCGCCGTGCGCTCCTGCCTGGGCCTCGACGATCCGGACGACGGGCTGCGCTTCGAGCCGGCCAGCCTCCGCATCGAGTCGGTCCGCCACGAAGGGGGCTATGAGACCGTGCGGCTCCACGCCACGGCGTCGCTGGGCCGGGCGCAGCTCACGCTGCACCTCGATGTCGGGCGAGGGGACGCCGTGTACCCGGCGCTCGAGCTGCTCGCCTTCCCCACGTTCCTGGGCGGCGAGCCGCCGCTCGTGCTGGCCTATCGCCCGCGAGACGTCCATCGCCGAGAAGCTCCACGCGATGGTCGTGCTCGGGCGCGCCAACACCAGACTGCGGGACCTCTTAGATGTGTGGGGTCTCGCGCAGGGGTTCGCGTTCGATGGCGCGACCCTGGCGGGCGCGATTGGGGCTACGTTCGAGCGCCGCCGCACGGAGTTGCCGGACACCCTGCCGGAGTGCCTGACATCGGCATTCCTCAGCAATCCAGAGCGCGTCCTCCAGTGGGCGGCGCTGATACGGCGTGTTGAGTACGACCCGGCGCCGGAACTGGCGGCCGTCGGAGGCGGTCTCTCGGAGTTCCTGCTTCCGCCCGTGGAGGCGTTGCGTGCGCGCCGGGGCTTTCATGGGGTGTGGCCGCCCGGCGGGCCGTGGAGCTTCAGCTAGACTTGTGGCACGCCGCCCTCAACCCCGGCACGCGCTCTTCCAGTTCCGGCCTCACCGTCCGGCACGCCTCGTCCTTCCCCGGATGCTGGCACCGCGGATGGAACGGGCACCCCGGCGGCGGGTTCACGGGTGAGGGCGGGTCGCCCGGCAGCACGATGCGCGGGCGCTTCGTGAGGGGGTCCGGCACCGGCACCGCCGAGAGGAGCGCCTGGGTGTAGGGGTGCCGCGGCCGAGCGTACAATTCCTCCGCCGGTCCCTCCTCCACGATGCGGCCCAGGTACATCACCGCCACCCGCGGCGCGACGTGGTGCACCACCGCGAGGTCGTGCGAGATGAAGAGGTAGGAGAGGCCCCGTCGCGCCTGCAGGTCCATCAGCAGGTTCAGCACCTGCGCCTGCACCGAGACGTCGAGCGCCGACACCGGCTCGTCACACACCAGCAGCTCCGGCTCCACCGCCAGCGCCCGCGCGATCCCCGCGCGCTGCCGTTGCCCCCCGGAGAACTCGTGCGGGTAGTTGTCCGCCGCGTCGGTCGAGAGCCCCACCTCCTCGAGCAGCTCCCGCACGCGCCGGTCCGCCGCGGCCCCCTCGGCGAGCTTGTGGATGGTCAGCCCCTCGCGGATCGCACGGCCGATCGTCATCCGCGGGTTCAGCGACGCGTACGGGTCCTGGAAGACGATCTGGAGCCGCCGCCGCATCCGCCGCATCTCGGCCGGCGCCAGCGCGTGGAGGTCCTGCCCGTCGAACCGCACCGTCCCCGACGTCGTCTCCACCAGCCGCAGCACCGCTCGCGCCAGCGTCGTCTTCCCGCACCCCGACTCGCCCACGAGGCCGAGGGTCTCACGCCGCCCGATCGCCAGCGACACGCCGTTCACCGCCTGCACGACCTCGCGGTGCGATCCGAGGAACCCGACGTGGCGGGTGAAGTGGACGACGAGGTCCGCAACGTCGAGGAGCGCGCTCACGGCCGCCCCTCCTCCACCAGCCAGCACCGCGCCCTCCGGCCCTCACCGCACTCCAGGAGCGGCGGCGCCTCCGCCCGGCACTTCTCCCACGCGAACGGACAACGCGGGTGAAACCGACATCCCGCCGGCCACGCCGTCGCGGGCGGCACCTGGCCGGGGATCGCGGCCAACCGCTCGCGCGGCTGATCCAGCCGCGGCACCGCCGCCATCAGCCCCTGCGTGTACGGGTGCGCCGGTGCGGCGAAGAGCGCCTCCGTGCTCGCCTCCTCGACGATCTGCCCCGCGTACATCACATAGACGCGCCGCGTCCGCTCGGCGACCAGGCCGAGGTTGTGGGTGATGAGCAGGACCGCCATCCCCATCTGCCGCTGGAGCCCGTCGAGCAGCTCGAGGATCTCCGCCTGGATGGTGACGTCGAGCGCCGTCGTGGGCTCGTCGGCGATGAGGAGGTGCGGACGGCACGCGAGCGCGATCGCGATGAGCACGCGCTGGCGCATCCCGCCCGAGAGCTGGTGCGCGTAGGAGCCGTAGCGCGTCTCCGCGTCGGGGATGCCGACGGCCTGCAGCATCAGGGCGGCCTTCGCCCGTGCCTCGGCGCGGGTGACCTGCTGATGCGCGCGGATGACCTCCGCGATCTGCGAGCCGACGGTGAGTACCGGGTTCAAGGCGCTCGCCGGCTCCTGGAAGATCAGCGCGAGGTGATTGCCGCGGACGGCGCGGATGTCCCGCTCGGCGAGCGCGAGAAGGTCCCGCCCCTCGAACCGCACCCGGCTCCCGGGCGCGATGAGGCCGGGGTGCTCGATGAGCCGCAACACCGCCAGCGCGGTCACGCTCTTGCCGCACCCCGACTCGCCGACCAAGCCCACCGTCTCGCCGGCATGCACGGCGAGGTCCACGCCGTCCACCGCCCGCGCCGACCCCTCGGCGGTGGCGAAGGTGACGCGCAGGTCGGCGATCTCGAGGAGCGGGCCGCCCGGCGCCGCGGCCAACAGAGCGGGCGCACTCGCCGGCGGCGCGCCGTTCGCGGGCAGGGGTGCGCCGGCCGCGCCGTTCGGAGCGCTCACCGCTCCCTCCGCGGATCGAGAGCGTCCTGCATCCCGTCGCCGGCGAGGTTGAACGCCACGACGGTGAGCAGCAGGGCCAGGCCCGGCGCAGCCGCCACCCACGGGGCGGTGAAGAGCTGGTCCTTCCCCTCGAGGATCATGTTGCCCCACGAGGGCGCCGGCGCGCGCACGCCGAGGCCGAGGTAGGAAAGGCCGCTCTCCAGCAGGACGATGTTCCCCACGTCGAGGGTCGCGCTGACGATGACCGCGGGAGCGACATGCGGCAAGAGGTGGCGTCGCACCAGCCCCGTGCCCCCGGCACCCAGCGCGCGGGCCGCCTGGACGAACTCCGCCTCGCGGAGTTGCAGCACCAGCGCCCGGACCACGCGGCTGGTGCGGAACCAGCCGGTCACGGCGATGAGAACGACGATGGCGCCGGCGGGCGCGTCCTCCCACAGCGCGAGGACGAGGAGGATGAGGAAGACGCGCGGCAGGGCGAAGGCCACGTCCACGCTGCGCATCAGCAGCTGGTCCACCGCGGGCGACGCCAGGCCTGCCGCGAGGCCCACGCCGGCGCCGAGCGTGACGGCGAGCAGGGCGGCCGCGGCGCCGATGCCGAGGGAGACGCGCGCGCCGTAGAGCAGCCGGCTCAGCACGTCGCGGCTGTAGCGATCCGTGCCGAGGATGTGCTCCGCGGACGGCGGCTGGTTCTGGAGCGCGACGGGGTCGGGCTGCGCGAGCGGGTCGGCGGGCGCGAGGAGCGGCGCGAAGAGCGCGGCGAGCGCCAGTGCGGCCACGATGCACGCGGCGGCGACCGCGAGGCGGTGGCTGCGGAACCGGGCCCAGGCGCGGCGCAGCGGGCTCATCGGTGTCGTGGGCTCACCGGCGGCGTTGTCTCATCGGCGACGCGGTCTCATCCGCGCCGCACGCGCGGGTCGGCGGCCGCGACGCCGAGGTCCGCGAGGAGGTTGCCGAGGGCGACGAGCACCCCGGCCACGACCGCGATGGCGGTGATGATGTTGTAGTCGCGCGCGAAGATCGCCTCGAACGCTACGCGTCCCATCCCCGGCCAGCCGAAAACGCTCTCGACGAGCACCGAGCCGGTGAGGAGCGCGGGCACGCTGAGCCCCGCGAGGGTGATGGCCGGCGCGAGGGCGCTGCGCAGCGCGTGGCGCAGGACGACGCGCCTCTCGCCCAGGCCGCGGGCCCTCGCGGCACGCACGAACTCGGCGCCGAGCGCTTCGACCATCGCGGAGCGGTGGAAGCGCGCCACCGCGGCGCCGTTCACGAGGGCGAGAGTGAGGGCGGGGAGTACGAGGTGCCGCGCCACGTCGAGCGCGCGGCCGGCGAAGGGGAGCGACCCGTGCATCGCGGCGTCGGTCATCCCCGCTACGGGGAGCCAGTGCAGCCACTCGCCGAAGACGAGGAGCAGCATGAGGCCGAGCCAGAAGGCGGGCACCGAGTAGAAGGCGAGCGCAAGTGTGCTGAGGGCGGCGTCGGCCAGGGTGCCGGCGCGCAGCGCCTGCACGATGCCGAGGCCGAGGCCGAACGCGAAGCTGAGAACGAGCGCGGCGCCGCCGAGGAGGAGCGTGTTGGGGAGGGCGTCCCGCAGCACGGCGGCGACGGGACGCCGGCGCGCGAAGCTCTCGCCGAGGTCGCCCTGGGCGAGGTTGGCGACGTAGCGCACGAACTGGGCGGCGAGCGGCCGGTCGAGGCCGAAACGCTCGCGCAGGTGCGCCACCGCCTCCGGCGGTACGAAGCGCCCCTCGGCGCCCGTGAGGAACGGCTGCCCCGGCGCGAGGTGCACGAGTGCGAAGGTGATGACGACGACGGCGGCGGTGGTGACGAAGGCGAGGGCGAGGCGGCGGACGAGGTACGTCAGCACGGGTCGGCGTGCGCTCAGCGGTCGCGCGGGAGACGGGCCTGCGGCGGGACGTACCACGCCGTCACCGTTGCCAGCCACTCGTCGGGCCGGATGCTCACACCTTCGATGCGGCGGTGCACCGCCGCGCTGAAGGGCGGCGAGAAGACGAAGAGCGCGGGAGCGTCGTCGTTCAGCGTCTCCAGCGCCCGGCGCCAGAGGGGCAGCGCCGCGGCGCGCGCCGGCGTCTCGATGGCCCGGCGGGCCAGCGAATCGAAGGTGGGGCTCGCGTACCCGCCGTAGTTGCTCTGGTGCGCGCCCTCGCCGCCGAAGAGCTGGAGGATGCTCGCCGGGCTCGCGTCGAGGGTGCGCGCCTGGAAGGTGGCGTCGAAGTCGCGCCGGACGCTGCGCTCCTCGAAGAGCGCGAACTCGAGCGGCAGGAGCCGCATCTCGACGCCGATGGCGCGGAGCTGCGCCTGGATGAGCACCGCGGCGTCCTGCCGCGAGCGGCTGGTGGTCGGCAGCAGAAGCGTGAAGCGCAGGGGCTTGCCCGCCTTCTCGCGCACGCCGTCGCCGTTCGCGTCGCGCCAGCCGCTCGCGTCGAGGAGGCGCTTCGCCTCCGCGGTGTCGAAGGGGAGCTGGCGGATCGAGTCGCTCCAGATCCACTGCGCGCGCGCCGTGGGGCCGACGGGCACCTCGCCCTCGGTGCCGAAGAGCGAGCGCACGACGGCCGCGCGGTTCACCGCCATCGCTATCGCGCGCCGCACGTCGCGGTCGCCGAAGATGGGGTGCGGCTCGCGGCGGTCGCGGTTCTTCAGGTTGAAGGCAATGTAGGCGACGGCGTTCGAGGCGTAGGGCACGAGGCGGAGGTGCGGCGTCGCCGCCACCCGCTCGCGCAGCTCGCGGGGCGGGATCACCTCGATGGCGTCGCCGTCGCCCGCCACGAGCGCGCTCACACCGGCCGCGAGGTCGGGGACGACGCGCCAGATCACACGGTCCAAGCGCGGGCGGCCGAGGAAGTAGCCGGTGTCGGCGGCGACCTCGATCTCTGCGTTGGCATCCCAGCGCACGAATCGGAAGGGGCCCGAACCCACCGGCGCGCGGGCGAACGCGGAGGAGGCGAGCCGATCGCGCGGGATGGAGTCGAGCAGGTGCTTCGGCAGGATGCGGGCGTGGTACGTCGCGTCGTAGAGCTGCTCGGGGTACCAGCGCGCGAAGTGGAAGACGGCGGTGAGGCTGTCGCGTACCGTGACGCTGTCGAGGGCGGCGAGGTTGGGCCGGAAGCGCGACCCGACCAGCGCGTCGCGGTACACGTCGTAGGTGAACGCCACGTCTTCCGCGCGGACGGGGGCGCCGTCGTGCCAGCGCGCCCTCGGGTCGAGGTGGAAGACGAGGGTCGTGGAGTCGGCGTGCTCCCAGCGCTGGGCGAGGCTGGGGCGGAAGCCGGCGTCGTCCACCGTGTTGAGGTCGCCGGTCAGCTCGGCGAGGCGCGAGAAGACGAGGCCCGCGACGTCGGCGCTGGTGGTGACGGCGCCGGAGGGCGGGAAGAGGACGTCGGCGTCCCCGGCGGTGACGATGATGAGAGTGCCGCCGGTCGGGCCGGGGCGCTGGCTGGTGTCGGGGCGGGCGCAACCTGCCGCGAGGATGGCGAGGGCAGAGAAGACGCTGCACGCCGTGAGGCGTGAGGGGTGAGGCGTGAGGCGTGAGGAGGTCACGGCTGGCTAATCTAGTGCGGGATCGCCAAAGCTGCTCGGGCTGCCGGACCTCACTGGGCGGCGAGGTGATCCCGCTCGATGCGCTCGCGCGGCCGGACGCGCCAGGTCCACAGGCTCGCCGCCCACTGGTCGGTGCGGAGCGCGACGTTGTCGAACCGCCGGTGCACGGCGGCGACGGCGATCGGGGCGTACAGCCAGATGGCTGGCGCGTCGGCGTTGATCTCGGCGAGGGCGGCTCTCCAGCGATCGCGCGCCGCCGCGAGATCGCCGGCGCGGAGCGCCTGCTCCACGAGGCTGTCCACCCGCGGGTTGGCATAGCGACCGAGGTTGAAGCGCGCCGCACCCTCGCTCGTCCAGGTGTCGCGGATGGAGGCGGGACTCGGGTCCTGGGCCCACGCGCCGAAGTAGGCATCGAAGCGGTGCGCGCCGGTGCGGCTCATGAAGATGTTGAACTCGAGTTCGCCGATCTTCATGTCCACGCCGAAGCGCCGGAGCTGCGCCTGGACCACGACGGCGGCGCGCCGCCTGAGGCCGCTCGAAGCCGGCACGAGGAGGGTGAACGCGAGTTTGCGCCCCGCGCGGTCGAGCACGCCGTCGCGGTCCGAGTCCCGCCACCCCAGCTCGGCCAGGGATCGGCGGGCCGCTGCCGAGTCGAACGGGAGCTGGCCCGCGGAGTCGCTCCAGATCCACAGGCCTCGGGTCAGCGGCCCGACCGGCACCTCCCCGTACTGGCCGAGCACGGCGCGCACGACCGCCTCGCGGTCCACGGCCATCGCGAGCGCGCGCCGGAGGGCGCGATCGGCGAACAGCGGATGCGGCGGCGCCGCGCCGCCGCGGGCGTCCGCGAAGTTGAAGCCGATGAAGCCGTACACCGCGATCGGATACGGCACCGCGCGCAGGTGCGCCGCCTGCTGCACACGCCGCACCTCGTCCGGCCCGCCCACGGAGCCCATCACGTCCGCCTCGCCCGCGATGAGCTGCGAGACCGCCGCGGCGGGGTCCGGGGTGATGCGCCAGATGACGCGGCGCAGGCCGGGGCGTCCGAGGAAGAAGGCGGAGTCCGCGGCGAGCTCGATCGCCTCGCCCGCGCGCCAGCGCACGAATCGGAACGGGCCGCACCCGACGGGGCTGCGGCCGAAGGCGTGCGACGCCAGCTCGCCGCGCGGCACCGCGCCCAGGAGGTGCCGCGGCAGGATCCTCATGTGGTACACCGCGTCGAACAGCTGCTCGGGGTACGGGTCGCGGAAGCGGAACACCACCGTCAGCGAGTCGCGCGCGGTCACCGACGCGATGCGGGCCAGACGCGGCGCGGCCGGCGATCCCACGGCCGTGTCGCGGTACACGTCGAACGTGAACGCGACGTCCTCCGCCGTGACGTTCGCGCCGTCGTGCCAGCGCGCGTCGGGTCTGAGCGAGAAGCTGAGGGTGAGGGCATCGTCACGCCGCCAGGACCGGGCCAGCACCGGCACGAATCCCGTGTCGCCGACGGTGCCCATGCCCGGCCCCACGTCGCCGAGCTTCGCGAACACCAGATCCACGACCCCGGTGCCGACGTCGGTATGCGTCACGGGCGGCATCAGCACGTCGGCGTCGGCGGCCGAGACGACGACGGCCGTGCCGCACCAGTCATCGGGGCATCCGGCGTCGCGGGCGCACGCGGAGAGAGCAGCGAGTCCGAGGACGGCGATCGCCGCGCGTGCAGGACGGGTTCGTGTCATGTTCGCTCTCGTTCCTTGGGTCGGCGGCCGCCGGACGGCGACGGTGCTCATCGGCCGAAACGGGGAATATACCGGCGCGGGCCGCGGTGCCAACTCGCGGTCGGCCCGACTGTCGGGATCATGTCGGCCTTGGGCTGTGGGGATGGAACGGGAACCCGCTGGACGCGGTGCCGACCGCGTCTGACGTGCCGGTGCTGCGGCCTAGCCGGGCTTGGCAGCGAACTCGTCGAGCTTGCGGGCCTCCGCGGCGGCGCCCAGCTGCATGAACTGCGCGCGCGCGGTGAGGGCGACGTCGGTCGCCTCGGCGGCGCGCCCGAGGCGGCGCAAGAGGTGCGCCAGGTCGCGGCGAGCCATCGCCGCGAGAAGCGGGCGCTCGTGCTGCTCGGCGCGAGCGATCACCACGAGCAGTGTCCCTTCGGCCTGGGTCGTCTCGCCGAGCGCGGCGAGCGCGGCGGCGAGCACCCGGAGGTCCTCAGCCTCGCCGACCACATCGCCGAGCTCGCGGTGCGTGCCGAGCGCGAGCTCCACCTCGCGCAAGCCGAATGGGGCGTCGCCCGAGAGAGTGCGGATCTCCGCGCGACCCGCGCGCGTCTGCGCCGCGAGCGCGCGGTCGCCCGCCGCGCCCGCCTCCTCCACCGCGCTGTCCGCAGCCTCCAGTGCCTTCGGGAGATTGCCCTGGTCGCGATAAGTGATGGCAAGGTTGTGGCGCGTCTCCGCGACGCCGCGCGGCAACCCCGCCTGGTCGAACGCGGCCAGCGCCATCGCGTACGAGCCGATGGCGCGCCCGTGATCGCCCCGGAGGTTCGCGACGATCCCGAGGTTGTTCGAGCAGCGACCCACCGTGCTGTGATCGCCCTCGCGTTTGGCTTCCTCCAGGGCGCGCATGAAGAAGCCCGCCGCGTCCTCCACGCGCCCCGACTCGAGCGCGATCGCGCCCTTCACGTTCAGGGCCCGGGCCTCCACGCCCCGGTCCCCGCGCTGCCGCGCGAGTTCCAGCGACACTCCCACCCAACGCTCGCCC
>CAYHQJ010000084.1:0-9577 GCA_964358595.1 uncultured Gemmatimonadales bacterium
GGCAGGTCGTCTTCTTCGCGGTGGGCTTCGAGCCCACCGCGCCGGCGAACGCGATGGCGGTGTGGCGCGCGCGCGAGCTTGGCGTGACCAACTTCACCGTCCTCGTTTCCCACGTCACCGTGCCTCCGGCGATGATTGCGCTGCTCGGGTCGCCCGACAACCGCGTGCAGGCGTTCCTCGCCGCGGGCCACGTCTGCACGGTGATGGGATGGACGGAGTACGAGCCGATCGCGGCGAAGTACCGGGTGCCGATCGTGGTCACCGGGTTCGAGCCGGTGGACATCCTCGAGGGGATCCTGATGGCGGTGCGGCAGCTCGAGGAGGGCCGCCACGAGGTGGAGAACCAGTACGCGCGCTCCGTGCGCCGCGAAGGCAACCAGCCCGCGCAGGACCTGGTGAGCCGCGTCTTCGAGGTCGTGGACCGGAAGTGGCGCGGCATCGGCGAGATCCCGCGGAGCGGCCTCGGGCTGCGCCCCGAGTTCGCCGAGTTCGACGCCGAGCGCCGGTTCGGCCTCGAGGGCATCCACGCGAGCGAGTCGCCGCTGTGCCACGCGGGCGAGGTGCTGCGCGGGCGGCTGAAGCCGGTCGAGTGCCCGGCGTTCGGCGCGCAGTGTACGCCCGAGATGCCGCTCGGCGCACCAATGGTGTCGTCCGAGGGCGCGTGCGCCGCGTACTACCACTTCGGCCGGCTCCGCCGGCCGGCGAGCGCGGAGGTGTGAGATGAGCCTCGACACCCTGGCGGCGGCCGGCCTCGTGTGTCCGGCGCCCGCGCCCGCGACCGACCGCGTCCAGCTCGGGCACGGCTCCGGCGGCAAGTTGAGCGCGACACTGCTGCGCCAGCGGTTCCTCCCGCGGTTCAGGAACGACGTGCTCGCGCAACTCGGCGACGCGGCGGTCGTGAAGGTGGGCCGGGAGGAGCTGGCGGTCTCCACCGACACGTTCGTCGTCTCGCCGCTCGAGTTCCCCGGCGGCAACATCGGCTCGCTCGCCGTGCACGGCACGGTGAACGACCTCGCGATGATGGGTGCGCAGCCGCTCTACCTCTCTGCCGGGTTCGTGCTCGAGGAGGGGCTGCCCTTCGACGTACTGGACCGGGTCCTGGACGCGATGGCCGCGGCGGTGCGCGAGGCCGGCGTACTGCTCGTCACCGGCGACACCAAGGTCGTCGAGCGCGGCAAGGCGGACGGCATCTTCGTCAACACGACCGGGATCGGCCGGTTGCTCCCCGCGTTCCGGCCCGCGCCCGACCGCGCGCGCCCCGGCGACGCCATCGTGATCAGCGGCCCGATCGGCCGGCACGGCATCGCCATCATGGCGGCACGCGAGGGCTTGGGCTTCGAGGCGCAGATCGAGAGCGACTCGGCCAACCTGTTCCCGCTCGTGGACCGGCTGCGCGGCGCCCTCGGCGGCGCGGTGTCGGTGCTGCGCGACCCGACCCGCGGCGGCGTGGCGAGCGCGCTCAACGAGATCGCGACGCAGTCGGGCGTGGGGATCGAGCTGGACGAGACCGCGCTCCCGATCCCGGGACCGGTGAGCGCCGCGTGCGAGCTGCTGGGGCTGGATCCGCTCTACGTGGCGAACGAGGGCGTGTTCCTCGCCTTCGTGCCGGCGGCCTTCGCGGACGACGCCGTGGAGGCGCTGCGGATGCACCCGCTGGGCCGCGGGGCGGCGCTCATCGGACGGGTGGTGCAGGAGCACCCGCGGCTCGTCGTGCTGCGCACGGAGATCGGCGGCACGCGCGTCGTGGACATGCTGCCGGGGGACCAGCTCCCGCGGATCTGCTGACGCCGCGGTGGATGGGATCGGACGAGCCGGGCCCATTAACGGCGGGCCCGTTCCGCGCGTATACTACCCGGACAGTTCCCTCTGCCATGGAGCCGGAATGCCGAAGAGACCCTCGTCGCTGCTGGTCGCCGCCGCCGCGCTCGCGTTAGCCGTCCCGGCAGCGCGCGCCCAGACGCCCACGCCGCCCCAGAACCCGCCACTCGAGGTCGGAGCCCTCGCGCCGGACTTCACGCTCCCTGGCGGAACGCGCTTCGGCCTGCTCAGGGACCCGGTGCGGCTGAGCGCCTACCGCGGCAAGACGGTCGTGCTCGCGTTCTTCTTCCGATCCCGATCGCGTGGCTGAACGATTCAAATGAACGCGTACCGTGATCAGTACGCGCAGCTTTTCCGGGGTGGACGCAACGTCGTGCTCATCGCGATCAGCGCCGACCCCGACACGATGCAGCAGTCGTGGGCCCGCGACGCGGAGTTCCCGTTCCTGTTCGCAAGCGACACCAACACCGCGGTGGGCCGGATGTACGGCGCCCTCGCCTCGCGGGCGGGCGCCACGAACCGCAACCTGTTCGTGGTGGGCCCCGACGGCCGCATCGCCTACCGCGCCGTGCCGTTCCGCGAGATCGACCCGACGGCGTACAGCGAGCTGGGGCAGGCGATAGATCGGCTGGTGCCGAGGGATTCGACGGGGAACTAGCTTCCGCCGAGGGCGCGCCGCACCGCGCCCTCGATGTCCTGGTCCGGCCCGAGGCCGGTATACACGACCCGCCCGCGCGCATCCAGCGCGACGACGTAGGACGTCGCCGGGGCCTGGAAGCCGCGCACCGCGCTGCCAGTCGCGTCGTAGAAGAACCGGAACGGCAGCGCGTGCTCGGCGAGATGCCGGCGGACGCTGTTCCGGCTCTGGTTGACCGCCACGCCGATCACCACGAACTCGACCTCGCGGCCGTAGCGCTGGTGCGCCGCCCGCATGCGCGGCAACAGGGCGCGGCAGTTGGTGCACCAGGTCGCCCAGAACTCGATCAGCACGGGCTTCTTTCCCACGAACGCCGTGAGGTCGGTGGCGCGGCCGTCGAGGTCCTCGAGCTGCACCGCCGGCGGCGTGGCGCCATGGGCGATGCCGATGTCGTCCTGCGCGCGGAGCGCGGCGGGCGTTAGCGCAAGAGCGAGCACCGCGACCAGCGCCTCAGAGCGCACGCCGTCCTCCGTCCTCAGTCATCGGTCCTCCAACGCTCACAGCACCGTTCCCATCTGAATGAAGTAGTACTCCGCCACCCCCAACAGTACCACGCCGCCCACTCGCTTGATCCATACCATCCACCGGCCGGCCTTCGGGAGTCGCGCGAGCGTCCCCGAAGACAGCCCCACCACCACCAGCAGCGCGGTCATGCCGAGCGAGAACACGAACAGATACAGGAACCCCAGCAACCCGCTCTTGGTCGTCGCCACCCAGGTCAGCACCGCGGCGAACGCTGGAGCGCCGCATGGTGCAGCGACGATGCCCGAGGTGGCACCGAGCAGGAATACGGCCGGGTATGAACCCCCGCCGAGGCTCCCGGCCCACGCGAGCAGTCTCTGCGGGGCGCCGACGGGAAACACGTCCAACATGGCGAGTCCGAACAGCAACAGGAGGTTCCCGACGGCGAAGCGCACCCACGGGTTCGAAGCCACCGTCCCGAACAGCGAGCCGCTGAGGCCGGCGAGCAGGCCCAGCAGCGCGTAGAACAGCGCGAGCCCCGTGACGTAGGTGAGCGTGAGGCCGACGGTGCGCCGGCGCGAGGTTTGCCGCTCCGCGGTGCCGGCGAGCAGGCCCGCGGTGATGGGGATCATCGGGTACACGCACGGTGTCAGGCTCGTGACGAGCCCGGCGCCGAACAGCGTGACGAGCGCCGCCAGCGGGCTGTGCTGGAGCGACTGGGTCAGTTCCTGCGTCATCGGGCAATTCTAGCGGTCCTGGCGCCCGCCGGGTATATCGGTGACGGCCACCTGGAGGATTCCACGATGCCGCGTTCGCTGCGTCTCGCCCTGGCGTTTCTGCTCGTCGCTGGCACCCTGCACGCGCAGGCGCCCAGCGTCACGTCCTGGGTGCGTCGTGAGGAGATGATCCCGATGCGCGACGGGATCCGGCTCCGCACCCTCATCATCGCGCCGCGGCAGGCTGCTGCGGCGTTGCCGATCCTGCTGATCCGCACGCCGTACAACGCCGAAGGGCCGGCGCGCAACTTCCCGGGCCCGTACCGGTTCCTCGCAGCCGACGGGTACGTCTTCGCCTTCCAGGACATCCGCGGCCGCGCCGGCTCGCAGGGAGAGTACCTGATGAACCGGCCCCTGCGCGCCGATTCGACGGGCGTGGACGAAGCCACCGACACCTACGACACCTTCGAGTGGCTGGTGCGCAACGTCCCCAACACCAACGGCCGGGTCGGCGGGCTCGGTATCTCGTACCCCGGCTGGCTGGCGACGATGCAGGCGCTCAGCGGCCACCCCGCGCTCCGCGCCGTCTCGCCGCAGGCACCGATGACCGACACGTGGATGGGCGACGACTTCTTCCACAACGGCGCCTTCCGGATGAGCTACGGCGTCGAGTACACGTACGGGATGGAGGTCGGAGAATTCGACGTCGGCGTCTACGACATGTACGACTGGTACCGGCGCTTGGGCGTGCTATCGAACGTCACGCGGCTGCTGGGCCGCTCGTGGCCCTCGTGGGATGCGTTCCTGGCGCACCCGAACTACGACGCCTACTGGCAGGCCCGCGCGACCCAGCGCCAGGTCCGCGGCACGCCGGTGGCCGTACTGACGGTGGGCGGCTGGTACGACGAGGAAGACATCTTCGGACCTCCCGCCACCTACGCCGCATTCGAGCGCTTCGACACCCTGGGCGTCAACCGCCTGGTGATGGGACCGTGGAACCACGGCGGCTGGTACGACCCCGGTACCGCGCTCGGCCAGGTGCAGTTCGGCGACTCGACGGGCGTGTGGTTCCGCCGGGAGGTCGAGGCGCCGTTCTTCGCTTACTACCTCAAGGACCGCGGCCCGCTGACGCTCCCCGAGGCGCTGGCCTTCGAGGGCGGGTCGAACCGGTGGCGCCGCTTCGACGCGTGGCCGCCCCGGGAGGCCACCCTGCGCAACCTCTACTTCCTCGAGGGCGGCCGGCTCGGCTTCGCTGCGCCGACGGCCATCGCGAACGCCTTCGACGAGTACGTGTCGGATCCCGCGCACCCCGTGCCGTACCGGCCGCGCCCGGTGCAGGTGACCTACTCGCAGGGCTCCCAGTGGGGGATCTGGCAGGCCATGGACCAGCGCTTCGTCGAGGGACGGCCCGACGTGCTGGCGTGGGCGACCGAGCCGCTCACCGAGGACGTCGTCATCGCCGGCGACCTCAGCGCGCGGCTGTTCGCCTCGACGACCGGGAGCGACGCCGACTGGGTCGTGAAGCTCATCGACGTGCATCCGGACACGGTGCAGGCCGATCGGCGGATGGGCGGCTACCAGCTGATGGTCTCGGGCGAGATCCTGCGGGGGCGCTTCCGCCGCGGCTTCGAGCGCCCCGAGCCGATCCCGTCCAACCAGGTGCTCGAGTACACGGTGCGCATGGACCCGCAGGCGTACCGGTTCCAGCGCCGGCACCGGATCATGGTGCAGGTGCAAAGCACGTGGTTTCCGCTCTACGACCGGAACCCGCAGACCTTCGTGCCGAACATCTTCGCGGCGCAGCCGGGCGACTACCGCGCGCAGACGCACCGCATCTGGCGTACGGCACGATTCCCGTCGCGGGTCGTGCTGCCGGTGCTGCCGAACTAGCGCGGCAGCCCCGGCGTTACCGTGCCCGCCGGCTAGAACCCGAAGGCGAACGCCGTCCCGAACTCGAAGCCGGTGTCGTTGTTCATCCCGAGATCCACCCCGAACATCGAGCCCTTCGAGAACTGAAGCCGGAACCCCACGCCCGCGTCGTAGTGCAGGTTCGAGAGCGACGGCTGCTCGCCGTCGTTCCACACCCAGCCGGCGTCGGCGAAGGCGAGCAGCCACAGTCGGAAGGGCGACGCCGGGAGCGGCACGTCGAGCTTCTTGTAGCGCAGGTCCACGCCGGCCAGGGCCCGGTTCGGGGCGAGGAACCGCCCCGGCAGGTGCACGCGCAGCGTCGTCGGGCTGCCGATCCCGTCCTCCGGTCGCCAGCTCGTCATCCGCTCGTAGGCGATGAAGAACGGGAGGGTGCGGTCGGCCAGCTCCACCGACTGCCGGAACCCCAGCGACGTGAACTCGCCCAGCGGGACGAACTCGCGCGCGCCGAGCAGCCAGCGCGTGTACCGGAAGTCACCGGCTCCGGCGAGCCCGCGGGCGGCGAGCGCCTCGAGAAAGACACCGCGCGACGGTGACGCCTCCTCGTCCCGCGTGTCGTAGAGCAGCCCGCCGTGCAGCTCGAGCCCGTCGAAGGACCCGGTGTCCGCGTGCAGGCCGGCCTGGAGGTCCGCGTCCAGCTGCGTCGGATCGCCGCCGAGCGTCAGGGCGCGGTAGTGGCGGTACTGGGCGCCGGCGTGCAGGCGGACCGGTCCGGTGAGCCGGCGCTGCGCTGCCACCAGAGCGGTGGTGCGGGTGAGCGAGTAGCGGAAGTAGCGCTTGGTGTAGAACGGCGTCTCGAGGCTGTCCGGGATCGGGTCGTTGCCGACGCCGAAGTAGGGCGCGCGCGTCGCGCGGTCCACCCCCACGATCGCGAGCAGGCGCCAGCTGCGCCACAGGCCGGGCGCGTCGAACGCGACCTGCGCCCCGCGCGTGCCGCTGGTGGAAAGCCTGCCGGTGATCTCGACCGCGGCGGTGCTCGCCACAGGGCCGGGGCGGGCCGGCGCGCGCCAACCGGTGAGCACGCTTCCGCCGAACCCCTCGAGCCCGTTGTAGGTCGGGAAAGCGAGCAGCCGGAAGGCCCACGGCTCGCTCTTGTCCTGCGCCCGCCCGAGCCGCGGCACGAACGAGGCGAGCAGGGCGGCGGCGAGCGTCGCAACGGCCCGGCTTCGCATCACGGCGACGGGTTCCCCTCGTTGAGGGCCGCCAGCTCCACGAGCCGCGCCTCGCGGCCGTCATGCACCGCGAACCGCCGGCCGCGGTAGCCCGACCACAGCGACGCGCAACCGAACTGCCCGCGCTTGTTCAGGGCGTAGAAAGTGAGGTCGAACTTCGGGCGCCCTTGCGCATCGAGCAGCCGCTGCTCGGTGGTCGCCACGACCCGCCGCAGCGTCTCGAGGCAGGCGTCGGTCGGCGCGAGGCCGCGCCGCATCCCCTCGACCGTGAGGAACGCGCCGCAGATCTTCATGGTCGACTCCCCGCGGCCCGTCGAGCCCGCCGCGCCGACGTCGTTATCGGTGTACTGTCCTGCGCCGATGATCGGCGAGTCGCCCACCCGGCCGGGGATCTTCCACGCCAACCCACACGTCGTCGTCACCGAGGAGATGTCGCCCCGCGCGTTCACCGCGCAGCAGGTGATCGTGCCGGTCGGCGGCGTCGGAAACGCCTCGCCCTCGGGCACGTCGAGGTAGTTGTCGTTCGGGTTGAGGTTCGCGCGCCAGCGCAACCATGCCTGCCGCGACCGCTCGGTGAGCAGGTTCTCGACCTGGAACCCGAACGAGACCGCGAACCGCTGCGCCCCCTCGGCCACCAGCAGGATGTGGTTCGTGTAGCGCAGCACCAGCTTCGCCACCTCGCTCGGCGTCTTGATACCCTCGAGCGCCGCCACGGCGCCGGCCCGCTTCGTGGGGCCGTGCATGCAGGAGGCGTCGAGCTGCACCACGCCCTCCGCGTTCGGGAGGCCGCCGTAGCCGACCGAGGAGTCCTCAGGGTCCAGCTCCTGGATCTTCACCGCCTCGACCACCGCATCCAGCGTGTCCACGCCCTGCTGGATCAGGTCGTAGGCGCGCGCCACGCCCCGGATCCCGTTGGCCGAAGCGAGCACGCAGGTGCGCGAGTCCTGCGGGACGATGATGGCGGGCGCCGGGAACCTGGAGGACCTGGCGGTCGCGGCGCTGACGACCGGCACGGCTGCGGCCCCGGCCAGGAGGAACTCGCGACGGGAGACGGTCTCGCTCATGGATGCTCCGCCGTGGTAGGAAGGTGTAAGGATACGGGCTGCGCGACGCGAATGCTGACCGAGGCCCAGTCCTGGTCCGGGTAACGCTCGTCACCGATGGTCACGACCGCCAGCGGTCCGTGCCGCTCGACGCGGAACACCGGGAACCGCGCCCACCGCAGGAAAGCGCGGCCGTCCGGCGACTGCGCCGCCGTCAGGGCCTCGGGCAGCGCCCGGCCCTTGTCCACGACCTCCATGGCCGGCGTGATGCCCGGCCGCGGGAAGAGCAGCACCGTGCTACGCTCGTAGCGGTCGCCGAGGTCGGCCACCACGCGCCGCATGAACGGCAGGACGGGCACCGGCTCGACCATGAACGGCGCCGCGCTCGGCAGCGTCGCCGCCGCCATCCGCCGGCCCGCGAGGGTCGCAGCCCCCATCAGCGCCACGTAAACCACGCTCGCGGCCAGGCCCACCCGGGCCGGCCCCGGCGCGCCGGGCCGGCCGTGCCGCGCGCGGCGGCGGGTCAGCCAGACCCCCGCACCCAGCATCAGCCAGACCCACGGGTCCAGGATGAACAGCGTGTCCCCGTAGTGCCACCGGTCGCTGAACGGCACCAGCCAGCGCACGCCGTAGGTATTGAGGAAATCGAGCAGCGGGTGGGTCCACACCGCCAGCGCTGCGAGCACGAGCAGCCACCACGGCAGTGCCGGCTGGGCGGCCGGGTTGCGCCGCCGCCGCACCAGCCGGTCCCAGGCCAGCACCGCCCCGGCCAGCACTATCGGCCCGACCGCCATGGCCAGCACCCCGTGCGTCCACCCGCGGCGGAAGCTGAGGGCCGTTGCCTGGCCCCAGGCGTAGGACGCGGCGTCCACGTCAGCGAGGTTGGCCCCGATCAGCAGCGTGGCCATGGCGAGCGGCGTTTTTCGCTTGAGGCCGGCCTCGCCCAGGGCGGCGCCGACGAGCGTATGGCAGAGATTGTCCATCGGCTGATAGGTTGAAGGTAGCCTGTGACCCCGGAGAGGCCCGTATGCTCGAAGCGTTCGATCTGGACAAGAGAATCAGCAAAGACTCCTACGACAAGTCGTTCAAGCCCCTCAGGGACAAGCTGGACGACCTGCAGCGCGCGATCTACGAGGCGAAGGTCCCCGTGATCGTCGTCCTCGAGGGATGGGACGCCGCGGGCAAGGGCGACACGATCGAGAAGCTGGTCGGCCGCCTCGACCCCCGCGGCTACAAGGTCCACCCCATCTACGCGCCCAGCGTGGAAGAGGAGCTGCGTCCCTTCCTCTGGCGCTTCTGGACCAAGATCCCCGGACGCGGGGAGATCGTGATCTTCGACCGGTCGTGGTACCACCGCGTGCTGGTCGAGCGGGTGGACGAGGAGGTCTCGCGCCGCGAGTGGCAGTCGGCGTTCAACGAGATCAACCAGTTCGAGCGGATGCTGGCCGACGACGGCACCGCCATCGTGAAGCTGTGGCTGCACATCAGCGAGAAGGAGCAGCGCAAGCGCTTCAAGGAGATCGAGAAGAGCAAGTTCGACGCGTGGCGGATCACGAAGCAGGACTGGAAGGCGCACAAGCAGTATCAGGACTACTACGAGGCCGCCGAGGAGATGCTCGAGCGCACGAGCACGGCGTACGCGCCGTGGACGATCGTCGAGGCGACCGACAAGTACTACCGCCGCATGAAGGTGTTCAAGACGATCGCCGAGACGCTGCAGACGGCGCTCGACGCCAAGGTGCG
>CAYHQJ010000085.1:0-9573 GCA_964358595.1 uncultured Gemmatimonadales bacterium
CCGGAGGGCGGCCCGCACGCCGGTCCGGTCGCCGCCGTTGACGTCGTCGTTGACGGTGAGGTTGGGCTGCACCGCGTCCATGTAGCCGCCCATCCGGTTGCTGTAGGCCGCCACCCGGAAGGCCGCCTTGTCGCCCATGGGCACGTTGAAGCCGAGCTTGGCGCTGCTGCCCGGGGAGCCGCCGTCGACCCAGCTGCCACCCACCTCGCCGAAGGTGCTGCTCGAGCCGAGCGCGGGCTGGTTGCTGATGTAGCGAACGGTGCCGGCCAGCGAGCCTGAGCCGAACAGGGTCCCCTGGGGGCCGCGGAGCACCTCCACGCGGGAGATGTCAAACAGGTCCAAGTCCGGCGTGAACAGGGAGAGGGAGATGGGCGCGTCGTCCAGATAGGCGCCCACCTGCTCCTTGACCCCCGGCTGGTCCCGGGCGATCTGGCCGGAGGAGGCTCCGCGCATGGCGACCTGGCTTTGACCGGGGCCCAGGTTCTGCACGCTGAACCCGGCCACGTTGGCCGCGATGGCCTCGATATTGTCCGCGCCGCGAGCGCGCAGGACCTGCGCGGTGGGGGCGGCGATGGAGAAGGGCACGTCGGCCAGCTGCTGCTCGCGGAGCATGGCCGTGACGGTGATCGCTTCGAGCATCAGCGGCTGCAGCACGAAGTCGAGCGAAGCCGCCGTGCCCGCCGCGACCTGAACGTCCCTCTGGGACACCCGTCGCAAGCCGGGCAGCCACGCGGAGACGGTGTAGGCGCCCGGCGCTAGGCCGGAGACGGCGTAACTGCCGTTGGTGGCCGTGGTCGTGCTCCTGGAAGCGCGCGTGGCTTGGTTTGTGACCGTGACGGTGGCTTCTGGCACCGCGACGCCGTGGTCGTCGCGCACCACACCGTTGATCCGACCGCTTGAGGTCTGCGCGTACGCCGGGACGCCGTACAGGACGGCGGCGAGCGCGGCGAAGGTCAGGAACCGGCTTCCAAGGCTGACCATACAAGCCTCCTGCTCGAAGCATGGGCCCGCAGTACGAATGGAGTAGGTTGGAATCCTGAATACGGCTCTTTCAAAACCCTGTCAAGGCCTTGCCCTCGTGCCGCGGGCCTGAGCTTCCGTGCCCTGGCGCGAAGTCGCTCGCCGCGATCATAGTCCCAGGCTTGAACTGGTTGAAGAACAGGTCAGAGCAGCACCGTGCTCGCCAGCCCCAGCAGCAGCAGGAACCCGCACACGTCGGTGAAGGTCGTCACGAAGATCGACGACGCCACCGCGGGATCCACCCCGAACCGCTCCAGCACCAGCGGGATGAACGCCCCGGCGAACCCCGCCACTAACAGGTTGCCGATCATCGCCCCCATCACCACCAGACCCAGGCCGGGGCCCTCGTGGATCAGCGCCGCCACGACGGCCACCACCAGCCCGGTGGCGATGCCGTTGACCGCGCCCACCAGGATCTCCTTCCCGATCACTCTCCAGGCCAGCTGCCGGGGGATGAGGTTGAGCGCGAGCCGGCGCACCGTGACGGCGAGCGCCTGGGTGCCGGCGTTGCCGCCCATCCCCGCGATGATCGGCATCCAGACGGCGAGCGCGACCATGCGCGCGATGGTGGACTGGAAGACGTACACCACGCCGCCGGCGAGGAACGCCGTCAGCAGGTTGAGGTAGAGCCACGGCAGCCGGCTCTTGACCGCCTCGAACCAGCCGCCGCCCAGCTCCTCGTCGCTCGAGGCGCCGGCAAACTTGAGGATGTCCTCGGTTTGCTCCGCCTCGACCACGTCAATGACGTCGTCGAAGGTGATCTGGCCGAGCAGGATGCCGCGCGCGTCCACGACCGGAACCGTCGTCAGGTTGTAGCGCGCCATCGTGCGCGCGACCTGCTCCTGGTCCAGCGACGGCGCGACCGTCGCCACCGGCTCCTGCATCACCGCCGCGACCGGGCGCGCCGGCTGCACGAGCACCAGCCGGTCGAGCGGGAGGATGCCCCTGAGCCGCGCGCCCTCGTCCACCACGAACACCTGGTAGACCTCGTCGCCGTCCTCGCTCTGGCGGCGCAGCGCCTCGATCGCCTCGCCCACGGTGATGTCCGCGCGGACCGTGGCGACCGTGGTGGTCATCAGGCCGCCGGCGGTCTCCGGGTGGTAGGCGAGGAGCGCCTCGACGGTATCGCCCTCGGTCAGCTCCTCGAGCAGGTACTCCTGCGTGTCGCTGCTCAGCTCGGCGATGACGTTGGCCGCGTCGTCGTCGGCCATGTCCTCGACGACGTGGAGCAGCTCGGGTTCCGGCTTGAGCTGCTTGAGCGTGTCCTCGGGGACGAGTCGCATCACCTCGGCGGCGTCGTCGGGGTGCAGCTCGGCGAGCCGCTCGACGAGCCGGGCGGGCTCGGTGGTCGCGACCAGCTCGTTCAGCTCGTCGGACGTGAGGCGCTGGCGCTCCTCGCTCATGCGCTCGGCGGCCTGACGGGCGGGACGGAGGGTCCGGCGAGCCGGATCACCAGCTTGCCGAGCCGCGCCGGGGTGCCTTCGATGACGTCGAACTCGAGCCCGCCGGCGATGATCCGCTCGCCCGGCTGGGGGATGCGGCCGGCCGACCAGGAGACGTATCCGCCGGCGGTCTCCACCTTGGGCGGCGGCGCGAGCTTCACGCCGAAGTGCTCGCACAGCTGCGCGAGCGGGTGCGCCGCGTCCACGACGAGCACGCCGGGCGCGGGGGCCACGCTCGCCCGCGGCTCGTCCAGCTCGTCGAAGATCTCGCCCACCAGCTCCTCGAGCAGGTCCTCCATCGTGATGATGCCCGCCGTGCCGCCGAACTCGTCGAGCACGACGGCGAGGTGGCGGCGCTCCCGCTTGAGGTCGAGCAGCGCGTCGGCGCAGCGGCGCGAGGAGGGGATGGCGGAAACCAGGCGCACCGGGACCGGAAGCTCGGGGCCCGCCTTGATGAGGTCGAAGGCGTGCACCATGCCGACGATCCCGTCGAGGGATTCGCGGTACAGCGGGATACGCGTGTAGCCCGAGTTCACCACGAGCGACGCGACATCGGCGGGGGTAGAGCGTTCCTTCGCGGCGACGACTTTCGTGCGCGGCGTCATCACCTCGCGCACCGTGCGATCGGCGAACGCCATGACGCCGGTGACGATCTCCAGCTCGTCCTCGCGCGCGAGCCCGGTGCCGGTGCTGTCGCGGAACAGCGCCGCGAGCTCGGCGCGTTCCGTGGCGGCGCGGCCGCGCACGATCCGGCCCACCAGCGCCGTCGCGGGACGCAGCCGCGGCACCAGCGCGCGCACCAGCGCCTCGGGCCAGCGCCGGCCGACCGCCCGCGGCAGGAAGTACACCAGCAGCGCGACGAGCGGCAGCCCGACGACCAGCTCGAGCGCCAGCGTCTCGCCCCAGGCGGCGTTGCGCAGCGCCCACGGCGCGGCGACCCCGGCAACCGTCACGCCGACGGCGACGAGGGCGTTGGCGACCGAGGCGATGTCGCCCGGCCGCGCGAGCAGCGTGGTAGCGGCGTCGGCGCCGGCGAGGCGGCGCGCGACCCAGCGCGTCAGCTCGAGCCGGCTCGCGGCGACGACCGCCACCGCCGTCGTCGCGCCGATGGCCGCGAGCGCGAGCCCGACGAGCACGACCAGCACGCTCACGGCGCGCCTTCCTGTTCCGGCTCGGGCGGCGCCAGCCGCTCGAACCGGAGCCGCACGATGCTCCGCTTCTCGACCTTCTCGACCGTCACCCGGTGTCCGGCGACCGCGAGCGTCTCCCCGTTCGCCGGGACGTGGCCGAGCGCGGCGTACACGAACCCGCCGGCGGTCGTCACCTCCTCGTGCTCGAGCATCACGCCGAGCGCCGCGGACAGCTCCCCGAGCGGGGCGCGGCCCCCCACGACGAACACCCCCGGCGCCGTCTCGACGATCGGCAGCGCTTCGGCGGCGTCATACTCGTCGGCGATCTCGCCCACGATCTCCTCGAGCACGTCCTCGAGCGTCACGATCCCCGCCGTGCCGCCGAACTCGTCCACCACGACGGCCAGGTGGGCGGGCCCGCGCTGGAAGTCGCGCAGCTGCCGGTCGAGCGTCTTCACCTCGGGCACGATCCCGGCCGGCCGGATAAGCGTGCGCCAGTCGACAGCGGGACCGGGGCTGCCGAAGCGGAGCGCGAGCAGGTCCTTCGCGTACAGCACGCCGACGATGTGATCGAGGTCGCCGTCGTACACCGGCACGCGCGAGTGCTCGGCCGCCGAGACCTGCTTCACGACCTCGCCGAACGCGAGGCCCACGTCCACGCCGATGACCGCCACGCGCGGCGTCATCACCTCGCTCACCATCGTGTCGGCGAGGGCGAAGACGCCGAGCAGCATGTCGCGCTGCGCGGGATCGGCGGCGCCCTGCCCCTTCGGCATCGCCACGCCGAACAGCCGCGCGAAGGCGCGGTCGATGATCCCCGCGGCGACGAAGATCGGCAGCGCGGCCGCGAGGCTCGCGGCGGCCGTCTTCACCGCCCACCGGCCCACGGCCTTGGCCCGCACCAGGCCGCCGGTGCGCGGCAGGAGGTCGGCCGCGAGGGCGATGCCGAGGGCCAGCGCGAGCGCGACCACCGCCCCGCGCAGGGGCGGGCCCATCCACCAGTGGACCGCGCCCGAGAGCGCGACCGCGGTGAGTCCGAGGAGGATGATGCGGCCCAACGAGAGGGCGCGGCGCAGCCGCTCGGGCTTCTCGGCGTAGCCCGGTGGGAGCGCGGCCTCGAGCAACCTGGGCTCGGCGGCGAGCGCGCCTTCGGCCAGCGCGAGCAGCGCCGCCCACGCCGCGGCCAGCACGGCGCCGAACACCGCGACGACCTCGTGCCTCACCGCGCCAACCTCCCGAACCGCGCGACGTAGCGCTCCTGGCGGCGCCACATCGCGCTCCTGACGCGCTCCTCGCCGCCGGGATGGTCGTAGCCGAGGACGTGGAGCACGCCGTGCACGACTAGGCGCCGCAGCTCGTCGTTGGGCGTGGTGCCGAACCGGCCCGCCTGGGCGCGCGCGACGGGCACGCAGACGTACACGTCTCCGACCACCGTCCCGTCCCCCGGTCCCCCCGTCCCCCCGTGCCGCCGTGCGCTCGTCCCGAGCGCGAACGCGAGCACGTCGGTTTCGCGGTCGTGGCCACGATGGATGCGGTTCACGCAGCGGATGCGGCGGCGGCCGACGAGCGCGATCGAGACCGCGGCGCGGCGCACACCTTCGGCGCGCAGCACGGCCGTGGCGAGGCGCGCCAGCCCCGCCGCGGCGAGCGGCGCTTTCACCGACGCCGACGCCCGGACGTCAAGCGGCGCCGCGCCCACCCTCCCAGTCGGCGGACAGGCCGCCCGCCTCCTCCGGGTACTCGACGCGGTTGTGGTACATCCCGGTCAACGCGCGCACCAGCTCGCGCTGCACGACGTCTATCTGCCGCAGGGTGAGCGGCGCCTCGCGCAGCTGACCTGCCGCCACCCGCTGCTCGACCAGGTGTGCGATGGCGTCCTCGATCGTCTCGGGCGTCGGGTCGTCCAGCACCCGCAGCGCCGCCTCGACCGAGTCGACGAGCAGCGCCACCGCCGTCTCGGCCGACTGCGGCAGCGGGCCGGGATAGCGGAACGGCGCCTCGTCCAGCTCCTGACCTGCGGCCTCGTCGCGCGCGCGCTCCAGGAAATACGTGATCGGCAGCGTGCCGTGGTGCTCGGGGATGAAGCGCCTGATGACCTCGGGCAGGTGGTGCTCCTCGGCGAGGGCGAGCCCCTCCTCGACGTGCAGCCGGATCACCGCCGCCGACTGTGCGGCGCTGAGCTGGTCGTGCGGGTTTTTCCCGTGGCCCTGGTTCTCGGCGAAGAACTGCGGATGCCGGAGCTTGCCGACGTCGTGGTAGTAGCAGCCCACGCGCGCCAGCAGCCCATTCGCGCCGATCGCGTTGCACGCCGCCTCGCAGAGGTTCGCCATCGCGACCGAGTGCGCGTAGGTGCCGGGCGCCTCGCTGGCGAGGCGGCGCAGCAGCGGGCGATTGGGATCGGACAGCTCGAGGAGTCGCAGGTCGGTGGTACTGTGGGTGAACGACTCGGCCAGCGGGAGGAGGAGCATGGCGAGCGCCGCGCTGCCCAGCGCGTTCACGCCCCCCAGCGCCGCCGAGACGCCGATCGCGCGGAGCGGCTCGCTCGCGGCCGCGCCGGAGACCGCCGCCGCGACCGCGTAGAGTGCCGCGACCGCGACGATCGCGCCGTAGGCCTGCGTGCGGCTCCGGATCCGGCGCATCGAGAGCGCCGCCCCGACACCGCCGACGAAGCAGAACACCAGCGCGTCGGTGCCGCGCAGCGCCGGCTGCGCGCCCACCCGCGCGGCGATCCCCATCGCCGCCACGGCCGCGATGCGCCCGTCGAACACTACCGCCAGCAGGATCGCCGGGAGCGCCACCGGGATCAGCTCGATGCGCGGCGCTGCGCCGCGGGCGAGCAGCCCCGCGGCGAGGGCGACGAGCGCGAAGGCGGCGGCGAACACGCCGAGCGCGCGCAACGAGCGGTACACCTCGGGACGGTAGAAGAAGCAGATCACCCCGAACAGCCCGACGACGAGCGTGGCGAGCCCGAGCCTCCCGAGCAGCTGGAGCGTGGCGCCGGCCGTGCGCTGCGGGCTCCCGCGCAGCGCGGCGCGCAGCGCGTCAATCTGCTGCGCCGCCTGCTCGGTCACGACCTCGTGGGCGCCCACGATTTTCTGCCCCGCGAGCACGACCGCCGCGACCGAGTCCACCGTGCGGCGCAGCGCGTCGCGGCGCGCCTCGGTCGCCACGCGCTCGTACACCAGCGTCGGCCGGAAAAACAGGCCGAGGACGGCCACGAAGACCCGCTCCTCCTCCGGCGTGCCGAGCCGGCGCGTGGCGATCTCGACCTCGAGGAAGTCGCCGAACGTGCGCACGCTCTCGAGGGGCACCACCCGCTCGTCGGCGGCGCGGCGGAGCACGACCTCACGTGCCAGCTCCGCGGTCGAGACCCCCGGCGCCAGCACACCCGCGGCCGAGCCTGCCAGCGCCGCCAGCACCGCGCGCCGGATCGCGCCGCGCGCGGCGGCTCGCGCGAGCATCGCCGCGTCGTCCGCCGTGAGGTCAAGACCGCTCCGCCGCGCCGCCTCGCCCACCGGCGCGCCCGCGGCCGCGGCCGAGTCCAGCGCCGCGAAGAAGCGCGCCGCCGCCTGCACCGCCCCGGCCGCCGCCTCGGGCCGCGGCGTCACGATCGGCTTGACCGTCGCCGCCTGCGCCTCGGCCTCGCGCGCGCGGTCGGTCTCGGGCTTGAGGACGAGGAACCGGACCGGCGCGATCACGTCGGCCCCGGCCACGCTCCCCACCGCGAGGTGCGCGGGCGCCACCGCGGCGCCGCGCGGGAACGCCACGAGCACGACGCCCGCGACCAGCGGCGCGAGCGCGATGCGCGCGGCGTGCGCGGTGAGCCGGCGCCCGGCGGCGCTCACCCCGTCGCGTCCTCCTGGTAAGCCCGGATGATGTCCTTCACCAGCCGGTGCCGGACCACGTCGACGTCCTCGAGGTAGCAGAACGCGATCCCGTCGATCCCCGGCAGCACGCGCTCGACCTGGAGGATCCCCGACTCCTCCCGCGAGGGGAGGTCGATCTGCGTCTTGTCCGCCGTCACCACGGCGCGCGAGTTCACGCCGAGGCGCGTGAGGAACATCTTCATCTGCATCCCGGTCGTGTTCTGCGCCTCGTCGAGGATCACGAACGCGTCACCCAGGGTGCGGCCGCGCATGTACGCGAGCGGCGCGATCTCGATCGTCCGCGTCTCGAGGGCGCGCTGCACCTTCTCGTGCGGCATCATGTCCTCGAGCGCGTCGTAGAGCGGCCGCAGGTACGGGTCCACCTTGGCCTGGATGTCGCCCGGGAGAAAGCCGAGGCGCTCCCCCGCCTCGACCGCCGGCCGGGCGAGGATGATGCGCTTGACCCGCTTCTTCTGGAGCATGTCCACCGCGACCGCGACCGCCAGGTAGGTCTTCCCCGTCCCCGCCGGGCCGATGCTGACCACGATCTCGCTGTCGTACATCGCCTGGGTGTAGGCACGCTGGCCCGCGGTCTTGGGCTGCACGATCCGGCGCAGCCCCGGCAGGACGATCCTGAGGTCGCCGTTGCGCGCGGCCTCGGGGCGGCCCCGCACCGCCTCGTCGGCGAGCCGGCGCACGTCGTCGGCGCTCATCATCTCGCCCATCCGGGCGACCTCGATCATGGCCTGCGCGACCGGGGTCGCGTGCTCGACCGCCTCGAGCGGGCCCGCGACCGAGAGCTGGTCGCCGCGCAGCGATACCCGCACCCCCGCGATGCGCCCCAGCTCGACCAGGTTCGCGTCGTTCACCCCCGAGAGGGCGAGCGGGTCGGCACCCTCGGTGCTGAGCCGGTGGATGACGTCGTCGGACACGGTCAATCCGTCACCTTGAGATGCAGCACGTCGAGGTCCTCCTGGCCCACGGTCGTGGGCGCCCCCTCGAACAGCGCCCGCGCCGCGGTCGTCTTCGGGAACGCGATCACGTCGCGCAGCGACTCGGCGCCCTCGGCCAGCAGCATGACGATCCGGTCGAAGCCGAGCGCGATGCCGCCGTGCGGCGGCGCCCCCGCCTTGAGCCCCTCGACCAGGAAGCCGAAGCGGTGCTGCGCGTCCTCCGGCGCGATGCCGAGCCGATCGAAGATCAGGGACTGGAGCGCCGGGTCCACGATGCGGATCGAGCCGCTCCCCAGCTCGACGCCGTTGTAGACGGGGTCGTAGTGGAGCGCGCGCACCCGGTCGGGGTCGCTCGTCAGGAACGGGACGTCGTCGGGATGCGGCGCCGTGAACGGGTGGTGCATCGGCACCCGCACCCCGCTCTCCGGGTCGTGCTCGAACATCGGGAACTGCTCGATCCAGACGAACGCATGGGGCGTGCGCGGCGCCGCCTTCACCCGGCGGACCACGTCGAGCCGCACCCGGCCCAGCGCCGGCAGGATGACCGCGTCCGGCCCCGCGCAAGCGAGCAGCGCGTCGCCGTCCGCGAGGCCGAGCGCCTCGAGCGCCGCCGGACCCAGCGCCTTGGCGCCCGGGCCGCTCGCCGCGTCCGGACCCCGCTTGAGCCACAGCAGCCCCGCGGCGCGCAGCGTCTTCGCCGCGTCGGTCAGCTGGTCGAAGTCCTTGCGCGACAGCGCCGCGCCCCCCGGTGCGACGATCGCGCGGACCCGCTCGCCCCGGCCCACGGCCGCACGCAGGAACTCCCCGCTCTGCTCGCCGATCAACCGGGTGATGTCGCGGATCTCGAACCCGAAGCGCAGGTCCGGCTTGTCCGAGCCGTAGGTCTCGAGCGCCGCGTGGAACGGCATCCGCGGGAACGGCGTTGCGACGCGGTGCCCGGCCTCGTCCCACAGCGCCTGGAGCACCACCTCGGTGAACCGGTAGATGTCCTCGGTCGTGACGAACGAGGCCTCGATGTCGATCTGCGTGAACTCCGGCTGCCGGTCGGCGCGCAGGTCCTCGTCGCGGAAGCAGCGCGCGAGCTGGAAGTAGCGGTCGAAGCCGGCGACCATCAGCAGCTGCTTGTAGATCTGCGGCGACTGCGGCAGCGCGTAGAACTCGC
>CAYHQJ010000086.1:0-9302 GCA_964358595.1 uncultured Gemmatimonadales bacterium
GCGCCGCTCAGTTCTGATGCGCGCCGCGGCCCGCAGCTGAAACGCGAGTCGTTAGCCAGCCCAGCCGACCCCCGTTGCCCGGTTCAACCAATCTGGCTATATTCTGGCCAGAATGGCGTATGTGATCATCCTGGCCCCGGAGGCGGATCAGCAGCTGCGGGCGCTGCGCGGCCACGAGCGAGCGACGGTGACGGATGCCCTGGAGCAGCACCTGCGCCACGAGCCAGCGCGGACCAGCAAGAGCCGGATCAAGCGGCTGCGGGGGCTCAGTCAGCCGCAGTATCGGTTGCGCGTGGGTGACGTGCGGGTGTTCTACGACGTGACGGAGCAGGAGGTCCAGGTGCTCGCCGTGGTCTCGAAGGCCCAGGCCGAAGCCTGGCTCAAGGAGAAAGGAGCGCCCGATGAAGAAGGTGGCGCTGGCCAAGGTTAAGGACGACCTGTCCCGCTACTTGCGGCAGGCGGTACATGAGGAAGTCCTGATCACGCGACACGGGCAAGCGGCAGGCGTGCTTATCGGCTTCGAGTCGGAAGAGGACTGGTTCGAGTATCGTCTCGAGCACCATCCGGAGTTCCTCGCGCAGGTGGCGCGAGCCCGGGAGGCCTTGCTTCGCGGCCAGGGTGTGCGCCTGGAGAGCCGCAAGAAACGGGCTGGCTAACTACGGCTTGCTGCTGTCGCCGCGGCCGGGATACGTTGTGCGCGTGCCTCTTGAAGCTCGTACCCAACCGCAACTGCTTCGCGGGCGGCCGCGGCGCAGCAGAAGCCGGTCGCGTTAGCCAGCCGCTTTCATGACATCGCGCCGTAGAGCTCGCCGGGGTGGGATGGGGCGGTTGCCGCCTCGCTACTCGTTCGCGCTGAATCCTCACGCCGGGGCGCGATTCACGAGGTGCCCGCGGTGCGACGCCCGTACGAAGGCTCGAAAGCTCTCCTTGGTCATTCACGTCGCCGGCCCCGACGGGGGGAAGTTGGCCGTGCTCGGGAAGTCCTGCCGTCTCTGTACCGTGTGTGAGCTCCTGATCGCCCACGACGCGGAGATGACCAAGCTGCTGAGCAGTCTAGGGGTTGGCCCCGACCTCGATCCTGGAGGTTACCTGGTTCTGGGGACCCTTGAGCGGCGGGTGTGGCGCCGCGGCCTGCGCGGTGCCGTTGAGTTTGACGAGCTGCTCGAGCACATGGCCGATTTCAAGGAGCATCTCCGTGTGGATGTCGAGCCCGGTGGCTGGCGTCCGATGAACGGTCCGAGTGATAGGTAACACTTTGTCCTCAGGTGATTGGTAACACTTTCCCCTTGTGGTTTCCGCCTCGCCGCCGTGCGGGGCGGTCCAGTTGATCTACGATACGGCCCACGGCTTCGTGAAAGCGCCCGAGCCAGACGGGTCCGAAGTAGACGTTCCAAAGGCCGTCGTCGATTTCCTCCAGGCCGATCTCGAGCTCCGCGAACAGGTGACTCACGTTGACCCAGCGGTTCGACCAGCGGATGCCGCCGTTGCGGCTGACGAGCCGTCGTTCGAAGTGACCCGGGTAGACGAGGGGCGCCAGCGTCGCGCGATAGGGCCTGGGCGAGGGTGCATAGCAGCTGGCGGGCGTCGCATCGGCCAGCGCTTCGTGCGGGCGCTCGGTGTTGTAGCGCCGACGAAAGCTGTCGAAGCAGTGCTGCTGCGCTGTGAGGTTTTCCTGAGGCGGCCGGGCCGTCGCGGCTTTGAGGGTGCGGTGCATCCGTTCGTGGCGTCCGTTCTGCTCCGGGTGCGCCGGCTCGATCAGCTCGGGGCGAATCCCCAGACGGACCCACCACACCGAGAGCGTCGAGAGCCGGCCGAGCGCGTTGGAGGCGAAGGGCTGCCCGTTGTCACTGCGGATCCGCACGGGCAGGCCGCAGCGCTGAAACAGCCGCACGAATACGGGCCAGCTGCCCTCGGTCGTGGGCGCGAGCAGTCCGCGGCAGCCGAGCAGGAAGCGGCTCGCGCCATCCTGCACGGTCAACGGATAGCAGTAGATGCCGTCGCTGGTCCGGAACTGGCCCTTGAAGTCGGTGGTCCATACGGCGTTGGGCTGGTCCATCGGTGTCCCGGGCGGGCCGGCGTGAAACCGGCGCCGACTCCGCCGCCGCGGCCGCACGCGTCCGTGCCGCTCTAGAATCCGGTGCACCGTGGTCTTCGTGGGCACCTGGTCAGCGGGGACGCGGTTCTGCAGTAGGCGCCGCACCTTCCGCGCTCCCCACGTGTAGCGGCGCTGCAGTTGCAGAATCAGCCGCACCACATCTGGCGGGGTCGCATGCGGGCACGTCGATGGGCGATGCGAACCATGGAGGGCCGGGTCAATCAGTTTGGCTCGGGTGTCGGCTTCGCTCAGCATAACATTGGGCTAAGGTAGGATGCGCACTCGACGCCCGCCAGCTACAGGTCGCGCCGCGCGAACACCGCGTATGCGGCGAGCGCCGTGACGACCGCCACGCCAACCAGCACGAGGGCGTCCGCACCCGCGAGGCCCTGGCGCAGGATCGCCTGTGGATCGTAGTAGCGGAACAGCGACAGCGGCCTGAGGCCGTGGATCGGCTGCCAGACGCGCGCCAGGTAGTCGAGCGCAAAGCTGACCGCCATCAGCCCCGCGAGCAGCGCAATCGCCGGGCCGCCCTCCTTGCGCGACGCCGAGATCAGCAGCCCGACCCCGCCGAATGCGGCGAACAGCAGCCACAGCTGGAACGCCGCGGGCAGGTAGTCCGTCGCCACGACCTCCGGAATCGGCCGGCTGAGGAGTCCGATGGCCGTGCCCGCCCACGCCGCCGCCGCGATCAGCGCGAGGCCCGCGAGCAGCGCGATCAGCGCCGCCGTGACCTGGCTCGCGCGCGTCACCGGCCGCGCGGCGATCAGGTCCATCGTCCCCTGCCCGATCTCGCGCGCCAGGGCGCCGGCGCTCACGCGAATGCTCCAGACCGCGAGCATCAGCAGGGGGAACGGGTGGACGTAGAAGAACGCGAGGAACCCGCGCGCCGAGAGGTTGGCCGTGATCTGCTCGCCGAGGGCCTGGAGCACCGGCCCGGGCGCCATCCGGAGCAGGTTTCTGAGGAAGCTCGCCTGCTCGGGCGAGGGTGCGACGCGCGTGATGATGCCCTGGAACAGCGCCATGCCGAGGCAGAGCATCACGAGCGCCGTGCGGTGGCGCCGCCAGTGATGGCCGAGCAGAGTGCCCGCACCCGCGCTCACCGGTAGCGCTCCAGGAACACTTCCTCGAGGCTCGGCGGCTCGACCACCAGGTCAACCAGCGGCAGCATCCCGAGCCGCGCGACCAGCGCCGGCAGCTCCTCCTGCGCCACCTGGAGCACCACGCGGCGCGCTTCCCGCTCCACGACCTCGCCGAAGTGCGCCAGCGCGGCCGCGTCCACGTCGTCGCCGAAGACCGCGATGACGCGCCGCCGCTGGGCCCGCCGCAGTTCCGCGACCGTGCCCACGCTCACCAGCTTCCCCGCGCGCAGCATCGCCACGCGGTCGCACACCCGCTCTACCTCCGAGATGACGTGCGAGGAGAAGAAGATCGTCATCCCCTGGCGGCGCGCATTGGCGAGGACGGCGTAGAACTCCCGCTGCACGAGCGGATCGAGGCCCTTGGTCGGCTCGTCCAGCAGCGCCAGCTTCGGCCGGCACTGGAGCGCCTGCACGATGCCGAGCTTCTGCTTCATCCCGTCCGAGTAGCCGTGCACGGCGCGGTCCAGCTCCGCCGCCGTCAGGCCGAGGCGCCCGACGAGCGCCGCGCGGTCCACCGCCGGCCGCCCCGAAAGCCGCTCGAGGAATGCGAGCGTGTGCGCCCCCGTAAACGCCGGCCACAGCGCCAGCTCGCCCGGCAGGTAGCCGAGGTCGCCGCGCACCTCCGCCGCGCCCGGCGCTGCCGCGCGGCCGAGGACCGTCGCCGCCCCCGCGCTCGGTCGGAGCAGGCCGAGCAGCACGCGGATGGTCGTCGTCTTCCCCGCCCCGTTCGGCCCCAGAAAGCCGAAAACCTCTCCCTCCTCGACGCGGAGGGAGAGGTCCTCGAGGGCGCGCACGCGGCCATAGCGCTTGCCAAGGCCGCGTGTCTCGATCGCGGCGGAGCTCACCGCCTCGCGGGCGGGAACAGCTCGAACGCCGGTGGCGCCATGCCGTTCAGGCGGAAGTACGCGACGACCTCGCCGCGCGTCCAGGTCGAGTGCTCCAGCGCGGCGGCGACCACCTTCCAGCGCGGCGTGGGCCGCCCGAAGAACATCACCGTGCCCTGGTAGTCGGCGTCCGACATACCCTCGAGCACGCTGCGGGCGTAGTCGTACGACCGCGCGATCGCCTCGCGCAGCGCCCCCTTGCCGCCGAGGTACGCGGTGCTGTCGCCCAGCGCGGGCGGCCGCTCGCCCTTCGCCGTCGCGGCGAACAGCGCGATCGGGAGCGCGGCGTGCGCGATCTGCTGCATGAAATCGCGTACCTCGGGCACCGGCTTGAAGTGGATCAGCCGCTCGGGCGTCGAGTCGAGCATGGCGAGCGTCATGCCCCGCTCCCGCTCCAGGTCCGAGAGCTGCATCTGCCGGTACCCACTCGGCAGGGGAGCGGCAGCGCCGCCCGCCATCCCCTGCTGGGCCGCCAGCGGGGCCGCGGTGAGCGCGAGAACTGCATACGACATGACGAGGCGCATGAGACGGCTCCGGTCTAAATGGTGATCGCTTCCAGCTCGTCGTGGAGCGCCGCGGCGCTCGGCGGACGCTGGGTCGGGTTCTTGCTGAGGGTGCGGAGGATCAGCAGCGCCAGCGACTCCGGGACCTCGCTGTTGAGGCTCGCGGGCGACGGCGGGACCTCCTCGAGCTGCTTCGCCACCAGCGTGATCGGCGAGTCGGCGACGAACGGCGTGCGGCCCGTCAGGCACTCGAACAGCACGCACCCCGAGGCGTAGAGGTCCACCCGGAAGTCCACCTCACCGCCCAGCAGCTGCTCGGGCGCCATGTACTCCGGCGTGCCGATCGCCATCCCCGCCTGCGTCACGCCGTCGGTGCGCGTCGCGAGCCGCGCGATCCCGAAGTCCATCACCTTCAGAATGCCGCTCGGCTCGACGATGAGGTTCTGCGGCTTGATGTCGCGGTGGATGACGCCCTGCTCGTGCGCCACCTCGAGGGCGCGGCACAGCTGCTTGCCCACCGTGAGCACGACGTTCACCGGGAGCGAGCCGCGGCTCTGGATCAGGTGCTTGAGCGACTGCCCCTCGACGAACTCCATCGTGATGTAGTAGTTCCCCTCCACCTCGCCGATGTCGTGCGTGCGGACGACGTTGCGGTGGGTGATCTTGCGCGCGAGCCGGATCTCGTCCTTGAAGCGCGCGAGCAGCACCGGGTCGCCCGCCATCGCGTCGCCCTTCAGCGTCTTGATCGCGACCGGCTCGCCCAGCTCGGTGTCCCAGGCCCGAAAGACCACGCCCATCCCGCCCACGCCGAGGATGCCCTTGATCTCGTAGCGGCTGGCGAACGTCTGCCCGACCTGCGGCATCCCCGTGCTCGCGGCCACCGAGCGCACCATCGTCGCCGAGGCGACGTCGCCGCCCGCGGTGTACACCGGCTGCGTGGCTTGGCTGCTGCCGCTCAGATACTCCACCAACTGCTGCTTCGCCTGGAGCTCCTCGACCATCCGGCCGAACGCGGCGGCCAGCTCGCCGATCTCGTCCTTGGAGGTGACCTCGACCTTCGTGCTGTAATCGCCCTCGGCCACCCTGCGCGTCACGTCCACCAGCGCGCGCACCGGCCGCGCGATGCGATTGGCCACGAGCCACGAGGCGGCGAGCGCGAGCAGCAGTCCGACGATCGCCACCACGACGAGCGTGCGCTGCAGCGCGCTGAAACCCGCCTGCTCCGCCGCGAGCGAGCGCAGGGCGAGGTACCCGCCGAGCGGATGGTCCACACCTGGGTTGGTGAGCGGCCGGTTGAAGCCGACCAGCGCCGTGCCGCCCATCCGCGCCTCGACCCGCGCCTCGACCCGGCCCGAGTCGGTGCGCTGGCTGCGCACGGCAACCGCCACCGCGCTATCGAGGTCCGGGGACTTGGGCACGGTGCCCGCCACCACGACGGGCCGGTCGTTCTCGTCGAGCAGGTAGAAGACGATCTCGGAGCCCGTCGCCCGCTTCACCTCGTCGGCGAGCGAGTCCGTGACCTGGTGCGCGGCGAGCAGCACCGCCTGCACGACGCCGGACGCAAGGTCCGTGAGCGGCGTCGCCACCGCGAGATAGAGCCGCTCGTCCGCCTGGTTGACGTACCCCGCGACCTGCCGTCCCTCGAGCGCCTGGCCGATCAGCGGACCGCCGAGCGTATCGCCCGAGGCGCCGGGACGGTCGGTGCGCGCCTTCAGCACGCCGCCGGCGTCCGTGAGGAGGACGTAGTCGGCGTCGAGCATCTCCTGGTACGTCGTCGCCAGGTCGAGCACCGAGCTCGGGTCGCCCGCGACCGCCGCGATGAAGTTGGGGTTCTGCGCCGCGACCTTCGCGCCGCTCGCGAGCTTCGCGTTCTCCGCCTCGATGAACTGGCGCGCCACCTCGCCGGTGTTCGCGAGCTGGCGGTCGATCGCGGCGGTCGCCGTCTGGCTGGCACGGATGGACGTGAGCAGGAGCGCCACAGCGAGCACGGTGACGACCACGCCGGCCGTCGCCGCGAAAACCTTGAGGGTGAGGCCGCCCCGGCCGCCCGCGGCCTCAGTAGCGCTCACGCTGGGCCCCCGACCCGTACTCCTGGCCGTACTTGTTCTTGTGCTGGGTCCAACGGTAGCCGCTCGCGTCGAGCGTGAGGGAGAGCCCCGACGATCCGCCCGCCGGCACCGTGATCTCCCGCGTCACCTCCGGCGCGCGCTCGTGCCACACGTGGATGGTGTACGTGCCGGGCGGCACCCCGGCGATCTCGAAGCTGCCGTCCGCGCCGGGCTGCGTGTACCACGCGTTGTCGCGCACGTGGATGAACGCGTTCATCCGCGGATGGATGTTGCAGAAGACGCGCACCACGCCGGGCCGGTTGAGCCGGCGGTTCTTCGACTCGCCGCGCCCGTAGAGCCCGAGGTCGAACGCGTTCGGCTCGCTGACCGAGAAGACGTTGTGGTTGAACGGGTCCAGGTTGGGGAAGTTGACCGTCGTCCCCACCGGCACGACCAGCACCCGCGGCCGGAACTGCCGGCCGTCGAGCGCCACCTCCGGGCGCGCGGGCGCTGCGCCCCGCGGCCCGCGGCCGTCGAGGTAGACGACGGCGTCGGAAAGATCGGGCGCCGGGCGGCCGCCCACGTCCGTCACGTGGACGCGCCCGCTGACCTGGGCGCGCGCGGGCGCCGCGCCCATGGCGGCAAGCAACGTGAACAACGCCACGGAGGCCAACCGCGTGGCCGTCAAGTAATTGCGCATCTCGGGCATATACACGAGTTTGCCTTATCCTCTGGGTAACGTCAAGCACAACCACCGCGTCGAGGACCCCATTGTGACGACACGCTCCCGATTCGCGCTGATCGTGGCCGCCGCCGCGTTCGTCGCTCCCGCCCTCCGGGCGCAGGAGCCCGCGGACTCGCTCGCCGAGCGCGTGCGGCGCGCCGAGGAGGCGATCGAGCGCCTCCAGCAGCAGCTCCAGGAGCAGGCGCAGGCGAAAGTGCAGTCGCGCCTGCGCAACCGCGTCGAGCTCTCGGGCCTGATCCTCGCCAACGGCTTCTACACCAACGCCCGCGTCAACAACGCGGACGTGCCGCAGTTCGTTTCCTCGCCGCAGGACACCACCGGGCTTCCGAACCGCCAGCTCGGCGGCGCGATCCGCCAGACGCGGATCGGCGTGGCGGTCTCCGGCGCACGCGCCCTCGGCGGCGACCTCTCCGGCGATCTGCAGCTCGATTTCTTCGGCGGCCAGCTGGCCAGCGGCGGCGGCCGCACCCGGCCGGTGATGCGCATCCGCACCGCGACGCTGAAGGTGGACTGGCCCCACCTCGGCCTGCTCGTCGGCCAGGAGTCGCCGCTCGTCGCGCCGCACAATCCCGTTTCGTTCGCGGCCACGGGCACGCCGGGCTTCGTCGGCGCCGGCAACCTCTGGCTCTGGATCCCGCAGGCGCGCTTCATGCTCGAGGCCGGCACGCAGGTCCGCGTGGGACTCCAGGCCGCCGCGCTCGCGCCGATGCAGCCGAGCCCGCAGCCGGCCTTTGACACGCAACCCGACAGCGCTGAGAAGAGCGGCCGCCCGACGCTGGAAGGCCGCTTGTACATCGGCTGGGGCGGCGGCGATGCCGAGAGCCAGATCGGCGTCGGCGTGCACCGCGGCTGGATCGCCACGACCGGCGACTCCCTGCTCACGAGCGAGGCCTACACGGCCGATCTCCGGCTCGCCGTCGGGGAGAAGGTGCTGGTCCTGGGCGAGGCTTTCCTGAACGGACAGGCGCTGGGCGGTCTCGGCGCGGGCGGCATCGGCCAGAACCAAGGCGTCGGCGGCGTGCCGGTGCGCACGCGCGGCGGCTGGGTCCAGCTCAACCTCCGGCCGTCGTTCGCGTGGGAATTCGGCGGCGGCTACGGCTTCGATGATCCGAACGACGCCGACCTCCCGCCCACCACGCAGACCGTCGTCCCGCGGCAGAAGAACGTGGCGTACGAGGGCCACCTGCACTGGCGGCCCGGCGGCGGGCTGCTGTTCGGCGCCGAGTTCCGGCGGCTGGAGACGACCTACGCCGCCGGCACACTGAGCGCGAACCACATCAACTGGTTCGCGGGGCTGGCGTTCTAGCGCGACTTCGTCGCCGAAAACGTCCCCATCTGGAAGGTCGCGCCACTCGCGGGGGAGACGAACCACACTTCGCCCGCGAGCATCGCGCCGCGCAACTGGCCGCGCAGCTGGAGGACCTGCCCGCGCGGCGTCGTCCACTGCACCACGACAGTATCGCCCGGCACGGGCCACCACGCAGCGGCCTGCCCCGTACGCCCGCGCGGCGCCTGCGTGTACCCCGGCAGCATGATGGACGCGATGTACGGCGTGCCCGGCGCGCCCTCCACGGGCGCGGCGCTTGGCGTCGCGTCCAGGCGCAGCGTCGTCTCCGGCGGGCCGCCCCGGCCGCGGCGCGCGCCCGCGCGCTGCGGATTGCCGCGCCGCTCGATCTCGGTCCGCAGCCGGTAGGTCCCCGCCGCGGCGCGCGGCGCGAGCGACGGCCCCGGGGCCGGCGCGGCCTCGGGCGCCGGCGCAGGCTGTGGCGCCGGCTCCGGCGGCGGCGCCGTCCCGCCGCACGCCAGCCCGAGCAGCGGCCCCGCCCCCGCCGCGGCCGCCACGAACAAACGCCCGCGCGTCACGGACGTACGACCGCGCTGTCAA